>NZ_JBSFRB010000040.1:0-86578 GCF_053589015.1 Streptomyces sp. NPDC003393 | reverse complement strand
GCCGGAAACTGGGCACGCCCCCGGACCCGGCCGCCGCACGTCCCGAGCAGCAGCGGCCCGAGATGGAGCGCTGCGAAACCCGGCTCAGCCCTCGCCGACGCCCAGCTTCTGAAGGATCAGTTCCTTGACGCGGGCCGCGTCGGCCTGGCCGCGGGTGGCCTTCATGACGGCGCCGACCAGGGCGCCGGCCGCGGCGACCTTGCCGCCGCGGATCTTGTCCGCGACGGCCGGGTTGCCGGCGATGGCCTCGTCGACGGCGGCGGTCAGCGCGCCCTCGTCGGAGACGACCTTCAGACCGCGCTTGTCGACCACCTCGTCCGGGGTGCCCTCGCCGGCGAGGACTCCCTCGATCACCTGGCGGGCCAGCTTGTCGTTCAAGTCTCCCTTCGCGACCAGCTCGGTCACCCGGGCGACCTGCTGCGGAGTGATCGCCAGCTCGTCCAGGGCCTTGCCGGACTCGTTGGCGCTGCGCGCCAGCTCGCCCATCCACCACTTGCGGGCGGAAGCGGCGTCGGCACCGGCGTCGATGGTGGCGACGATCGGGTCCAGGGCGCCGGCGTTGAGGATGGCCTGCATGTCGGTGGCCGAGATGCCCCAGTCCGCCAGGAGGCGGGTGCGGCGGGCCAGCGGCAGCTCGGGCAGCGCCGCGCGGATCTCCTCGACCCACTCGCGCGCGGGGGCCACCGGCACCAGGTCGGGCTCGGGGAAGTACCGGTAGTCCTCGGCCTCCTCCTTGACCCGGCCCGAGGTCGTGGAGCCCGTGTCCTCGTGGAAGTGGCGGGTCTCCTGGACGATGGTGCCGCCACCGGACAGAACGGCCGCGTGCCGCTGGATCTCGAAGCGGACCGCGCGCTCCACGGACCGCAGCGAGTTGACGTTCTTGGTCTCCGAGCGGGTGCCGAACTTGTCGGAGCCCTTCGGCATCAGCGACAGGTTCACGTCGCAGCGCATCTGGCCCATCTCCATGCGGGCCTGGGAGACGCCGAGGGAACGGATGACCTCGCGCAGCTCACGCACGTACGCCTTGGCCACCTCGGGAGCGCGGTCGCCCGCGCCGACGATCGGCTTGGTGACGATCTCGATGAGCGGGATGCCCGCGCGGTTGTAGTCGAGGAGGGAGTGCTGCGCGCCGTGGATACGGCCGGTGGCGCCGCCGACGTGCGTCGACTTGCCGGTGTCCTCCTCCATGTGGGCGCGCTCGATCTCCACGCGGAAGACCTCGCCGTCCTCCAGCTGCACGTCGAGGTAGCCGTTGAAGGCGATCGGCTCGTCGTACTGGGAGGTCTGGAAGTTCTTCGGCATGTCCGGATAGAAGTAGTTCTTCCGGGCGAAGCGGCACCACTCGGCGATCTCGCAGTTCAACGCGAGACCGATCTTGATCGCGGACTCGACGCCGGTTCTGTTCATGACCGGGAGCGCGCCGGGCAGGCCGAGGCAGGTGGGGCAGGTCTGGCTGTTCGGATCGGCGCCGAGCGCGGTCGAACAGCCGCAGAACATCTTGGTCTTGGTGCCGAGTTCGACATGGACCTCGAGGCCCATGACGGGGTCGTACGACGCCAGCGCGTCCTCGTACGACACCAGGTCGGTCATGGTGGTCACGGTGAAACTTCCCTCTCAGCCCAGCAGGACGTCATCGTCGCCCAGCCGCTTCAGCTCGCGGTAGAGGATGGCGAGGCCGGTGACGACGCCGGCGGCGGTCACCACGGCGTCGATCAGCCTCAGCGTGTCGCTCTCGACGCGGGCCTTCTTGATCTGCTTGGCGACACCGATCGCGCCGAACGCGGTGGTGGCCATGGACAGGTACGTACCGGACTTGGACTTCTTGAAGCCCTTGGCCTTCGACAACTTGCTCACAGCGACGGTGCCTCCTCCAGGAGCGGGTGCCCCCACTTTTCCACGAAGGCGGCCTCGACAGCGGCTCCCACCTTGTACAGGCGGTCGTCCTTCATCACCGGGGCGATGATCTGCAGGCCCACCGGGAGGTTGTCCTCCGGGGCGAGACCGCACGGCAGGGACATGGCCGCGTTGCCCGCCAGGTTGGTCGGGATGGTGCACAGGTCCGCGAGATACATCGCCATCGGGTCGTCGGCACGCTCGCCGATCGCGAAGGCGGTGGTCGGGGTGGTCGGTGAGACGATCACGTCGACCTGCTCGAACGCCTTGTCGAAGTCCCGCTTGATGAGGGTGCGGACCTTCTGGGCGCTGCCGTAGTACGCGTCGTAGTAGCCGGAGCTGAGCGCGTAGGTGCCGAGCATGATGCGGCGCTTGACCTCGGGGCCGAAGCCCGCCTCACGGGTGAGGGAGGTGACCTCCTCCGCCGAGTGGCTGCCGTCGTCGCCGGTGCGCAGGCCGTAGCGCAGGCCGTCGAACCGGGCCAGGTTGGAGGAGCACTCGGAGGGCGCGATCAGGTAGTACGCCGACAGCGCCAGGTCGAAGGACGGGCAGTCCAGCTCGACGATCTCGGCGCCCAGTTCCTTGAGCAGCTCGACGGACTCGTCGAACCGCTGGACGACGCCGGCCTGGTAGCCCTCGCCGCGGAACTGCTTGACCACGCCGACGCGCATGCCCGCCACGCTGCCGTTGCGGGCGGCCTCGACGACCGGCGGGACCGGTTCGTCGATGGAGGTGGAGTCCATCGGGTCGTGTCCGGCGATCACCTCGTGCAGCAGCGCCGCGTCCAGGACCGTACGGGCACAGGGGCCGCCCTGGTCCAGGGAGGAGGAGAACGCCACCATGCCGTAGCGGGAGACCGCGCCGTAGGTCGGCTTCACGCCGACCGTGCCGGTCACGGCCGCCGGCTGGCGGATGGAACCGCCGGTGTCGGTGCCGATGGCGAGCGGGGCCTGGTAGGAGGCGAGGGCCGCGCTCGACCCGCCGCCGGAGCCACCGGGAATCTTGGTGAGGTCCCAGGGGTTGCCGGTGGGACCGAAGGCGCTGTTCTCCGTCGACGACCCCATGGCGAACTCGTCCATGTTGGTCTTGCCGAGGATCACCACGTCGGCGGCCTTCAGCCGCTTGGTGAGGGTCGCGTCGTACGGCGGGATCCAGCCCTCGAGGATCTTGGAGCCGACGGTGGTGGGCACGCCCTCGGTGGTGAAGATGTCCTTGAGCGCGAGCGGCACGCCGGCCAGCGGGCCGAGCTTCTCCCCGCGCGCCCGCTTCTCGTCGACGGCGCGGGCCTGGGCGAGGGCGCCCTCGCGGTCCACGTGCAGGAAGGCGTGCACCTTCTCGTCGACGGCCTCGATCCGGGCCAGGTGGGCCTCGGTGACCTCGACGGCCGTGAGCTCACCGGAGGCGATCTTCTCGGCGGTCTCGGCGGCGGTGAGCCGGATGATGCTGTTGATGTCCGTCATGGCTGTCACTCCTCACCCAGGATCTGCGGCACCTTGAAACGCTGCTGCTCCTGGGCCGGGGCGCCGGACAGCGCCTGCTCGGGGGTGAGCGACGGACGGACCTCGTCCGCGCGCATGACGTTGGTCAGCGGCAGCGGATGGGAGGTCGGCG
The DNA here is from genome assembly GCF_053589015.1 of Streptomyces sp. NPDC003393. Lineage (NCBI taxonomy): Bacteria > Bacillati > Actinomycetota > Actinomycetes > Kitasatosporales > Streptomycetaceae > Streptomyces > Streptomyces sp. NPDC003393. The sequence continues at coordinate 83,074 of NZ_JBSFRB010000040.1, read as the reverse complement.
GTACGTCTTGGTCGGCGACCTCACTGACGCGGGCCACCGCGCCGATGATGTCGTCCAGCTGTCCCGCGAAGTGGTCGAGCTCTTCGGGCTTCAGCTCCAGACGCGCCAGCCGGGCGAGGTGGGCGACCTCCTCGCGCGTGATGCCAGGCATGCAGCGTTCCTCTGGGGTGAGTGTGTGTGGTTTGGGCCGGGGCCTGTCGTCACGTCCCCGTCGTCCGCCCGAAGGCAGGCGGGAATGTGACGACAGGTCCCAATCCTATGGGGCGGGGGCCCTCGGCCGTGAAACGGTTTGCCGCGGGGGGTGGCGGAGGTGGCTCAGCCGCGCCGTGCGTCCCAGGCCGCGCTCTTCAGGAAGTGGTTGTCGTAGAGGTCCTGCACTTCGAGGATGCTTTCCGGGGTCACCTCGCCGAGCCGGATGCGCTGCAGGTGACGGAAGTACTCGAAGCGCTCGACGCCCGGGGTGATGACGATCAGCAGGTCGGCGGTGCTGCCGGGGGCGGCGGCGAAGGCGTGCGGGCGGTCCGGCGGGACGATGATCAGGTCACCGCGCCCGGCGGTGACGACGTCGTCCCCGGAGAGGACCTCGGCCTCGCCGTCGAGGAAGTAGAACATCTCGGCCGAGTTGTGGTGGACATGCGGCCGGGCCCCGTCGGCGCCCTCCCCGAGCGTGACGCGCACGGTGGACAGCGCGCCACCACTGGCGCTGCTGTCGGCCAGCAGCGCGACGGCGACCGGGTCGTCTCCGACCACCTCGGCCTCCCCGTCGCGCACCAGCACGGTCTCGTCGAACTTCGGCACGAACAGCGACATGGCGTGTCCCCCTTGTGGTGGGGCCGGACCGGGAAGAGCAGTCCGGCACTGATCAGTACAACGACCGCGGTGGCGAAGTCGATCCCCGAAGCCGCGGCTCTCGTCCCTCGGCGCGGCTCAGGAAGGGCGGCAGCGTGTCGCCGCCCGGGCCGGCCGGGACGCCGTGGCCGACCGCGGCGGGGCAGGACGGGGCGTGCTGGGCCGCGGCGTGACGGGGCCCGGCCGTGGCGGGGCAGGGCCGGCCCCGGAGCCGGTGGCCGAGGAACAGGGCCCGCACGGTCGAGGGCCCGGCCGGCGCGCGGGCCGGACAGCCGTCCTCAGCAGGCGCCGGCCGGCGGGCGGGTCACTCGTCGGAGGCTGCCGCGGGCAGGGCGGCGCGCGGGCGCTGCCAGCCGCGCGAACCGCGCGCCCGCAGCCACGCCGTGGTCTCCCCGGCCGGCATCGCCGCCGCGACCAGCCAGCCCTGCACGGCGTCGCAACCCAGGTCGCGCAACCGCTCCCAGGTCTCGTCGTCCTCGACTCCCTCCGCCACGACGAGCAGCCCCAGCGAGTGCGCCAGATCCACCGTGCACCGCACGATCTCCGCGTCCTCGGCGTCCACCGCCAGCCGGGCCACGAACGAACGGTCGATCTTCAGCTCGCTCACCGGCAGCCTGCGCAGGTGCACCAGCGAGGAGTAGCCGGTGCCGAAGTCGTCCAGCGACATCTTCACGCCGTGCGCGGTCAGGCCGGCCAGCGTGTCGGCGGCCCGCTGGGGGTCCTCAAGCAGCACGTGCTCGGTGATCTCCAGTTGCAGCGCCCCCGCCGGGACACCGTGCCGGGCCAGCCGGGCGGCGACCGAGCCGGCGAAGCCGGGGGTGTGCACGTCACGGGGGGAGACATTGACCGCGACCGGCACGAAGAGGCCCTCGGAGCGCCACTTCGCGACCTGCCCGAGCGCGGTCTCCAGCACGTACTCGGTCAGATGGGGCATCAGCCCCGAGGACTCGGCGATCGCTATGAACTCGTCCGGAGGGACCTTGCCGCGCTCCGGGTGCACCCAGCGCACCAGCGCCTCCAGGCCGGCGACATGGCCGTCGAAGCGGACCTTGGGCTGGTAGTGCAGCTGGACCTCGTGGGCGTCCAGGGCCCGGCGCAGATCGCCGAGCAGCCCGAGCCGGTCGGGCGTGTTGGAGTCCCGCTTGGACTCGTAGACCTCCACGCCCGTACGGTCCCGCTTGGCCTGGTACATCGCCACATCCGCGCGGCGCAGCATGCCCTCGGCGTCCAGCGCGTGGTCCGGGAAGACGGCGACACCGGCGCTGGCCTCCAGGACGAGGGTGAGCCCGTCCAGGTCGAGCGGTGAGCTGAGGGTGGTGACCAGTGCGCGTGCGACGCGGGTCGCGGACGTCGTGGAGTCGGCCACGGGCAGTAATACGGCGAACTCGTCCCCGCCGAGCCGCGCGGCCTCCGCCCCGCGCGGCAGCGCCTGCCGCAGCCGATCGGCTATCTGCAGCAGCAGCCGGTCACCGGCGAGATGACCGAGCGTGTCATTGACCGAGCGGAAACGGTCGAGGTCGATCAGCATCAGGGCGGCCCGGGCGCCGATGCGTTCGGCGTCGTCGAGAGCGGTCCAGATGCGCTCCAGAAGCCACTGCCGGTTGGGCAGCCCGGTCAGCCGGTCGCGCAACTGCTCCTCGGCCCGGGCGCGGGCTATCCACAGGGTGGAGTCCAGGGCGATGAGCGGGATGGAGAACAGCGGCAGCAGCACGGGTTCGGCGACGGCGACGACGCAGACCAGCGGGGCGATGCCGAGCAGGGCGACGGCGACCAGGCCCTGTCTGACCAGGGCAGTACGGGTGATGGTGGGCAACCCCTCGGGCGGGGCGTGCAGGTACCACAGCAGGACGCGGGTGACCGCGAGGTAGACGGCGGCGGCCAGCACCACCTCGGGCACGGTGTACGGGGTCCAGGCGCTCGCGTCCCAGGGCCGCTCGACGGTCGGGACTCGGCCGCAGCCGCCCAGCACGAGCGCGGCCGTGGCGATGCCGAGGATGTCCACCGCGCCGTTCAGCACGCCGGACCGGAAACGGTGGCTCCTGGCCACGCCGACCAGCACGACGACGGCCAGGCTCACCAGGCCGGCGGGCACCCAGCCGTAGAGCAGCAGCACGGCCAGGGTGAGGGCGGTGCCGGAGCCGGTCCCGCCCCACCAGCGGGAGCGGCCGAGCATCACCAGATGGCCGACGATGATTCCGGTGAGCACGGCCAGCGACCAGCCGGCCGTGCCGGACGGGAAAAGCGCGTGGCCGTCGGCGAACGCGCCGTAGAAGCCGGCGCCGAGGACCAGTGCGCCCAGCGCGACGACCACGGCGGGCAGGGCCGGCCGGAGCCGGTGCCATACGGAGGCCGCGCCCCGCACGGAAGGCGGTTGCCCTCCCGGCTGCGCGGACAGGCGGATCGTCGCCGCCGAGCCGTGCCCGGCCGCGCGTGCGGCGGGGACCGCGCGCCCCTGATACGTGCGGGCGCCCGAACGCTCCCCCGTCCGCCCCAGGCTCACGCGCCATGCGCCGGTCATCCGGCGCAGCCGTGAGTGCGGGGCGGCGCTCTCGGTCGGTTCCATTCCCGTCCCTCTCACAGCCGGCGGTGCCCGCGCCGCGCGGTCCGATGCCCGGCGCTCCCGGGCCGCACCGCGCTGGAAAACCCTTCCACGTACTCGTCGAGGAGCACGGGGGTGCCCCGGCCGCAGCTGGGCACGGCGGGCGCACCCCTCAACAGTAGGCCGCAGAAGGCTTCCACGGGCAGCGGTCGTCGACGGTTGCCCGAATGCGCCCCGGCCACCCGTATGCATCTGGTATGCGCGAAACGCGTGCCCTTCAACCGCTACTCACCGGTCGGGAGGGCGACTTCGGCCGCCGCGTCCGGTCCCTGCTCCAACAGGACGCGGAAACCGTCCTCGTTCAGAACCGGCACCTTCAACTGCATCGCTTTGTCGTACTTCGACCCGGGGTTGTCGCCCACGACCACGAAGGACGTCTTCTTCGACACCGAACCGGTCACCTTGGCGCCCCGGCTCTGCAACGCCTCCTTCGCGCCGTCCCGGGTGAACTGCTCCAGGGTTCCGGTGACCACGACCGTCAGGCCCTCGAGCGGGCGCGGGCCCTCCTCCTCGCCGGTGCCCTGCTCCTCCAGCGGAACTCCGGCGGCCTTCCACTTGCGCACGATCTCGCGGTGCCAGTCCTCGGCGAACCACTCCTTGAGGGCGGCGGCGATGATCGGGCCGACGCCGTCGGTGCGCGCCAGCTCCTCCTCGCTCGCCTGCTCGATGCGGTCGATGGAGCGGAACTCGCGCGCCAGCGCCTGCGCCGCCACCGGTCCGACATGGCGGATGGAGAGGCCGTTCAGGAACCGGGCCAGCGGGCGCTCCTTGGCCGCCTCGATGTTCCGCAACAGGGCCAGGGTGTTCTTCTTCGGCTCGCCCTTCTGGTTGCCGAAGACCGTGACGACCTTCTCCTCGCCCGTCTTCGGGTCCCGCTTGGGCAGACCGCTGTCCGGGTCGAGGACGTAGGCCTTGATGGGCAGCAGCTTCTCCACCGTGAGGTCGAACAGGTCGCCCTCGTCGACCAGCGGCGGCTCGGCCGGCTCCAGCGGGCGGGTGAGCGCGGCGGCGGCCACCTCGCCGAAGTGCTCGATGTCCAGGCACTCCCGGCCCGCGAGGTAGGAGAGCCGCTCCCGCAACTGGGCCGGGCAGGCACGGGCGTTGGGGCAGCGGAGGTCGACGTCGCCCTCCTTCATGGGCCGCAGCGGCGTGCCGCACTCGGGGCACTCGGACGGCATCACGAACTCCCGTTCGCTGCCGTCCCGCAGGTCGACGACCGGGCCGAGGATCTCCGGGATGACGTCACCGGCCTTGCGCAGCACCACGGTATCGCCGATGAGCACACCCTTGGCCTTGACGACCTCCTGGTTGTGCAGGGTGGCGAACTCCACCTCGGATCCTGCCACGGTGACCGGTTCCACCTGCGCGTACGGAGTGACGCGGCCGGTGCGCCCGACGCCGACCTTGATGTCGATCAGCTTGGTGTTGACCTCTTCCGGCGCGTACTTGTACGCGATCGCCCAGCGGGGCGCGCGCGCCGTCGAACCGAGCCGGCCCTGGAGGCGGATCTCGTCGACCTTGACGACCACGCCGTCGATCTCGTGCTCCACCGAGTGCCGGTTCTCGCCGTAGTACGCGATGAACTCGCGGATTCCCGCGAGGTCGTCGACCACCCTGTTGTGCGGGGAGGTGGGCAGGCCCCAGGTCTTCAGCAGGTCGTAGGCCTGGGAGAGCCGGGTGAGCCCCTGGTAGCCCTCCAGGGCGCCGATGCCGTGGACGACCATGTGCAGGGGGCGGGTGGCGGTGACGCGCGGGTCCTTCTGGCGCAGCGAACCGGCGGCCGCGTTGCGCGGGTTGGCGAAGGGCTTGTCACCGGCCTCGACCAGACGGCGGTTGAGCTCCTCGAACTTCTCCATCGGGAAGAAGACCTCGCCGCGGATCTCCACGAGGTCCGGGACGTCGTCGCCCTTCAGCCGGTCGGGGATCTCCGCGATCGTCCGGACGTTGGGAGTGATGTCCTCACCGATGCGGCCGTCGCCGCGGGTGGCCGCGCGCGTGAGGCGGCCGTGCTCGTAGGTGAGGTTGACGGCGAGGCCGTCGACCTTCAGCTCGCACAGGAAGTGGTAGTCCTGGGCGCCCAGTTCCCTGGCGATACGGTCCGTCCAGGCGGCGAGATCGTCGTCGTTGAAGGTGTTGTCGAGCGAGAGCATCCGCTGGCGGTGCTCCACCGCCGTGAACTCCGTCGCGTACGAACCGGCGACCTTCTGGGTCGGCGAGTCGGGCGTGCGCAGCTCCGGGTGGCGTGCCTCCAGCTCCTCCAGGGAGCGCAGCAACTGGTCGAACTCGGCGTCGCTGATGACGGGGGCGTCCTTGACGTAGTACCGGAAGCGGTGCTCCTCGACCTGTTCCGCGAGCCGGGCGTGCTGCTCCCGTGCCTCGGCGGGCACCGCTGTCTCCGCTTGCTGCTTGTCGCCGGCCACCGTGTTGTCCTCCCGTTACTCAGGGTTGTCCGCGAGGGATCTCGCCGCCCGGACGCAGTGGGCGAGCGCCCGGCGCGCGTACGCGGGGGAAGCGCCCGCGAGTCCGCACGCCGGGGTGACCGTGACCGCGTCCGGGACGAGCCCCGGTCGCAGCCCCAGCCTGCGCCACAGCGTTCTGACACCCATGACGCTACCGGCAGGGTCTGACAACGGGCCCTCCGTGGTCGGCACCACACCGGCGAAGAGCCGGGTGCCGGCCTCCACGGCCTCCCCGATCGCCTCGTCGTCACGCTCGGTGAGCAGCGAGAAGTCGAAGGAGACCGCCGCGGCGCCCGCCCGCCGCAGCAGCGCGAAGGGGACGTCGGGGGCGCAGGAGTGGACCACCGCGGGTCCTTCCGGGTGCGCGCCGAGCACGTCGCGCAGCGTGGCCTCGACGATCTGCCGGTCCACGGCCCGGTGGGTCCGGTAGCCGCTGGCGGTGCGCACCCGGCCGCGCAGCACGGCGGTCAGGGACGGCTCGTCGAGCTGGAGCACCAGCCTCGCACCCGGCACCCGCCGCCCGACCTCGGCCAGGTGCAGCCTGAGCCCCTCGGCGAGCGAAGCGGCGAGGTCCCGGCAGGCGCCGGGGTCGGAGAGGCATGCCTCTCCGTTCCTCAGTTCGAGGCCGGCGGCGAGTGTCCAGGGACCGACGGCCTGCACCTTCAGCGGCCCCTCGTACCCCTGGGTGAACTCCTCCAGGGCGTCGAGGTCCTCCCCCAGCCAGGACCGGGCCCGCTTGGTGTCCCGTCCGGGCCGGTCGCCGATCCGCCACCCGCTGGGCTCCACGCGCGCGTACAGCTCGACGAGCATCCCGGCCGTCCGGCCGATCATGTCGGCGCCGGGCCCCCGGGCGGGCAGCTCGGGCAGGAAGGGGAAGTCCTCGAAGGTGCCGGTGACCATCTTGGCGGCCTCACGGGCGTCCCCACCGGGCAGCGACCCGACCCCGGTGGCGGCACCGAACCTGAACTGGCTGTTCTCGCTCACCGGAGCAGCCTACGGAACACTTCGGCCGAGGAGTGTGCCGCGGTCGCAGGACCGGGCGTTCCGGCCCCCGGACCGGCACCCCGGTCCCCGGAACCGGCGCCCGGCCGCGGGTCAGCCTCCCGGCCGCACCGTCAGGTCGTTGACCTCCGCGTCCCTCGGCAGGTCGAGGGCCATCAGGACGGCCGTGGCGATGGACTCCGGGTCGATCCACCGGGACGGGTCGTACTCCTTGCCCTCCTGGCGGTGCACCTTGGCCTGCATGGGGCTGGCGGTGCGGCCCGGGTAGACGGAGGTGACCCGGACGCCGTTCGCGTGCTCCTCCTGCCGCAGGGCGTCGGCCAGCGCCTTCAGGCCGTGCTTGGACGCGGCGTACGCCGCCCAGTCGGCGTTGGCGCTCAGGCCCGCGCCCGAGTTCACGAACACCACGTGACCACGCGCGGCACGCAGCTGGGGCAGGAAGTGACGGGTCAGCTCCGCCGGGGCGATCAGGTTGACGTCGAGCTGGTGACGCCAGGACTTGGGGGTCAGCTCGCCGACCGGGCCGAGGTCGACGACGCCCGCGATATGCAGCAGGGAGTCGACCCGGTCGGGAAGCGACTGGTGCGAGAAGGCCCAGCTCAGCCTGTCCGGTTCGGCCAGGTCGCCGACCAGGGTCCGCGCCCCGGGGAGCTCGGCCGCCAGCTCCTTGGCCCGGCCCGCGTCGCGCGCGTGCAGCACGAGGTCGTCCCCGCGCGCGTGCAGACGGCGCGCCACGGCCGCGCCGATGCCGGAGCCGGCCCCGGTGATCACATGAGTAGCCATGCCGCCATGCTCGCACCCCCGGCTCAGCGGCCGGCCACCGACTCCTCCAGGTAGGCGAGCGCGCCCGCGGGCTCGTCGGCGAAGAACACCAGCTCGCTCAGCGGCCGCGGCAGGAAACCCTCGTCCTCCATGCGGCGGAACTGCTCGCGCAGGCCGTCGTAGAAGCCGGCCGTGTTCAGCAGCACCACGGGCTTGTCGGTGCGGCCGTGCTTCTTCAGCTCCAGGATCTCGGTGGCCTCGTCGAGCGTCCCGGTGCCGCCCACCATGATCACTACCGCGTCGGCCTTCTCCAGGAGCAGCTTCTTGCGCTCGGCGAGGTCGCCCGCGATGACCATCTCGTCGGCGCCGGGGCGCGCCTTGTTCGCAAGGAAGTCCACCGACACGCCGATGAGCCGGCCGCCCGCCTCCTGCACGCCGTCCGCGACCACCTTCATCAGTCCGCTGTCGGACCCGCCCCACACCAGGCTGTGGCCGCCCTTGCCGAGCAGCCGGGCGAAGTCCCGCGCGGGACGGGTGTAGCGGTCGTCGAGGTCGGCGGCGGAGAGGAAGACGCAGATGTTCATGCGTCAACCGTACGCGGCCCTGAAATGTGCTCAGCGCACGGGAAAGCGGGCGCGGTGCACGGGAAGAGGTGCGCCCCGCACGGGAAGAAGCCGGGGGCCGGGGGCGCTGTACCGATATGACCCAAGGACACACGATCACCATCGAGCAGGGCACCCAGCGCGTACGCGTCGTGCACGACGGCCAGGTCCTCGCGGAGAGCGACCGGCCGCTGCTGCTGCGCGAGACCGGCTGTGCCGTGCGCTACTACATCCCCGCCGAGGACGTGCGCCTCGACCTGCTGACCCCGTCCGAGACGCACACCTACTGCCCCTTCAAGGGCACGGCGTCGTACTGGTCGGCGCCGGGCGCCGAGGACCTGGTGTGGTCCTACCCCGAGCCGAAACCGGACGTCGCCGAGATCAAGGACCACCTCTGCTTCTACGACGTCGAGGTGTTTTGACCCGACAAGCGTGCCCCCGCCGTGGCAGTCTTCACAGCCATGGACAAGAAGACCATCTCGCGTGACGGCACCTCGATCGCCTACCAGCGCACCGGTCGGGGGCCGGTGGTCGTCCTCGTCAGCGGGGCGATGTCCACCGGCGCCACGGTCGCACCGCTGGCGGCGGCGCTCGCGGACCGTTTCAGCACCGTCGTGTACGACCGCCGGGGCCGCGGCGAGAGCGGGGACACGGCGCCCTACGCGGTGGAGCGCGAGGTGGAGGACCTCGCGGCCGTGCTGGACGCGGTGGGCGGCGAGGCGGCGCTGTACGGCATCTCCTCGGGCGGCGCGCTGGTGCTGCGGGCGGCGGCGAGCGGACTGCCGGTCAGCAGGGTGGCCGTGTACGAGCCGCCGTTCGAGGTGCGCGAGGACGACGGACGGGAGCACGCCGAGTACTCCGGCGCCCTGGCCGCCGCGCTCGCCGAGGGCCGGCGCGGTGACGCGGTGGAGCTGTTCCTTCGTGTCACCGGGCTGGCCGAGCAGATGATCGTGAGCGCCCGTCAGTCCCCCATGTGGCCGGGTCTGGAGGCCATCGCGCCGACCCTGGCCTACGACGACGCCGTGATGGGCGACGGAACAGTGCCGCGCGAGATGCTGGCCTCGATCACCGTGCCGGTCCTGGCCGCCGCGGGCGACGCCAGTCCGGACCGGATGCGCGAGGCGGCCCGGCAGGTGGCGCTGGCCGCGTCCCAGGGGACGTACCGCCTGCTCAAGGGGCAGACCCACGCGGTGGAACCGGAGGTTCTGGCGCCGGTGCTCGCGGAGTTCTACGGCGCGTAGGCACCGGTACGGCCCTCACGCGGCTCCGCGGCCACCGGCGCCGTCGGCTCTCACGCCACTCCGGCCGTCGCCCGCACCGTGGAGGCGATGGTCGCCGAGCCCACCACACGCGTGCCGTCGTAGAGGACGATCGCCTGGCCGGGGGCGACGCCGCGGACCGGCTCGGTGAAGGTCACGCGCAGCTCGCCGTCGACCGGCTCCGCCGTCACCTCGGTCTCGCCGCCGTGGGCGCGCAGCTGGGCGGTGTAGGTGCCGGGGCCCGTGGGGGCGGTGCCGCACCAGCGGGGCTTGATCGCCGTCAGTGCGCTCACGTCCAGCGCCGAGGCCGGGCCGACCGTCACGGTGTTGGTGACCGGGGAGATGTCCAGGACGTAGCGGGGCTTGCCGTCGGGGGCCGGGGTGCCGATGCGCAGGCCCTTGCGCTGGCCGATGGTGAAGCCGTACGCGCCCCCGTGGGTGCCCACCTTGGCGCCGGACTCGTCGACGATGTCGCCCTCGGCCCTGCCGAGCCGCCGGGCGAGGAAGCCCTGGGTGTCGCCGTCGGCGATGAAGCAGATGTCGTGCGAGTCGGGCTTCTTGGCGACCGCGAGCCCCCGGCGCTCGGCCTCGGCGCGGATCTCCTCCTTGGTGGTGACCGTGTCGCCGAGCGGGAACATCGCGTGCGCCAGCTGCTTGTCGTCCAGCACGCCGAGGACGTACGACTGGTCCTTGGCCATGTCGGAGGCGCGGTGCAGCTCGCGGGAGCCGTCCTCGCGCACGATCACCTTGGCGTAATGGCCGGTGCACACCGCGTCGAAGCCCAGGGCCAGCGCCTTGTCCAGGAGCGCGGCGAACTTGATCTTCTCGTTGCAGCGCAGGCACGGGTTGGGGGTGCGGCCGGCCTCGTACTCGGCGACGAAGTCCTCCACGACGTCCTCGCGGAAGCGGTCGGCGAGGTCCCAGACGTAGAACGGGATGCCGATGACGTCGGCGGCGCGGCGGGCGTCGCGCGAGTCCTCGATGGTGCAACAGCCCCGCGCGCCCGTGCGGAAGGACTGCGGGTTCGCGGAGAGCGCGAGGTGGACGCCGGTGACGTCGTGGCCGGCTTCGGCGGCACGGGCGGCGGCGACGGCGGAGTCGACCCCGCCCGACATGGCGGCGAGGACGCGGAGGGGGCGGGAGCGCTGCGGGGTCTCAGTCATAGCCCTTTCAGGGTACGGGTGTGCGGGAACCGGGGCCGCCGGATATCCGTTGGAGAGCGCGTGGGGGCGAGGAACGGTGACAAGGACAAGCAGCCGGGACGTCGGGCGCTGCTCCTCGGCGGGGCCGTGGCGGTGGTCGCGGGCGGGGCCGCGGTGGAGCGCAAGGGGCTGGCCCACCTGTGGTGGGGGCTGCCGGGCACCCAGCGTCCGCGGGTGGCGGGCGCGGTGGACTTCGGGGGCGCGCGGTGGCTGGCGGCCTCCCCGTCGAACTACCGGCGGGCGGACCGCCCGGACGACTACACGATCGACCGCGTCGTGGTCCATGTCACCCAGGGCGGCTACACGAGCGCGGTGAGGGCGTTCCAGGACCCGGGGCACCGGGCCGCCGCGCACTACATCGTCCGCGCGAGCGGGCAGGTCACCCAGATGATCCGCGAGCTGGACGTGGCGTTCCACGCCGGCAACCGCGCCTACAACGAGCGCAGCGTGGGCATCGAGCACGAGGGATTCGTCGAGCGGGCGTCGTCCTTCACCGACGCGATGTACGCCGCCTCGGCCCGGCTGACGGCGCGGATCTGCGGACGGTACGGCATACCCGTCGACCGCGAGCACATCGTCGGCCATGCCGAGGTGCCGGGCGCCGACCACACCGATCCCGGGCCGCACTGGGACTGGGACCGGTACATACGGCTGGTGCGCCGGGCCAGGGCGTGATCCGGGCTCCGGGCCCTACGTCAGACCTGCCGCCCGGGCCCGCTCCACCGCCGGGCCGATGGCCTTGGCGACCGCCTCGACGTCGGCCTCGGTGGACGTGTGGCCGAGGGAGAAGCGGAGGGTGCCGCGGGCCAGGTCCGGGTCGGCGCCGGCGGCCAGCAGCACATGGCTGGGCTGGGCGACGCCCGCCGTGCAGGCCGAGCCGGTCGAGCACTCGATGCCCTGGGCGTCCAGCAGGAGCAGCAGGGAGTCGCCCTCGCAGCCCGGGAAGGTGAAGTGGGCGTTGGCCGGAAGACGCCCCTCGGGGGCCGGATCGCCGCCGAGGATCGCGTCCGGGACGGCCGTGCGGACGACGGTGATCAGTTGGTCCCGCAGGGCGCCGACCTCGCGGGCGAACCACTCGCGCTGCTCGGCGGCGAGCCGGCCGGCCACCGCGAAGGAGGCGATCGCGGGCACGTCGAGGGTGCCGGAGCGGACATGGCGCTCCTGGCCGCCGCCGTGCAGGACGGGTACGGGGTTGTGCTCGCGGCCGAGGATCAGCGCGCCGATCCCGTACGGCCCCCCGATCTTGTGGCCGGAGACCGTCATCGCGGCCAGCCCGGAGTCGGCGAAGTCGACGGGGACCTGACCGAAGGCCTGCACGGCGTCGGAGTGCAGGGGCACGCCGAACTCGGCGGCCGTCTCGGCCAGTTCGCGCACCGGGAGCAGCGTCCCGATCTCGTTGTTCGCCCACATGACGGTGGCGAGGGCCACGTCGTCGGGGTTGCGGGCGATCGCCTCGCGCAAGGCTTCGGGGTGGACGCGGCCGTAGAAGTCGACCGGCAGGTACTCGACGGTGGCGCCCTCGTGTTCGCCGAGCCAGTGGACGGCGTCGAGGACGGCGTGGTGCTCGACGGGACTGGCGAGGACGCGGGTGCGGGCCGGGTCGGCGGCGCGGCGTGACCAGTACAGGCCCTTGACGGCGAGGTTGTCGGCCTCCGTGCCGCCGGAGGTGAAGACCACCTCGCTGGGACGGGCGCCGAGGGATTCGGCGAGGGTTTCGCGGGCCTCCTCGACCGTGCGGCGGGCCCGGCGGCCGGATGCGTGGAGGGAGGAGGCGTTGCCGGTGACGCCCAGCGCGGCGGTCAGTGCCTCTGCCGCCTCCGGGAGCATGGGGGTGGTCGCGGCGTGGTCGAGGTAAGCCATGGTGTGCCTGATTCTACGGGCGCTCGCGGGTGGCCCGGGATCAGGTGCGCGGCGGCCCGCGAATGCGTGCCGCGGCTCCACCCGGACCGGGTCGGCGGGGCGCCGTCACTCGGCGGGTGCGCCGGCCCTCCCCCTTGCCCGAACGGCTTGGGAGGGCCCCCGTCGCCTCGTGGGACGACTGCCCGCGGCGCCCCTGCGAGGTCAGAAGCTCCAGGACACCGTGTGGTCCAACTGCATGAGGGTGACGAGGACGATCAGGTCGGCGATGCCCAGGGAGAGTCCGAGGAGGGCCCGGCCGCGGCGGGCGGTGCCGCGCCAGAGGGCCACTGCCGCGAGGGTGATGGCGATGGGACCGAGGAAGAGGTTGAGGACGAGAAGGCCCAGCAGGCCGAGGATGAAGGACGCGACGGCCATGCCGTCGGCGTCGCGCAGGGCGGTGCGGCGCGTGGCCGGTGCGGTGAGTTGCATGGCGATGGCTCCCGAGGGAAGTGGTGGGCGCGTGGTCAGTGGGACGTGCCGCGGCGGCGGGCGTGGCGCTCGCGGAGCGCGAAGATGCCGAGCCAGACGGCGATCACGACGGCGGCGGCCACGGTGAAGCCGAGCGGCGCGTGGGCCACGGTGCCCAGGGCCACGCCGAGCAGCAGCAGTGCGGCGACGAGGAACAGCATGGGATCGGATCCCCCTCCGGCGTTCTCTCGTGAGCGCTTACGAGTAACAGTTGTTCACTGACTACGAAGTCTAGCGCGCTGCACCGCTTTGAAATTCCGGAGAACAGTTGTTAACTGCATGGCATGAGTCACACTCTCGGTGTTCGCCAGGCCCAGAAGCAGAAGACCCGGAGGGCCCTCCTGGACGCGGCGCTCGGCCTGCTGGAGGAGCAGAGCCTGAGCAGCCTGGGCCTGCGCGAGGTCACGCGCGCCGTCGGTGTGGCCCCGACCGCCTTCTACCGGCACTTCCGCTCCACGGCGGACCTCGGCGTGGCCCTGGTGGAGGAGGCTCTGGGCAGCCTGCACCCGATGATCCGGACGACGGTGTCCCCGGCGGACGACAGCGAGGAACGCATCGTGCGGGCCGTCGAACTGATCTCCGGTCACGTGAGGGCGTATCCCACCCATGTCCGGTTCATCGCCCGGGAGCGGCACGGCGGCGTGCAGCCGGTACGGGAGGCGATCCGGGAGCAACTGGCGTGCTTCGCCCGCGAGGTGAAGGACGAGCTGGCCAAGGACCCGCAGTCCGCGGGCTGGAGCGAGGACGACCTGCTCATGCTCGCCCACCTCTACGTCGACCAGATGCTGATCACCGCCTCGCTCTTCCTGGAGGCCCTGGACGCCACGCCGGAGGAGCGCGAGCGCGTCACCCGGCTCGCCACCCGGCAGCTGCGGCTGATCAGCGTGGGCCGCCGGCACTGGCTGGACTGACCGTTCCCGTCTCGTACAGCTCCGCGACGGCGGCGACCGCCGCCCGCAGCTCCTCACGTGCCTCGGGCGGCGAGAGCACCTCCACCCGGTCCGAGAAACCGAGCAATTGGCGCACCGCGCGCGGGACGCCGTACGACATCCGGGCGGTGACCCATTCGCTCGCGCCGTCGTCGTCGGGCGGGGCGGCCAGCGCCGAGCCGTGCAGGCGCAGGAACATGTCCAGGTGCGCGCGGCGCACCCGAACGGTGACGTCGATCCCGCCGGGACGCTCCTCCACCTGGCGGCGCAGCACCTCCCAGGCGTCGGCGAGTTCCACGCCCGGCCGGCGCCGTACGGGATCGTCCAGGAGCCGGGCGGAGCGCACCCGGTCGGCCCTGAACAGCTGTGGCCTGCCCCGCCGGTCGGCGACCAGGTACCAGACACCCGCCTTGGAGACCAGGCCGTAGGGATCGACGGTGTAGGTGCGCGGCTCACGCTCGCCGCTGTGCCGGTAGCGCAGCCTCAGACGCCGGTCGGCGAACACCGCGTCCTTCAGGACGTCCAGGTCGACGGTCTGCCGCGGGCCGCTCTTCCAGCGGGTGGCGTCCACCAGGATCCGGCGGCTGGTCACCTCGGCGGCGGGCCGGTGCGGGGCCGGCAGCGCCGCCATCACCTTGCGCAGGGCCGAGCCGAGCGCCGCGTCCAGCCCGAGCGCGGCGTGCGCGCCCTGCGCGGCGAGGATGAACAGCGCGCGGGACTCGTCGGCGGTCAGGCCCGTGACGTCGGTGCGGAATCCGGCGAGCAGTTCGATGCCGCCGTGCCGGCCGCGCTCCGCGTAGACCGGGACGCCGGAGGCCGACAGGGCCTCGATGTCGCGGTAGATGGTGCGCACCGAGACGTCCAGCCGGTCGGCGAGCTCGTGCGCGGGCACCCGGCCCCGGGTCTGGAGGAGCAGCAGGATCGACAGCAGGCGGTCGGCTTTCACGCCCCCACCCTCTCGTCGTGGCGGGCGCCGATCAAATGCTGACGGAAACTGTCAGGTTATCCGGGCACCCTGGGCCGCGCACCGACCGACGGACGCACCGAGGAGACCCATGAACGCCATCGACCCCCGGCCGAACGGCACCGACCCCCGCCCGCTGTACACCCGCGCCACCGAACAGGCCGCCGCCGTCGTCAAGACCGTCCGGCCCGAGCAGCTCACCGCCCCCACGCCCTGCGCCGAGTTCGACGTACGGCGCCTGCTCAGCCACATCGTGGGCGGCACCGTGCGCATCGCGGTGGTCGGTGAGGGCGGGGACGGGCTCTCGATGAGCTCGTTCGCCGAGGGCGTCCTGGACGACGGCTGGCCGGCGGCCTACGACGAGGCACGCGCCCGTGCCCTGAAGGCGTGGGCGAGCGACGAGCGCATGAGCACGACGGTGCGGGTGCCCTGGGGCGAGGTGCCCGGCCACGCGGCACTCTCCGGTTACGTCATGGAGATCGTGACGCACACCTGGGATCTCGCCGAGGCCCTCGGCCACCCGCTCGCACTCGACCCGGAACTGGCCGAGTTCGCGCTCGCCACCGCCCGCCGGGCGCTGCCCGACGAGCGGCCTCGGGGTGGCCAGACGCCGTTCGGCACCCGCCGCGAGGCCGAGGACGGAGCCGGTGTCTACGAGCAGTTGGCAGCCTGGCTGGGGCGCACACCGCTCGACCGGGCCTGACGCACGCGGCTCCGCCGCTCCCGGCGGGGCCGCTCAGCCGAGCCCGGCGGGGCCGCTCAGCCGAGCCCGGCGGGGCCGCTCAGCCGAGCCCGGCGGGGCCGCTCAGGCGAGCCTGACGCGCGTCGTTCAGCCGAGCCTGACGCGGGCCAGCTGCCGGGACTGCGCCACCAGCCGGTCGGCGCTGTCCCAGACCTCGGCGTCCTCCTCCAGGAAGCCGCCGGTGAGATTGCGCGTGGTGATGGAGACGCGCAGCGGGCCCGGCGCCGGGCGGCAGCGGACGTGCACGGTCAGCTCGACCGTCGGGACCCAGCCCGTCAGGCCGATCTCGAACGCTGTCGGCGGCAGCGCGTCCACGGCGAGCAGCAGGGAGAGCGGGTCGGCGTCCCGGCCGTCGGCGAGCCCGAACCAGGCGCGCATCTCGCCCTTGCCGGACGGCGAGCCGAGCGCCCAGCCGAGGGTGGCCGGGTCCAGCTTGAGCATCAGGCGGTCGGTGATGGCCGAGCTGCCGGGGACGGGGGCCGGCCCGTCCTGCGGGCCGAAGCACTGTTCCATCGGCGGGATGGCGGGCGGCTTCGCCGTGGTGCGCACGTCGTCGGGGAGGGCGCCCAGGTCGCCGTAGGAGGCCAGGACGCGGATGCGCTCCACCTCGCGGCCGTCCGCGTCGTACTGGAGAAGGGAGGCCTGGCCGGTGGAGAGGGTGCGGCCGGTGCGGACCACGTCCGTGCGCACGACGGCGGGTCCGGGCCGGGAAGCCGTCAGATAGTGCGCCGTGATGCTGAACGGGTCCTGGTGCGGCAGGGCGTCCGCGAGGGCGCGACCGAGGACGGCCAGCAGATAGCCGCCGTTGACGGCGTTGATGATGGTCCAGCCGGCCGAGAGGTCGATGTCGTAGACGCCCGGGGCGCGGCGGGTCACCGCGGTGTCCCGGTCGAACTCACTGTCGTCGATCGTGGCCCGCGCGGCCGGGGCGGAAGCTGCTTCTGGCATGGATGAACGGTACAACAGGAAATTACTAAGCGGTAGCTTTTGACCTGCGCGGAGACGGCCCTCGGGGACCCGGCGAACTCCGCTACTCCTCCCGGACGGTCGAGCGCCGGTTCCAGGCCCGCGGAGCTCGCCAGTGGTACCGCATGGCGAGCAGGCGGAGCACGAAGGCGGTGACGACGGCCAGCCCGGTGGTGAGCGGGGTCAGCGCGTCGTAGTGGATGCACAGCACCACCATGGTGGCGCCGACGATCGCCGGGACCGCGTACAGGTCGCGGTCCCAGCGCAGCAGCGAGGGCACCTCGTTGGCGAGCACGTCCCGCAGCACACCGCCGCCCACGGCGGTGGCCATGCCCAGGGTCGCCGAAGAGGTGAGGCTCAGCCCGTAGTCGTACGCCTTGGTGGTCCCCGAGACGCAGAACAGGCCGAGGCCGGCCGCGTCGAAGACCAGGACCGCCGACTGGATGCGCTCCACGTGCGGGTGCAGGTAGAACACCACGACCGTGGCGAACAGCGGGGTGAGGAAGTACCCGAGGTCGGTGAAGGCGGCCGGGGGTACGGCCCCGATCACGACGTCGCGGAACAGACCTCCACCCAGCGCGGTGACCTCGGCGAGCACGGCGATGCCGAAGACGTCGAAGTTCTTGCGGACGGCCAGCAGTGCGCCGGAGATGGCGAAGACGAAGATGCCGACCAGGTCGAGTGTGTGCTGGACGGAGGGGCTGAACAGTGGTTGAAGCACCCCGACATTCTTACCCAGGGAGCGGGGTGGGCCTTGTAATGCAAGGACAGCCAGGCTCACAGGATGGCATTGCCGGTCGTGTGGAGCCCTTTCCCAGGTAGCCGCGGTGGTGACGGCCGCCGGACGTGCCGAACGGGAGAGTGCGACGAGTCGCCCCCTCGCGCGTGCGTCGGTCAGTGGATCGCACGGCCGGGGCGGACTCTGCACTCACCCGTTCGGTCATGTGCATGGCCTTGTCAGGCCATCGTGGGTCAGGCGTCGGACGACTCCTGGCGGTCGCTCTCGCCGGCACTGTCGCCGCTCGGGGCGCCAGAGGCATCCGCCTCGGCCTCGGGCGCATCCGTCTCGGCGTCGGCCTCGGAGGCCGCCGTCTCGGCGTCGGCCTCCGAACCGGCCTCCTCGTCCGCCTCCGCTTCCGAGCCGGTCCCGGACTCCGGCTCCGGGTCCGGCTCCGGAGCCGTCTCCGCTTCCACGTCCGTGTCCGTGTCCGTGTCCGCCGAAGCCTCGGCCGGCTCCTTCGTGCCGTCGGAGGGCGGCGTGTCGGATTCGGAGTGCGCGGCGGTGATCTCGTCGGCCACCGCCGCCACCGCCGCCGAGGTCGCCGCCGACTTGGCCAGCGCCTCCTCGGAGATCAGTTCCGAGGCCGCCTTCGCCGCCGAGAGCAGCACGGTGTCCTGGGGGGCCTGGTCGGCGAAGTTCTCCGGGTGGTGGCAGGCGACCCGTTGCCCGGGCTTGAGCTCCAGGAGCTGCGGCTCGGTCGTCCTGCAGATCTCCGTCGCCTTCCAGCAGCGGGTGTGGAACCGGCAGCCGCTCGGCGGGGCGATCGGCGACGGCACGTCACCGCGCAGCAGGATGCGCTCGCTCTTCACGCCCCGGCGCTTCGGGTCCGGAACCGGCACCGCCGACATCAGCGCCTTGGTGTACGGGTGCATCGGCGCCTCGTACAGCGAGGTGCGGTCGGCGAGCTCGACGATCTTGCCGAGGTACATCACCGCGATCCGGTCCGAGACGTGCCGGACGACCGACAGGTCGTGCGCGATGATCACGTACGTCAGGCCGAGCTCCTGCTGGAGGTCGTCCATGAGGTTCACGACCTGCGCCTGGATCGACACGTCCAGCGCGGAGACCGGCTCGTCGGCCACCACCAGCTTCGGCTTCAGCGCGAGCGCGCGGGCGATGCCGATGCGCTGGCGCTGACCGCCGGAGAACTCGTGCGGGTAGCGGTTGTAGTGCTCGGGGCTGAGACCGACCAGCTCCAGCAGCCGCTGGACCTCCTTCTTCACGCCGCCCTCGGGCTCCACGCCCTGCAGCCGGAAGGGCGCGGAGACGATCGAGCCGATGGTGTGGCGGGGGTTCAGGGAGCCGTACGGATCCTGGAAGATCATCTGGATGTCGCGGCGCAGCGGGCGCATCTGCCCGGTCTTCAGCCGGGTGATGTCCCGCCCGTCGAAGGTGATCCGGCCGCCGGTCGGGTCCTGGAGCCGGGTGACGACCCGGCCCATGGTCGACTTGCCGCAGCCCGACTCCCCGACGACGCCCAGGGTCTCGCCCCTGCGCACCTCGAAGTCGATGCCGTCGACCGCCTTCACCGCGCCGACCTGGCGCTGGAGAAGGCCCTTCTTGATCGGGAAGTGCTTGGTCAGGCCCTCGACCTTGAGCAGCACGTCCGTCTCCGCCGAGCCCTCGGAAGCCGAAGCCTGCTGAGGGATCACGGCCTCGTCCGTCTTCTTGGTCTCACTCACAGCTTCGGCACAATCTCTTCGGTCCAGATCCGCTCACGGTCCTCGACCGGGAGGTGGCAGGCGGTCCAGTGCCCGGTGCTCACCTGCTCCAGCTCGGGGCGGACCGTGCGAGTGACGTTCCCCTTGGGGATGTCCGCGTACGGGCAGCGCGGGTGGAAGGCACAGCCCGAGGGGACGTTGATGAGGCTCGGCGGCTGGCCCTTGACCGGGATGAGCCGTTCGGAGGTCTCGCGGTCGATGCGGGGCATCGAGCCGAGCAGGCCCCAGGTGTAGGGGTGCTGGGGCTGATCGAAGACCTCGTCGGCCGGGCCGCGCTCCACGCACCGGCCGCCGTACATCACCAGGACGTCGTCGGCGATCTCGGCGACCACGCCGAGATCGTGGGTGATCATGATGACCGCGGAGCCGAACTCCTTCTGCAGGTCGCGGATCAGGTCGAGGATCTGTGCCTGGACCGTGACGTCGAGGGCGGTCGTCGGCTCGTCCGCGATGAGCAGCTCGGGGTTGTTCACCAGCGCCATGGCGATCATGGCGCGCTGGCGCATGCCGCCGGAGAACTCGTGCGGGTAGCCGTCGACGCGCTTGGCCGGCTCCGGGATGCCCACGCGGTCGAGCATCTCGATGGCCCGCTTGCGGGCGACCTTCTTGCTGACGTCGTGGTGCACCCGGTACGCCTCGACGATCTGGTCGCCGACCTTGTAGTACGGGTGCATCGCGGACAGCGGGTCCTGGAAGATCATCGCCATCTCGCGGCCGCGCAGCCTGCGCACGTCGTCCGGGGCGGCGGAGACCAGTTCCCTGCCGTCCAGCCAGATCTCACCGGACATCCGCACGTTCTTGCCGCGCGCTCCCAGGCGGTGCAGGCCCATGATGGCCAGCGAGGTCACCGACTTGCCTGACCCGGACTCGCCGACGATGGCGAGGGTCTTGCCCTTCTCCAGCGAGAAGCTGAGCCCGTCGACGGACTTGACCAGGCCGTCGTCGGTGGGAAAGTGCACCTTCAGGTCGCGGACCTCGAGGAAGGCTTCGGGCGCCTTCGCCGTGGAGGTCGGTTCTCCGACGGCGGCACCGGTCTTGGACAGTTCGGTCACGAGAGCCTCACCCGCGGGTCGGCGGCCGCGTAGAGCAGGTCCACCAGGAGATTTGCGATCACGACGAAGAAGGCGGTGAGCAGGGTCACGCCCAGGATGGGGGGCAGGTCGTTGTCATCGATGGCCTGCACGGCGTACTGACCGACGCCGGGCAGCGAGAACACGGTCTCCGTGATCACCGCGCCACCGAGCAGGAGACCGATGTCCAGGCCGAAGACCGTGATGATCGGCGTGAGCGCGGCCCGCAGTCCGTGCCGCACCACGACCTTGCGCTCCCGCAGGCCCTTGGCGCGGGCCGTGCGGATGTAGTCCTCGTTCATCGTCTCCAGCATGCCGGAGCGGGTGAGCCGCGCGTAGATGGCGGAGTACAGCAGCGCCAGCGAACACCACGCGGGGAAGAGGGTGTTGGCCCACTGTTCGGGATTCTGGGTGAACGGGATGTATTCGCGGCCGAAGATCGGCCACTTGAAGACGAAGAGCAGGATGGCCAGGTTGCCGGTGAAGAACATGGGCAGCGAGACACCGGCGAGCGCGATGCCCATGAAGGTGCGGTCGAAGAACGAGCGCGGCTTCAGCGCGGAGATCACACCGACGGTCACGCCCGAGACGAGCCACAGGACCGCGGCACCGGAGGCCAGCGAGAGGGTCACCGGCATGCGGGAGGTCAGCTGCGGCCAGACGGCCTGGTGGGTCTTGAAGGAGTAGCCGAAGCACGGCGCGTCGCAGTGCGCCGTGGTGGGGCCCAGGTTGTAGGTGGCGCCGGCCACGATCCCCTTGATGAAGTGCCAGTACTGGAGGTAAAGGGGCTGATCCAGACCGAGGTTGTGCTTGACCGCGAGGATGTCGGCCTTCGACGGGCTCTTGCCGAGGTACTGCGTCGCCAGCTGGTCGGCCGTCTGGCCGGCCAGCCGTGGCAGCAGGAAGAAGATGGCGAAGGTGACCGCGGAGACGACCAGCAGCAGGATCACTGCCGCCAACGTCCTGCGGAGGATGTACGAGATCACGGGGGCCGGCGCCGGTGCCCGCGGGCCGCGAAGCCCGCGGGCACCAATGCCTTCACCTGCCTTCCAGGGCTGCTACTTGGTGCCGATGTTCAGGTAGTCGTACTGACCGCTCCAGGCAGCGGAGGACACCAGGTTGGTGGCCTTGGGCCGGGCCAGCAGGACCTTGAAGTAGGCCAGCGGGACGATCACGGCGTCGTCCATGGCCTGCTTGTCGATCTGCGCGTACATCGTGTTGCGCGCGGCCATGTCCGGAGTCGCGATCGCCTTGCCCAGCAGGTCGTTGACGGCCTTGTTGTCGTACTGCGACAGGTTGGTGTTACCCGACTGGCTGATCGCGTGGCCGTTCATGATCTGCTGCAGGAAGCCGTAGCCGGACGGCCAGTCGGCGCCCCACTGCATCATCATCAGGCCGACGTTGTTCTTGTTGATGAACTTCGGCACACCGGCGTAGTCGGTGAAGTACTTGCCCGACGGGTACTGCTTGAGGCTGGCGTTGATGCCGGCCTTCTTCAGGGAGGCGATGATCGCCGTGGCGGCGTCGATCTCCTGCGGACGGTCCGAACGGGCCGTGATGGTCGTGTTGATCGACGACTTGCCGCAGGCCTTCAGCTGCTCCTTGGCCTTGGCGACGTCACCCTTGTTGCCCGGGGTCGCGTACGCGTCCGCCTTCTCGTAGCCGGGAATGTCCGGCGGGAGGACGGTGGAGGCGATGTCGCCGCGGATCGGGCCGCCCTCGGCGGTCTGCACCGAGACCTTGTCGACCGCGTACTCCACGGCCTTGCGGCAGGCGACGTTGTCGAACGGCTTCACCTTGGTGTTGATCGCCATGTAGACGAGCCGGCCACCGTAGGTGTTGTCCGTGTTGGCCTTCTTGGCGGCGTCGTTGAGCACCTGGGCCTGGGTCGAGGCCTGGACGCCCGTACCGGCCAGCTCGATCGCGGTGCCGGCCAGGACGTCCTTGTCGATCGTCTCCGGGTTGACCTTCAGCTTGACGACGATCTTCTCCGGGAGCTGCTTGCGCAGCGGGTCCGTCTTCGGGTCCCAGTTCTCGTTGCGCACGAGGACGGCCTGCTTGCCCTCCTCGTAGCTCTGGAACTTGTACGAGCCCGAGGAGACGATCTGCTTGACGTAGTCGACGCCCTTGTCCTTGGACTGGGGCACCGGCGCCGTCTGCGGGGCCGCGACCAGGTAGTCGAACTCCTGGAAGGCCTGCTTCAGGTGGAAGACGATGGTCGTGTCGTCCGGCGTCTCGATGGAGGACAGGCCCTCGGCGCTCTTGTCCTTGTAGGGGCCCTTGTACTTGTCGCCGCCCGCCAGGAACTGCTGGAAGTAGTTGGGGCCGAGCGAGAGCACGTCACGCGCGAAGTTGGACCGCTCGACGGCGTACTTGACGTCCTTCGAGGTGATCGGCGTGCCGTCCTCGTACTTCAGGCCCGCACGCAGCTTGTACGTCCAGGTCTTGCCGCCGTCGCTGGAGACGCCCTTGCTCGCCGCGAGGTCCGGGACGAGGGTGTTGCCCTGCTGGCCGGGGCCGGGCTTGAACGTCATCAGGGGGCGGGCCCACAGCCGGCTGAGGTTGTACATGTACGCGTAGTACGTGTTGCCGGGGTCGAAGGAGTCCGGGACGTCGGACAGTTCGTAGGTGAGCGTCCCGCCCTTCTTCGAGGAGGCGTTCACGACGCCCTTGGTCGCGGCGTTGGCCCCGGCCGATTTGCCTCCGTTGTCGCCATTCGAGTTGTCATCGGCCTTGCTGCAGCCTGCGAGCAACAGGCTGGCACTTCCGATGGCCGCGATCGCGGCCAGCGCTGACCTTCGCATGATGGGCGGGTTCCCCTCCATTGTCGGAAACTTGTTGGGCTCTCGGAAGCAGGCGTCAGCGGCTGCGCGGGTCGAGAGCATCGCGGAGACCGTCACCGAGCAGGTTGAACGCCAGGACGGTCACGAAGATGGCCAGGCCAGGCACGATCATGTACGCGGGATCGACCTGGTAGAAGGTCACCGCTTCTCGGAGCATGCCGCCCCAGGAGGCCTGCGGGGGCTGGATGCCGACGCCGAGGAAGCTCAGGGATGCCTCGAAGAGGATGTTGGTCGGGATCAGCAGCGTCGCGTAGACGATGATCGGGCCGACCAGGTTCGGCAGCAACTCGCGGAACAGGATGTACGGGCCCTTGGCGCCCATCCCCCGAGAGGCGTCCACGAACTCGCGCTCGCGCAGGGCGAGCGTCTGGCCCCGGACGATCCGGCCGAGATAGGGCCAGTTGAAGAAGCCGATGACGAAGATGAGCACGCTCAGGTGCAGCGGCAGACCGTTGAGTCCGAACGCACCGCCCTGGAGGGTGGCGGAGATGCAGATGGCGAAGAGCAGCAGCGGGAAGGCGAGGAACGTGTCCATCAGGCGGCTGATGATCGTGTCGACCCGGCCGCCGTAGTAGCCCGCGACGACGCCCATGATCGCGCCGATCACGTTGGACAGGAGGGTGGCGCCGAAGGCGATGGCCAGCGACACCCAGGATCCCTCCAGGATGCGGGTGGCGATGTCACGGCCGAACTTCGGGTCCACACCCAGCGGGTGATCGAGGCTCATTCCGCCCCAACCACCCTTGGGCAGCGAGGTGTTCGGGTCGATCAGGTCCTGGTGGAAGGCGTTGGGATCGAGGCCGAACAGGGCCTGCAGGGGGCGCGAGATGATGGCCAGGACGATCAGCAGGATCACGATGACGCCGCCGGCGACGGCGACCTTGTCCCTCTTGAACCGGGTCCAGGCGATCTGCCCCAGAGAACGACCCTCGATCTGCCCCTTCCCGGCACCCTGAAGAACAGCCTCCGGCTGCACCTCGGTTGCCGCCCCGGTGGTCTCGATCGGTGCGGTCACGGTGAGCGACCCCTCTCGCCGGTGGTGACCGGCTGCGCCTGCCGCGGATTGCGGCTTTGTCGACTTGCCATCGATCACGAGGTCGCCGACCTCGCGTCTGAGTCGCGAGTCTTCAGCGTCGTCGCGATCACCCGCCAGGTCTGACGGAGAAAGTATGCGCAAACGTGATGCAGTCCAGGGGATTCCGTTATCCGAACACGGGGTAACGCCCCCCGGACACGGAGCAGTTGGGACACAACGGAGATTCCATGCGGATCGGCGGCAATCGCCGCCAATCTACGCGCGGAGAAGTGCTTTCATCGTGAACCTTCTGCGGAGATGACGGAAAACGGTTGCGGCGAGGCGCGTCGGTCAGTATCCGCCCCCGGCCGGCGGGTAGCCGTAGCCCCCGCCCGCCGGGTTCTGGACCGGGGCGGCGTGGGCCTCGCGGTCGTAGAACGGGCGGGTGGTGGCCCGCAGCCACATCGCCACCGGGTCGAACTCGTCGGACATCGCCACGGTCGACACCGGCAGCCCGTCGGGGACCGCGACGACGGACTGCCGCATCATCGCCCGCACCGAGTCGACGGCGGACGGGGAGGTGTCGTACACGTCCAGGCCGATCGCGAGGTACGGCGCCCCGAGCGCGGGCTGCACCCAGGCGCGGCGCAGCGAGCGGACCGCCGGGGTGCGGTGGGCGTTCTGCGTCAGCAGCGCGTAGAAGTGCGGGATCTCGATGGCCGGTTCGGACAGCCTCAGCGGTCCGGCGGGCTGGCGGTCCAGGCCGGTGGCGATGCGGCGCAGATCCAGCCAGGGGATGCCGACGCCGCCGCCCGGGGCGTGCGGGTTCAGCCACAGGCCGTAGTGGTCGGGGTAGAGGACACGGGCGGCGTCGAGCGCGTCCACCACCTCGTACGACCGGTTCCAGCCGCTGGCGGACAGCTCCTGGGCGGAGGTGACACAGGGGGCGTAGCCGTGGCCGTCGACCTCCATGTGGCCGTACTGGGCGTCGGGGGAACCGGCCTGGCCGTGCCAGAGCAGCATCCAGACCTGGCCGGAGGTCGGGGTCGCGAGGGCGCGCAGCAGCGCCTCGTAGGCGTCGTGGCGTCCGGGCGTCACCTGGCGCAGTGTCTGCTCCACGTGCCCGGCCGCGGCCGTGCCGCTCGCGCTCACTTTTTACCGCCCCTTCGTACAAGCAACGTTTCGACCGAGCCGTGGCTCCAGCTTAGAGCCCGTCCGCGGGCTCGGTGCGTGGTGTCGTCGCGCGGGTGCGGGGAAGACCGTGGCCCGTCGCTCCCCCGCGGGGGGAGCCGGATCGCGCCACGGTCCCGCGCCGCTGACAGGTCTTCAGTGGCCGTACTGGTAGAACGGCCGGACCTTTTCCTTCAGCCAGCCCGCCACCGGGTCGTCCGTCACGTCCAGCAGGACCAGGTTGACGGGCCACCGGACGGGGACCTTGGCGAGGGCGCGGCCCAGGGCCTCCAGGGGGCGGGCGCGCAGGTCGTCGTCCCACTGGGAGAGCTCGACGCCTATGAACATCACCGGGTCGGCCGTCTCTATCGCGGCCAGGCAGCGGCGGGCCGCGAGGACCACGCCCGTGCCGGCGAACTCGTCGGAGGCGGCGGCCAGGAAGTCCACCGGGTCGTCCTGCCAGTCGGGTTCGAACAGCCGGACGCGGCCACCTCCCGGACCGTCCAGTTCGGTGCGCCCGGCGCGGCAGAGTTCGGCCACGGCCGGCGGGGGCAGCGGGATGCCGACCACGCCCTCCGGGTTCAGCGCGATGCCGACCTGCGGGGGCAGTCCGCGCGCGAACTCGACGGCGGGTGCGATGGCGTACGGCATGTGGGCGCCGGCGACCTGGCGGAACTGCTCCTCGGAGCTGAACACCGGAACGTAGGCCTGGCCGTCGATCTCCAGGGTGGGCAGATCGAGCGGACCGCTGTGCGGGCCACCGCCGCCGGGCAGGGGGACCCACAGGAAGCTGCGGCCCAGCACCTCGACGATCCGGCCGCCGGCCGAGGGGATGCCGATGGAGGCGGAGAGCACTTCCTCCAGCTCGTTGCCGGGCCAGCCGCCGTGCGGCTGGGGATGCGCCTGTGCCGGATAGTCGGCCGGGTAGCCCCCGGAGAAGTCCGCCGGAATGTCCATTCGCCTACCACCTGCTGGAAACCGCTGTTGTGACCGAAAGGCTATCGGGTGCCGGTGCGGGGCGGACCGGTGAAGCCGATCCGGCGCAGCGCGGCCGCCGCCTCGCGGTCCAGCAGGACCGCCGAGCCGCAGCCTCGCGGCAGCTCGCCCCGCTCCACCGCGCGCAGCAGGCGCGCCGTGGCCCTGCGGTGGCGCAGGAAGGCGTAGCGGGAGACACCGCGGCCGCGCCGGCGCATGCCGTCCGCCGCGGCCTCGGGGGTGACGTCCAGCAGGATCAGGTGGAGCGTGCCGCCGCGGCGGCGGGCGGCGCGGGCCAGCCAGCCGCGGACCCAGCTCTGCGTGCCGCAGTCGTGGACCACGACTCCCTCGCCGGAGCGCAGCGCGCGGCGCAGCGCGGCGTAGTGGGCGAGGCGGACCAGCGGACGGTAGAGCGCGTAGGGCAGGCGGGATGCGAGGCGGGCGTCCCAGCGGTCGCGGGTGTCCTGGGAGTCGATCCCCGGGCCGCGCACCGCCCGCCGCATCAGGGTCGACTTGCCGCTGCCGGGCAGGCCGGTGACCACGGCCAGGTCGTTCGGGCCGAAGAAGAGCGCGTGCGGGCCGCGGCCGGCGCGCTCGCGCAGGTCGCGCACCACGGGGACGGGCCGCCGGCCGCCGTGTTCGCGGGCCCGCGCGAGCGGCCCCCGGGCTCCGGGGCGGCCGGGCAGGTCGAGGGCGCGACTCGTGGCGTACGCCGGCGTGGTCCTGTTCAGCGTCATCGTCCTCCCCTTCGAGCGTAAAGAGAAGGTAATGCCCGGCGTCCCGCGATTTCATGCGCGTTCTGCCACGGGTCGGTCACAGACGCGGCCTGACGTGATCCGGCCCGGCGTGCAATGATGTCCGCGCCAACTGCATACAGGCCGTTTGAATCCGCGCGGGAGAGTTCCCAGCAGCCGTCTCGCTGGGGCGCCGAAGGAGCAAGTCCCTCCCTTGAATCTCTCAGGCACCGTTACCGCGCGGGCGAGGCACATCTGAAAAGCGGGCCGCTGCCGCAGCGGCTCCACCCAAGGTGCAAGCCATGACCGTCCGTCCTACGGCGGTCATGGCGAACCTCTCAGGTTCCGATGACAGATGGGGAGGACACCGATCCGTCCTCGCCCTTCCCCGCGCCGGGCCACGCTCGCGCGGGGGGATCCCCACAGCCTGGGAGACACGCCCGATGAGCAGTTCCGCACCCCGTCCGCTCCGTCATACCGCGCTCGACGCGGTGCACCGCGCGCTCGGTGCGACGATGACCGACTTCGCCGGCTGGGACATGCCGCTGCGCTACGGCTCCGAGCGCGACGAGCACATCGCCGTGCGTACCCGGGCCGGGCTCTTCGACCTCTCCCACATGGGTGAGATCACCGTCACCGGCCCGCAGGCGGCCGCCCTGCTGAACCACGCGCTGGTCGGCAACATCGCCTCCGTCGGCGTGGGCCGGGCCAGGTACACCATGATCTGCCGGGAGGACGGCGGCATCCTGGACGACCTGATCGTCTACCGGCTGGCCGAGGCCGAGTACATGGTCGTCGCCAACGCCTCCAACGCCCAGGTCGTGCTGGACGCGCTCAGCGAGCGGGCGGCCGGTTTCGACGCCGAGGTCCGCGACGACCGGGACAACTACGCGCTGATCGCCGTGCAGGGCCCGGAGTCCCCCGCGATCCTCGCCTCCCTCACCGACGCCGACCTGGACGGCCTGAAGTACTACGCCGGCCTGCCCGGCACGGTCGCCGGGGTGCCGGCGCTGATCGCGCGCACCGGCTACACCGGCGAGGACGGCTTCGAGCTGTTCGTGGCGCCGGCCGACGCCGAGAAGCTGTGGCAGGCGCTGACCGACGCCGGAGCGGACGCCGGGCTGGTGCCGTGCGGGCTGTCCTGCCGCGACACGCTGCGCCTGGAGGCGGGCATGCCGCTGTACGGGAACGAGCTGACGACCGAACTGACCCCGTTCGACGCCGGACTCGGCCGGGTGGTCAAGTTCGACAAGGAGGGTGACTTCGTGGGCCGCGAGGCACTGCTGGCCGCCGCCGAGCGCGCCGCCTCCCAGCCGCCCCGGGTGCTCGTCGGCCTGGTCGCCGAGGGCCGTCGCGTCCCGCGCGCCGGGTACCCCGTCGTCGCGGGCGGCGAGGTGATCGGCCAGGTCACCTCCGGTGCCCCCTCCCCCACCCTGGGCAAGCCGATCGCCATGGCGTACGTCGACGCCGCGCACGCCGCGCCGGGCACGCCGGGCGCCGGCGTGGACATCCGGGGCAGGCACGAGCCGTACGAGGTCGTGGCGCTGCCCTTCTACAAGCGGCAGAAGTAGGACCGGCCCGGCAGGGTGGGTCCCGGACGCCGTGTGCCGGTGTGTCGCGCCCGTACGTGCGACGGCCGGCACATCAACCTGCTCACCAGAGCTTTCAGCAGTCCCTCAGTCACCAGCAGTCCCCCGCGTACAGGAGAATTCAGGCCATGAGCAACCCCCAGCAGCTGCGCTACAGCAAGGAGCACGAGTGGCTGTCGCCCGCCGAGGACGGCGTCGCGACGGTCGGCATCACGGAGTTCGCGGCCAACGCGCTCGGCGATGTCGTCTACGCCGACCTGCCGGAGGTCGGCACCACGGTGACCGCGGGCGAGACCTGCGGGGAGCTGGAGTCGACCAAGTCGGTCTCCGACCTGTACTCCCCGGTCAGCGGTGAGGTCACCGAGGTCAACGAGGACGTGGTGAACGACCCGTCGCTGGTGAACTCCGCGCCCTTCGAGGGCGGCTGGCTGTTCAAGGTGCGTGTCGCGGAGGAGCCGGCCGACCTGCTCTCCGCCGACGAGTACGCCGCCGAGACCGCCGGCTGAGGAGCGGACACACGCACATGACTGTTCTGAACACCCCCCTGCACGAGCTCGACCCGGAGGTGGCCGCCGCCGTCGACGCCGAGCTGCACCGCCAGCAGTCCACGCTGGAGATGATCGCCTCGGAGAACTTCGCCCCGGTCGCCGTCATGGAGGCCCAGGGCTCGGTCCTCACCAACAAGTACGCCGAGGGCTACCCGGGCCGCCGCTACTACGGCGGCTGCGAGCACGTCGACGTGGTCGAGCAGATCGCCATCGACCGCATCAGGGCCCTGTTCGGCGCCGAGCACGCCAATGTGCAACCGCACTCCGGCGCCCAGGCGAACGCGGCCGCGATGTTCGCGCTGCTCCAGCCCGGTGACACGATCATGGGTCTGAACCTCGCGCACGGCGGGCACCTGACCCACGGCATGAAGATCAACTTCTCCGGCAAGCTCTACGACGTCGTCGCCTACCACGTGGGCGAGGACGGCCTGGTCGACATGGCCGAGGTGGAACGGCTGGCGAAGGAGTCCCGGCCGAAGCTGATCGTGGCCGGCTGGTCGGCCTACCCGCGGCAGCTGGACTTCGCCGCCTTCCGCCGGATCGCGGACGAGGTCGGCGCGTATCTGATGGTCGACATGGCGCACTTCGCCGGTCTGGTCGCGGCGGGCCTGCACCCCAACCCGGTGCCGCACGCCCATGTCGTCACCACCACGACCCACAAGACGCTGGGCGGCCCGCGCGGCGGTGTGATCCTGTCCACCGCCGAGCTGGCCAAGAAGATCAACTCCGCCGTCTTCCCCGGTCAGCAGGGCGGTCCGCTGGAGCACGTGATCGCCGCCAAGGCGGTGGCCTTCAAGGTCGCGGCGAGCGACGACTTCAAGGAGCGCCAGCGTCGTACCCTGGAGGGCGCCCGCATCCTGGCCGAGCGCCTGGTGCGGGACGACGCCCGGGCGGCCGGTGTGGACGTGCTGACCGGCGGCACCGACGTGCACCTGGTCCTGGTGGACCTGCGCGACTCGGAGCTGGACGGCCGGCAGGCCGAGGACCGCCTCCACGAGGTCGGGATCACGGTCAACCGCAACGCGGTGCCGAACGACCCCCGCCCGCCCATGGTCACCTCGGGTCTCAGGATCGGCACTCCGGCCCTGGCGACCCGCGGCTTCACGGCCGAGGACTTCGCCGAGGTCGCCGACGTGATCGCCGAGGCGCTGAAGCCGTCCTACGACGCCGATGCGCTGGGGGCCCGGGTGAAGGCCCTGGCCGACAAGCACCCGCTGTACCCGGGTCTGAACAAGTGACTCGCCGGTGGGGCACCCGTGAGGGTGCCCCACCACCCCCCGTCTGAGCGTTTCTGCTGTCTTGAGGAGTGACCGTGGCCATCTCGGTCTTCGACCTGTTCTCGATCGGCATCGGCCCGTCCAGCTCCCACACGGTCGGCCCGATGCGCGCGGCGCGGATGTTCGCGCGCCGGCTGCGCAACGAAGGCGTGCTGGCCTCCGTCGGTTCCGTGCGCTGCGCGCTGTACGGCTCGCTCGGCGCCACCGGGCACGGCCACGGCACCCCCAAGGCGGTCCTGCTCGGCCTGGAGGGCGCCTCGCCGCGTACGGTGGACGTGGAGGGGGCCGACGAACGGGTGGCGGAGATCAAGGCGGCCGGCCGCCTCAGGCTCCTCGGCGAGCACGAGATCGCCTTCTCCTTCGACGACGACCTGATCCTGCACCGGCGCAAGGCCCTGCCGTACCACGCCAACGGCATGACGATCCAGGCGTACGACAGCGCCGGGGCGGAGCTGCTGTCGAAGACGTACTACTCGGTGGGCGGCGGCTTCGTCGTGGACGAGGACGCGGTCGGCGCGGACCGCATCAAGCTGGACGACACCGTGCTGAAGTACCCCTTCCGCACCGGCGACGAGCTGCTGCGCCTCACCCGGGAGACGGGCCTGTCGATCTCCTCCCTCATGCTGGAGAACGAGCGGGCCTGGCGCACCGAGGAGGAGATCCGTGCGGGCCTGCTGGAGATCTGGCGGGTGATGCGCGAGTGCGTGCGGCGCGGCATGACCCGGGAGGGCATCCTGCCCGGCGGTCTGAAGGTGCGGCGCAGGGCCGCAGTCTCGGCCCGCCAGCTGCGCGCCGAGGGCGACCCGCTGGCGCACGCCATGGAGTGGATCACCTTGTACGCGATGGCGGTCAACGAGGAGAACGCGGCCGGTGGCCGGGTGGTGACGGCCCCCACCAACGGCGCGGCCGGCATCATCCCCGCCGTCCTGCACTACTACATCGACTTCATCCCGGGCGCCGACGAGGAGGGCGTGGTCCGTTTCCTGCTCGCCGCCGGCGCGATCGGCATGCTGTTCAAGGAGAACGCCTCCATCTCCGGCGCGGAGGTCGGCTGCCAGGGCGAGGTCGGCTCGGCCTGCTCCATGGCCGCCGGCGCGCTGGCGGAGGTGATGGGCGGCACGCCCGAGCAGGTGGAGAACGCCGCCGAGATCGGCATGGAGCACAACCTCGGCCTGACCTGCGACCCGGTCGGCGGCCTGGTCCAGATCCCCTGCATCGAGCGCAACGGCATGGCCGCCGTGAAGGCCGTCACCGCCGCCCGCATGGCCCTGCGCGGCGACGGCTCCCACAAGGTGTCCCTCGACAAGGTCATCAAGACCATGAAGGACACCGGCGCCGACATGTCGGTCAAGTACAAGGAGACCGCCCGCGGCGGACTCGCGGTGAACATCATCGAGTGCTGAGCGACGAGGCTTCGGCCCGCACGTCCGTCTCGTACGGCGGTGCCGGGCCGTCCCCCGTCCCGTTCACCGCCCCGCCGACCAGGGCCGGGTCCGACGGCGTCCCCGGCCGGGCGGCTTGCAGCCGGACAGCATGTCCGTGATGACGGCGTCCCAGTCCACGGCGTCCGTCTCCGCCTCGGCCGGCACGATCCGGTAGGTGGCCTCCAGCCACACCTCGACCTCCGACGCCGGCAGGTCGAACGCCATCCTCTCGCCCTTCCACGCGAGCCGGAACCTGATGGTGTCCCCCGCGCCGGAAGCCGGGGGGCACACCTGGACCTCCCCCACGCCGCTCTTCCGGTAGAAGCCTCGGCGGAGCAGTTCGCGACCGACGTACCAGGTCACCGTCCGCCGACGCCGCAGGCGCCAGGTGCCGACCCGCCTGCGGCGCAGGTCGAAGGAGACGGACACGAGCATGGGCAGGCTCGGGTCGAAGCGGAACTCCGCCCGCAACGGCCGTCGGGAAACCTCACGCAGCACCGGCCGGACGGCCACGGAGAGCGGGGGCAACGCGGGGTGCGAGGATACGCCGGCCACCACAGGGATCCCTCTCTGCTACCGGAACACTAGCTCTGAAGCCGTTCGGCGGCTTCGGGCACCCGGTCACCGGCCACCGGCTCGCCGGCGCGCGGGTTCCCGCGCGAGACGAACGCCTCCCGGGGCCGCTGCACCGAGGCCAGCGAGACGATGTCCCGTCCGTACAGAGCGGCGGTGAGCCAGACGGCGAGCACCCGGACCTTGCGTTCCCAGGTCGGAATCGCGAGCACGTGGTAGCCGCGGTGCATGAGCCAGGCGGGGAAGCCCTTGACGACCAGGCGCCGGTACTGGAAGACACCGTGGCCCAGGCCCAGGGTCGCCACGGCTCCCAGGCTGTGGTGCACATAGTTCCTGGCGGGTCGCCCCCGCAGCGTCGCCAGGATGTTCTTCGCCAGGCGCTTGCCCTGCCGCACCGCGTGCTGGGCATTGG
Organism: Streptomyces sp. NPDC003393; assembly: GCF_053589015.1. Lineage (NCBI taxonomy): Bacteria > Bacillati > Actinomycetota > Actinomycetes > Kitasatosporales > Streptomycetaceae > Streptomyces > Streptomyces sp. NPDC003393. The sequence continues at coordinate 50,240 of NZ_JBSFRB010000040.1, read as the reverse complement.
GCACCGTATGGACCCCGGGGCGGTCCGCCGCGAGATCGGGTACGGCCGCGTCGTCGCCGGCGGCCCACACGTCCGCCACCGGGGCGGTCTCCGTACCGGCACGCAGGTCCGCCCGCACGACCAGCAGCCCGCGTTCGTCGACGGGCAGGTCGGTGTGGTTGTGCACGACGGGATTCGCCGCATTGCCCGCGGTCCACACGAGCAGGCCCGAGTCGAACTCCTCGCCGTCCGACAGCACCACGTGGCCCTGTTCCGCGGAGAGGAGCTGGGTGTTCAGGTGCACGTGCGCCCCGCGCCGCTCCAGTTCCCGGACCACCCATCTGCCGGGCCCGTCGCTGACCTCGGGCAGAATCCGGCCGCGTGCCTCGATCAGATGGAACCGCAGCTCTTCCGCACCGAGTTCGGGGTAGTGCCTGAGCGACGCGGTGGCGAAGGAGAGCAGTTCGCCGAAGCCCTCCACACCGGAGAAGCCGCCACCCACGAACGTGACGGTGAGGAGCTTGCGGCGCTCGGGGCCGTGCGGGAGCGCCGCCGCACAGTCGAACGAGGTGAGCAGCCGGTCTCGGATGGCGACGGCCTCCTCCACGTGCTTCAGGCCGAACGCCTCTTCGCTGAGTCCCGGTACAGGGAAGGTACGCGTCACCGCGCCCGCGGTGACCACCAGGATGTCGTAGTGGAGCTCGCGGTCCGGCCCGCTCTCCGGCCGTACGGTGACCGTGCGGTCCGCGTTGCGGATGTTCGTCACCGTGCCGGTGATCAGTCGGGTGCGGTGCAGGTGCCTGCGGTGCGAGACCGCCGCGTGCCGCGCCTCGATCGAGCCCGCCAGGACCTCCGGCAGGAACGGCTGATACGTCATGTAGGGCCTGGGATCGACGACGGTGACCCGAGCCTCGCCGGGCCGCAGCTTCTTCTCCAGACCCCACGCGGTGTAGAAGCCCGCGTAGCCGCCGCCCACTATCAGGATCTCTCGCACAATGCCCTCTGTTCTCTCGGCCTCACCTCTCAAGACAGAGCAGCTTCGTCCGTTGTGACACCCGGGGTTCGCGGTCCCGGCCACGGAGGACCGTCCGGGGCAGCTGGCACACCTGTGGGGGCCGGCCGGTCCTAGGTGTCGCGGCCGGCGGCGCCGGCCGCGCCCCGGTTGCGCACAGCGCTTCCTCAACGTCCGCGTCGCGGACAGGGCCGCCGTCCAAGCCGACGCGGTCGCCAAGGGGGCTCGCTTCCTCACCGAACCCGTCGACCGCAGGTGCGGAACTGCGCTGTTACGTCTGCGATCCGGACGGCTACCTCATCGAGGTGGGCCGGTCCACCGGCCTGCTGCACGGTCTCCACGCCGATGGACCCGTTCCCTCTTCCTGACCGCCCGCCGCCGGCTGCCCGGTCCGTGTCCGGGCGAGCCCGTCGGGGCCGGTCGGGGCCGGGGACGCGGCGCGGCCCGTCGCCGATGGTCGTGCCCTGTCACATCCGCCCCCGGGGCCCGGTCACATCGTGGAAGAACCGTGATTCGGCGTTCCCACGGCTCCCCCCGGCGGGGCCGCCCCCTGGGGACCGTGGATGTCCTCATCGCAGGAGGTGTCAGATGGACTGGCGTGACCTGGCGCTCTGCCGACGCGAAGACCCTGATCTCTTCTTCCCGCTGGGCAACGTCACCAGTGGACCGGCGCTGATACAGATCGACGAGGCGAAGGAGGTCTGCCGTCGTTGCCCCGTGACCGAGCGGTGCCTGGCGTGGGCCATGAACAGCGAGCCGGTGGAGGGCATCTGGGGCGGCACGACCGAAGCGGAACGCCGGGCCATGCGGCTCCGTACGATCCGCGGGTCCCGAGCCTCCGAGCCGCGCCAGACGCGGCCGCGTGAACGCCGCGACAGGCGGAGCCGCCGTGACGCCGCCCGCTGACGGCGTACCGCCGGGAGACGCTGTGCGGGAGGTGCGGGTGGCGCGATGACCGGAGCACGCTGATCCGTCACCACCGACCTGCCATGCGGCCGGCGTCCTGCCCATGCTCTGCGGTGTTCTTCGGACCGCCACGTCACATCGGTGCGAATTCGGCGGTCATGAGAACAGATGGCCGGTGAAAGTCAGGCGAGACAGTCACGACAGGGCGGCGGGGGCGGAGAGAGACTGGCGTACTGGGCCGATGTCCCCCCGGGCACCCGGGGTTCGGCCGGGGCCGCCTACCGCAGGTCTTTCCCGGACCACTGGTCCTTCACGGTCGCCGCGGTGCGGACGGGTCGGCGAGCCGCAGTCGAGCGGGCGGCGGATGCGGCAGAGTCCGACCGGCCCGGCCGCAGAGCCCGTCGAGGACCAGTTCCAGGTAACGCCGCCATGCCTGCGGCTCGGAGTCCAGCAGGGGGACCGCTGTCTGATGGATTCCGCCGAGCAGCAGCACGATGTCCGTCCCCGTGACGTCCTCGCGGACGGCACCCTGCTGCTGCGCCCGGGCCGTGAGATCCTCCACGATGACGGAGAGGCGGTCGATCGCGTCCCGCACCGACGCGTGCTGCAGCGAGGGCCGGCCGATCACCTCGCAGAACGCGCGGTCCCTGGCCAGCAGTTCGACTCCGGTGGTCATGAACTCGCGCAGCGCCGCACCGGCGTCCTCGGCTTCCAGCAGGCCGGTGGCCGTGGCGATGAGCTGGTCGAGCAGTTGCTGCATGATCGCCGCGAGCAGGTCGTCCTTCGTGGCGAAGTGCCGGAACACGGTGCCTTTGGCGACTCCGGCGCGCTGCGCGATCTCGTTCATCGACACGTCCACCCCGCACTCGGCGAACGCCTCTGTCGCCGCCGCGAGCAGGAGGCGCCGATTACGGATCATGTCGGCTCGCGAGCCGGGAACGACTGTGTTCTTCGCCATGCCACCTCTCTCCGCGTGAAGCCTAACACCGAACATGACCAATCAGTCATGTTCGGTGTCGGCCTTCGGCGCCGTGATCGGCCGGCCGCGTTCGACGGCGGGCGCTTCCTCGGCCGAGACGAGAGGCCCGGGTCAGCTCTGGACCCCGCCCAACGGGAGCAACTGATGGCGGCTGCCGGGCGCTGTCCCGTTCACCGTCTCCTGACGAAGGACATGCGGATCGTCACGGTGCCCACTCTGCTCGCCGAGCCGGACACGGCCGGCGACGCGTCGCTTCTGCGATGACGCGGGTGTGCGGCTGACGGACCCCTGGCGTCCTCCGTCAGCCGCACACCCGCGTATCTCGTTCGGATCGTGCCGGGCTCGCCGTGCCCGACACCGCTCGCCGACCCGGACCGCCGGCCGGTGGGCCGGCAGCCCGGGTGTGGCCCTGGATATCGTGCCGGGGCTCAGGCCGGGCGCGGGGCGCGGCGATCCTTGCGCCGGGCCAACTCGGCCTCGTCCACCAACGTGGTCATCGGCTTGCCCGGCTCGCACAGCATGGTGACCGTGAACCGGAGCGGGACGTCGTCACGGTTGTTGCCGTCCTGGTGGTGGATGACGTCGCCACCCGGCTCCCAGAACGCCTCACCGGCACGGACGACCCGCTCGGGCTCCCCTTCCAGCTCCATCCGCATCTCGCCCTCGACCACGACGCCGAAGGCGGGTCCGGGGTGCCGGTGCGGCGGCGCGCCCCGGTCTCCGGGCGGGTACTCGATCATCATCGTCATCACGTGGAAGCCCTCGGGTACGAACGAGGGCCGCACTTCCTGAAGCAGGGTCAGGGACCCGATGCCGACATGTCCAAGTCCCCGCTCCCTACTTCCGCGTCGACCGGCCGAGCCAGTCGCCGTAGGTGATGGTGCCGAGCCGCGCTCCCTCACCCGGCACCAGCGACCGCTCGCCGAGCACACTGCCGGAGTAGGGCGCCGCCGGATCGGTGACGACCTCGCGGGAGTCGCCCCAGGCGCCCAGCGCCTTGCGGAAGAACTCGTCCATCCGGTACTGCGTCGGTCCCGCGATCTCGATCCGGCCGTTCAGCGGTGAACCCACTGCCGTCCTGCCGACCGCCTGGGCCACGTCGTCGCCCGCGATGGGCTGGAACAGCACCGGCGGGATGCGCACTGTGCCGTCGACGGTGGCCGCGTCGGCGATGCCGGGGGCGAACTCGAAGAACTGCGTCGAGTGCACCAGCGAGAAGGGGATGCCCGACTTCTGGATCAGCTTCTCCTGGGCGACCTTCGCCGCGAAGTACCCGTTCTCGGGCATCCGTTCGGTACCCACGATCGACACCGCGACATGGTGGCCCACGCCCGCCGTCCCCTCCGCCGCCAGCAGGTTGCCGGTGGAGGTCCGGAAGAACGTCATGGCGGTCTCGCGATCGAACGACGGCGAGTTCGACACGTCGATCACCACCTGGGCATCCTTCAGCACCTCGGGCAGGCCTTCGCCGGTCAGCGTGTCGACACCGGTGCCCGGCGAGGCGGCGACGGCCTGATGGCCGTGCTCACCCAGTTTCTTCACCAGCTTCGACCCGATGAGCCCGGTGCCGCCTATGACCACGACCTTCATCCGTCACTCCCTTGTCCGTCCTTCTTCCGGAGCGCTCGTCCGCGCCGTCAGCACATAGGACAGGGCTGTCCGCCGACTTGTGACAGTTGCGGCGCATTTCGGTCGGTCCCCGCACCGCACGGGCAGGGCCACACCGGTCACGTCACGGGCACCGGAGCACCCTTCCCGGCCGCCGGTGTGTCCCCGGCTCACATGACCTGGTCGGTCGGTCGCACCAGGATCTCGTTGACCGCGACGTGCTCGGGCTGGCTGACCGCGTAGACGACCGCGGCGGCGATGTCCTCGGGTTGGAGCGTGCGCATCGTCTCGGCCAGGGCCTTGAACGCCGCTTCGCCGGCCGGGTTGTGGGTGGCGAGTTCGGTCGCGACCATGCCGGGCTCGACGACGACGACGCGTACGCCCTGTGCGGTGACCTCCTGCCGCAGCGTCTCCGAGAAGGCGTTGATGCCGAACTTCGTGGCCGCGTACACGGCGCTCGTGGGCGCGGTCATCCGCCCCGCGGTCGAAGAGACCTGCACCACCGCGCCCTTGGCCCGCAGCAGATGGGGCAGCGCCGAGTGGACCATGTACATCGAGCCGAGCAGATTCGTCTCGATCATGCGCGTCCACTGGGTGGTGTCCGCGCCGAGGATCGGGCCGTTGAGCATGAGGCCCGCGTTGTTGACCAGGATGTCGAGCGAGCCGAAACGCTCGGCGGTCGCCGCGACCGCCTCGCTCACCGACTGGCCGTCGGTGACGTCCAGTTCGAGCGGCAGGATCTCGCCGGCCGCCTCCTCCGCCAGTGCCTTCAGCCGGTCGGTCCGCCGAGCCCCGGCCGCGACCAGGGCCCCCGCCTCGGACAGGGCGAGCGCGGTGGCCCGGCCGATTCCCGAGGACGCTCCGGTGACCAGGACGACCTTGCCTTCCAGGGTGTTGCTCACGATGTCCCTCCCGGGGAACGCGTTGTCGAAAGCGCGGGCCGCCGGACCAGGTGAGGCGGTCGACGACCGGCGGGAAATAAGATGACCGCTGGGTCACCTTGACCCTAGCACGTAACATGACTGATGGGTCATCTTGTGTGCCGCCGCTGAATCGGCTCCTCCGGCCGAAGGCGACGAGCAGGAGCCGCCCCTGTCCCCGGGACCGGCTGCGGTAGGCGCGCCGGCTCCTTGTCACGTATCGCCGGTCCCGCCGGTCGACCGTGCGTATCCGCGATGCGCACAGGGAGGTCACCGTGGAATCCCCGGTGGCTGCCTGGCGCGAGGCCACGGCGTTCTCCGACGCGGGGCGCGCCGCACTCAGAAGGAGGGGGCGGCTGCCGGTCAGTGCGGCATGACCAGCGTGATCACCGTTCCCAGGGCCATCGAGCCGTCCCAGAAGTGTCCGTAAGGCCGCGCCGGCGGGAGAGCGTCCGGGACCTCTGGCCCGGTGGTCAGCGTTGGCAGGTCGCGCGTCAGCGAGCGCAACGCGCGGGTGAGCAGGCACAGCGCCAGTGCCGCGGTGACCGGTGAGCCGGTGGACGGCTCCTTCAGGGCCATCGCGTGATGCATGTCGTGCGGGACACGGAGCATCCAGACCATCGCGGCCATGTCGAGTGCGTGGGGCAGCCGCCGCGCCGCCGCGACGAGGTGGGACTCCCCCGCACGGCACACGGGCGTGAGCACGAACCACGCGGCGGCAGCGGTGAAGAACACGCTCCGGGCCGTCCGCGGCAACGACGGCCCCCAGGGCATCGCCGCCATGGCCGCGGCCATGGCGGCGTGCAGGACGTGGTCGACGCGACCGTGCCGGGCCGGGGTCGCCGGCACCAGTGCGCGCCGTGCCTCGTAGAGTGCCGCCCCCACGAACAGCGTGGTCAGCAGGGCGTGCACGGTGTCAGGGGCACTCATCGGTCGTGTCCCGGTTCGCGGCGACAGCGCACCGCGGGCGTCAGTCGGTGGGGCGCGGGGCGCGCAGGTGTGCGCGCTGCTTCAGCTCCTCCTCGGGGACGAGTTCGAGCATGGGCTGTCCCGGCGCGCACATCATGGTCACGACGAACCGGGTCCGCGCGTCGGAGAGGGCGTTGCCGTCCTGGTAGTGGATCACGTCTCCGCCCGGCTCCCAGAACGTGCCGCCGGCCTCCACCACCCGCTCGGGTTCGCCCTCCAGCTCGAAGCGGACCGCGCCCTCGACGACGTACCCGAAGGCGGGACCGGAATGCCGGTGCGGCGGGGTCCCCGGGTCGCCCGGCTCCCAGTCCACCTGGATCGTCATCGCCGAGGCGCCGTCCGGGATCGTCAACGGCGCCGCGTCCTGCAGCATCCGCGCCGCGGTCATCCAGCTCTCCGACGCCGCCCGGTCGCCGGTCGCGTGGTCGTGTCCTGCCTGGTTCTCCGACACGTGCGTGCCCCTTCCGTGGATCGTCAGGTCATGTGCGGGCGGCGCACCGTCCACGGGTGCCCGACGGCCGCGCCATGACTGCTCGCCACGGTTGACCGGGCGCCGTGCGGATCTGTGACGCGTACGGCGCTCAGCGGACCCGTGCGCCGCAGCGGTGTCACAGCAGCGGCCCCTGCCCTGTCGTACGTGCTGTGAGCGGCCTGTGCCGCCGTCACCGAGGCATCAGCGGGGTCACCGGCCCCCGAGGGGAAGAGACCCGAATGAGAGTCGTCGTCGCAGGGGCCACCGGCCTGATCGGTTCCAGGACCGTCGCCAGGCTCCGGGACCACGGTGTGGACGTCGTGCCCGTCTCGCGCCGCGAGGGTGTCGATGTCGTCACGGGGCAGGGGCCGGAGCGGGCCCTGCGGGAGGCCGACGTGATCGTGGACGTCACCGACGCGCCCTCCCGTGCCGCGTCGACGAGCGTGCCGTTCTTCGACGCGTCGACCGGCAACCTGCTGGCGGCGGCCGCCGCGGGCGCCGAGCACTACATCGCACTGTCCATCGTGGGAGCCGACCGGGTGAAGGGCGGCTACTTCCGGGCCAAGGCGGTCCAGGAGGAACGGGCCCGGCGCTCGCCGATCCCGCATTCCCTCGTGCGGGCCACGCCGTTCTTCGAGACGGTCGAGGCGCTGTCCCGCTCGTCGGCGCACGAGGACGGCGTGCAGGTGCCGCCCGTGCTGACCCGCCCGGTGTCGACGGACGACGTGGCGGCCCGACTCGCGCACACCGCCGTCGGGTTGCCGCTGTTCGGCATCCGCGAGGTAGCCGGCCGCGAGGAGTACCGGCTCGACGGTGTCGCCGCCCGGTTGCAGGCCGCCCGGGGCGACCGGCGGGGTGTGGTCGCCGACGCACACGCCCCGTTCTTCGGCGCCCCGGTCGGGGAGCGGTCGCTGCTACCCGGCACGGAGGCCCACCTGGGGCACGAGACGTTCGCGCAGTGGCTCGCACGGCGCTGATCCTCGCACCCCGGCCCGGCTCCCGCCCGGCGCCCCCGCGCATCACCCGCCGTCCGGTGCCGGAGCGCGTCTCCCGTGCCGGAGCCGGCCCCTTTCCACCCCACGCCGTAACAGGAAGAGTGACATGAACGACCCGGACCGGCCCACCGATTCCCCCTGGACGAGTGAACTCGACCAGCTGCCCGACCGTGACGCCGAGGAGACCGCCGAATGGCGGGCCTCCCTCGAAGCCGTCGTCCGCACCGCCGGACCGGACCGGGCCGCGTATCTCCTGCGGCGTGTCCACGAGTACGCGACGAGAGCCGGCCTGTCCGTGCCCGCCCTGCTGACCTCCGACAGCATCAACACCGTCCCGGCGTCCGCCCAGCCCGACTTCCCCGGCGATCTCGCGATGGAGGCCCGGATCACCGCCGTGAACCGGTGGAACGCGGCCGCGATGGTGACCCGGGGATCCCGCCTGGGCCTGGGTGGTCACATCTCCACCTACGCCTCGGCGGCCTGGCTCTACGAGGTGGGGTTCCAGCACTTCTTCCGGGGCAAGGGCATCGACGGCTCCGGCGACCAGCTGTACGTGCAGGGACATGCCTCACCCGGCATCTACGCCCGGGTGTTCCTCGAGGGGCGACTGGACGAGCGGCAGCTGGACGGCTTCCGGCGCGAGGCCGGTGGCCACGGACTGCCGTCCTATCCGCACCCCAGACGGCTGCCGTGGCTGTGGGAGTTCCCCACGGTGTCCATGGGGCTCGGCCCGCTCGCCGCCATCTACCAGGCCAGGTTCAACCGCTATCTCCACGACCGCGGCATCAAGGACACGTCGGCGTGCCGGGTGTGGGCGTTCCTCGGCGACGGGGAGATGGACGAACCCGAGTCGACCGCCGCGCTGTCGCTCGCCGCCCGTGAGGGTCTCGACAACCTCACCTTCGTCGTCAACTGCAATCTGCAGCGCCTGGACGGCCCCGTACGCTCCAACTCGCAGATCGTCCCGGAGCTGGAGGGCCGCTTCCGCGGGGCGGGCTGGAACGTGGTGAAGTCCCTGTGGGGCGAGGCCTGGGACCCCGTTCTGCGCCTGGACACCGACGGCTCTCTCGTCCGGCGCCTCGGTGAGGTGCCCGACGCCCAGATGCAGACGTACGCCGCCCGGGACGCCGCCTACATACGCGAGAACTTCTTCACCGGAGAGACCCTGTCCGGCATCGCGGCGCGGCTGAGCGACGCCCAGCTCGTCGAGCTGTTCAGCGTCTCGCGCGGAGGCCACGAGCCGCTCAAGGTGTACGCCGCCTATCGCGCCGCGACCGAGCACCGCGGGCAGCCGAGCGTCGTCCTGGCCCAGACGATCAAGGGTCACACCCTGGGCCGCGGCTTCGAGTCGCGCAATGCCAACCACCAGATGAAGAAGCTCACCATGGACCAGTTCCGCCGGATGCGCGACGTGCTGGAGCTGCCGATCCCGGACAGTGCGCTCAGCGGCGACCTGGTCCCCTACTGGCACCCCGGCGAGAAGTCACCGGAGGTGCAGTACCTGCGCGACCGGCGCGCCGCCCTCGGCGGCCCCGCCCCCGCCCGCACCGTCGTCCCCAGACCGTTGAAGCAGCCGCCGGCCCGCCCCTTCGAAGCCTTGCACAAGGGCTTCGGCAAGCAGGAGGTCGCCACCACCATGGCGCTGGTGCGGCTGGTCAAGGACCTGATGCGGGACAAGGAGACCGGGCAGCGCTGGGTGCCGATCGTCCCTGACGAGGCCCGCACCTTCGGCCTGGAGTCACTCTTCCCGACAGCCGGCATCTACGCCCCGCAAGGGCAGACCTACGAGCCGGTGGACGCGGACCAGCTGCTCTACTACCGGGAGGCCAAGAACGGCCAGTTGATCGACGAGGGCATCACCGAGGCCGGTTCCATGGCCGAGTTCACCGCCGCGGCGACCTCGTACGCCACCCACGGCGAACCCATGATCCCCTTCTACATCTTCTACGCGATGTTCGGATTCCAGCGCACCGGAGACCAGTTCTGGGCGCTCGCCGACCAGATGGGACGCGGATTCGTCATCGGGGCGACGGCCGGGCGCACGACGATGACCGGCGAAGGACTCCAGCACGCCGACGGGCACTCCCACCTGCTGGCCTCCACCAACCCGGCGGCGGTGAGCTACGACCCGGCCTTCGCGTACGAGATCGCGGTGATCGTCAGAGAAGGGCTGCGCCGGATGTACGGCGAGCGGCCCGAGGACGTCTTCTACTACCTGACGGTCTACAACGAGCCCAAACGCCAGCCCGCCATGCCGTCGGACGGCACGGTGGAGGAGGGCATCCTGCGGGGCCTGTACCGGTTCCGGCCGGGCGAGGGATCCGGGCCGCGGATCCAGCTGCTCGCCTCGGGCACGGCGATCCACTGGGCCCTCGAGGCGCAGGATCTCCTCGCCGCTCACTGGGGCGTGCGCGCCGACGTGTGGTCGGTGACCTCATGGACGGAACTGCGCCGCGACGGCCTGGACACCGACCGCGCCCGGTTGCGCGGTGAGGAACGCGTCCCCTACGTCACCCGTGCGCTGGCCGGGGCGCAGGGGCCGGTCCTGGCCGTCAGCGACTGGATGCGGCAGGTCCCCGACCAGATCAGCCAGTGGGTCGAGCAGGACTACTCGTCGCTGGGAACGGACGGATTCGGCCTGTCGGACACCCGGGACGCGGTGCGCCGCTACTTCCGTGTGGACGCCGAGTCCATCGCCGTCGCGGCACTGGACCGGCTCGGCAGGGCCGGGGACATCGACCCCGCGACCGTCACCAAGGCCCGTGACCGCTACGGCTGGAAGGGCTGATCGCGTCCGTGGCCACGGTCACACCCGCGGACATCGCACGAGTACACGGGGCGCGACGGCTGGGCCCCGCGCAGAGACAAGGAGCAACCACCACCATGGCCGTTTCCGTTCCCCTGCCCGCTCTGGGCGAGAGCGTCACCGAAGGCACCGTCACACACTGGCTCAAGAACGTGGGCGACACCGTCGAGGCGGACGAACCCCTGCTGGAGATCGCCACCGACAAGGTCGACACCGAGATTCCTTCTCCTGCCGCAGGCGTCCTCCTCAGGATCACGGTGGCCGAGGACGAGACCGTGGAGGTCGGAGCCGAACTCGCCGTCATCGGCGCCCCGGAGGAAGCTCCGGGGCCGGGAGGCGAGAGCACCCCGGCGCCTGACCAGGCTCCCCCGCCCAGCCGCCGCCCGTCGGTTCCCGCCGCCGGGGCCGAGCCGGCACCGCCCGCCGCCGGGGCCGAGCCGGCACCGCCCGCCCCCGAGCCCGTGGCGGCACCGCCCGCGCCGGTGGCCCCGGCGCCCGTCGCACCTCCCCCGGCCCCCGAACCCCCCATGGCACCGGCGCCGGCCACGGTCGCTCCACAGACCGCCGCGCAGTCCGCGTCGTTGCGTGGACGGACGGTCGCTCTGCCGCGCATCCGCAAGGTCATCGGCGACAACATGATGAAGGCACTGCACGAGCAGGCCCAGCTCACCACCTTCGTCGAGGCCGACGTGACCCGGCTGATGCGGCTGCGCACCCGGGCCAAGGACGACTTCGCGGCGCGCACCGGCGTCAGCCTGTCCCCCATGCCGTTCTTCGTCAAAGCCGCCGCTCAGGCACTCAAGGCCCATCCCGTCGTCAACGCGCGGCTCGACAGGGACGCGGGGACCATCACCTACTTCGACACCGAGAACATCGGTATCGCGGTGGACACCGACAAGGGTCTGATGACCCCGGTCATCAAGGACGCGGGCGACCTGAACATCGCGGGCATCGCACGCGCGACCGCGGAACTCGCCGGCAGGGCCCGCACCGGCGGGCTGACCCCGGACGACGTGTCGGGCGCCACCTTCACGCTCTCCAACACCGGTTCCCGCGGCATCCTGTTCGACACGGTCATCGTGCCGCCCGACCAGACGGCCATACTGGGTGTCGGCGCCGTGGTGAGGCGCCTGACCGTGGTGGAGACGGACGGCGCGGCCGCGATCGGCATCCGCGACATGGTGTTCCTGTCGCTGTCGTACGACCACCGTCTGATGGACGGCGCCGATGCCGCCCGCTATCTGGGCACCGTCAAGGCGCTTCTGGAGTCCGAGGCCCTCGGCGCGGAGCTCGTGCCGTCCACGGAGTCCTGAGAGGCTCCGAACCCCCGGTCGCCGCACGGCGTCCGGGGGTTCGCGATCATCGAAGCCGGATGCGGCTCCTCGGTCGGACTCGCGGGGAACACCGTTTCGTGCCGGCGCAACTGCACGGGTGACATCACCGTGTCGCTGAAGTGATGAAGTGATGAGTTGCGGCAGTTTGTCGGTAGGGACCCTCCCCTTCACCGATGGCAAGAAAGGGCTGCCGTGAAACGGTTCGGCGTCTATGCAACGCTGCCTTTTGTCGCCGCCGTGGCGCTGACGGGCGCAACAGCGGGCCAGGCCTCCGCGGGAGACAACAGCGACCCGGATTCCCCCCCGGGGCCGGCCATTGTTGTCAACAACTACTACAACACCATCAACAACAAGGGTGACGGCAACGTCTTCAATCGAGGGGACGGAAACACCAACAGCGTTCAGGTCGGGAACAAACTGAGCGGCACAGGGAACACCCTGGGCGGCACACAGGGTGGTACCAACAATACCCAGGGCGGCACACAGGGCGGCGGCACCAACAACACCCAGGGCGGCACCACCAGCGGCACAGGCAACACCCAGGGCGGCACGGTGGGTGGCAAGCACAACAACCAGGGCGGCACACAGAGCGGTACCAACAACACCCAGGGCGGTGCGCAGAACGGCACCAACAACACCCAGGGCGGCACACAGGCCGGTACCGACAACACTCAGGGCGGCACACAGGCCGGTTCTGACAACACCCAGGGCGGCACCAACGACCCCCAGGGCGGCACCGACGACACCCAGGCCGCCGCACAGGGAACCACCGAGGATCGGGCCGCGCGTATCGGCATGGGACCGGCTCTTTCCCCAGCCGCGGTGACGTTCCCGGCGGTCGATGCCGCGATGCTCAACCTCCCGCGGCAGGATCGTTCGGCGCTCACCCCCTTCCTGTACCTGCCCATCAAGTACGCGACGGACCTCTGGCGGATGTGACGCGCAGGGCGCGGGGGTCCGGCCGTGGGGGCCGGGCCGCCGCGATCGGGCGGCCGTGCGGGATCGGGACCATGGGCCCGCACCCGTCGTGAGCCTGCCGCGGTCGGCGTTCCGGATCCCCCATTTGGGTCATCCGGGGGTGCCGCGTCCCATGGAAGCACCGAAGGTGGGATCCGGCGGCACGAGCGCCGCCGACCGCTTGTCCCACAGCGTCACGTGGCCGGCGGGCCTGGCCCCACCTGAGCTGGAGCCTCTCATGAGCCGATCCGTGATACCCATGGCCGTCATCTGCGACTGGCCACTGCTCCAGCTCGGCGTCGACCAGGCGATCAGAACTCACCCGGACCTGAGGATCAGGCACCTCGCCGGCACCGTCGAGGACCTGGCGTGCGATTCCGACGAGGTGAAGATCGTCCTTCTGATCAACCTGCAGAACAATGACCAGGAGACGTCCCACCAGGTGGCCCGGTTGCACCGGCAGGGCCACGCCGTCATCGTCCTGTCGACCTCCAAGGGTCAGTCGGACGCCGTTCTGTGCATCAAGGCCGGCGCGCGCGGATATCTGAGCCGGAAAACCGACGACGCGGAACTGGTGACGGCCATTCGCGCCGTAGCGTCCGGCAAGGATTATTTCGGCGCCAGCCTGGCGGGCAGAAGCATACCCGCGCCCCCTCCTCACCTGACCGGCCGCGAGAGGCAGATCCTGCATCTCGTGGCCGGCGGTGCCACGGACCGGGAAATCGCCAGGCAGCTGAACATCACCGAGAACACGGTCCATACGCATCTGGAACGACTGCGCAGGAAAAGCGGCTCACGCCGTCGGGCCGACCTCACCCGGCTGGCCCTGGAGTACGGGATATTCGTCAGCGACTCCACGGAGTGATCAGCCGCCGGACGGGCCTGCGTCCGGGCGAATGTCGTCCAGGCCGTTCACAACGGTCACGGGGGGCGGGTTCGCGGGCGTGGGCACCTGGATGAGGATGGGCACGTAGACGATCTCGCCGTGCCGGTACTCCGCCTTCGCCGAGACCCGGTAGCACACGGGTTGCCCCGGGTTCTGGGCCGTCGCGTAGCACCGAAGCACCGACTGCCCCTGCGCAGGGGCACCCGTGTCGCTCGCCTGCGCGCCCCCTGCGCCGGCCGCGACGCACACGGACACGAGGACCGCGAGGCCGGCGCCCCGCAGCCCTGCGCGTGAGCGAGTGCGGCACCTCGCGGAGGTTGCGCCCGCGAGGTGCCGCGTCGCCTTGTGGAGGCGCTTCATCGCTCAGCCCTGGGTTCCACCCTGGGTGTTACCGCCGCCGCCACCACCCTGCGTCCCGCCCTGGGTGTTACCGCCGCCACCACCCTGCGTGCCGCCCTGGGTGTTACCGCCGCCACCACCCTGCGTGCCGCCCTGGGTGTTGCCGCCGCCGCCACCCTGCGTGCCGCCCTGGGTGTTGCCGCCGCCGCCACCACCCTGCGTGCCGCCCTGGGTGTTGCCGCCGCCGCCGCCACCCTGGGTCCCGCCCTGGGTGTTACCGCCGCCACCACCCTGGGTCCCGCCCTGGGTGTTGCCGCCGCCGCCGCCACCCTGCGTGCCGCCCTGGGTGTTACCGCCGCCGCCACCACCCTGCGTGCCGCCCTGGGTGTTACCGCCGCCGCCACCACCCTGGGTCCCGCCCTGGGTGTTACCGCCGCCGCCACCACCCTGCGTGCCGCCCTGGGTGTTGCCGCCACCACCACCCTGGGTCCCGCCCTGGGTGTTGCCGCCGCCGCCACCCTGCGTGCCGCCCTGGGTGTTACCGCCGCCGCCGCCACCCTGCGTGCCGCCCTGGGTGTTGCCGCCGCCACCACCCTGCGTGCCGCCCTGGGTGTTACCGCCGCCGCCACCACCCTGCGTGCCGCCCTGGGTGTTACCGCCGCCACCACCCTGCGTGCCGCCCTGGGTGTTACCGCCGCCACCACCCTGCGTGCCGCCCTGGGTGTTACCGCCACCGCCACCCTGCGTGCCGCCCTGGGTGTTACCGCCGCCACCACCCTGCGTGCCGCCCTGGGTGTTACCGCCGCCACCGCCACCCTGCGTGCCGCCCTGGGTGTTACCGCCGCCACCACCCTGCGTCCCGCCCTGGGTGTTACCGCGACCGCTACCCTGGGTCCCGCCCTGGGTGTTACCGCGACCGCTACCCTGGGTACCGCCCTGGGTGTTTCCGGGCCTATTGCAATTCTTCTGGTGCTTCGGGCACGGCCTCGGCGCTTCCGGAAGCAGGCTCTCCGCCTGCGATGTACCCTTGCCGACGTGCTCCTGCGCAGGTGCCGCTGAGGCGGAAGTCCCGACGCCGAAGACTCCTCCGCCCACCATGGCTGCCGAGGCTATTGCTGTCGCTATCTGCCGCTTCCGACTGATCCGCATGGGCCGTGCTCCTCTTTCTTCCGTGTAAGACGTGGATCCCGTATCCGGCGATATCGCACAGAGCATCCGGGAACCACGTCGCCTTGGAGACCTGCGTCTCAACCGCTGACCTGGCCCGTCCCGCCTGAGTCAGCCCGCGGGACACGTCCGAGAAGTTCACTCCATGCACCGGACGGTCACCCCGTTGGTGAGGTCCGCCGATTGAGGGCCACACCGTCGCCCCTCGAAGACATGGATGACTCAGAGGTGGCGCAATTCCCATGCTGTTCTCGCACTTGAGCCCAGTCAACTCAAGCAGCGCACGTCAAGCGGTTATGACCTCGGCGCTGTCATCAGAATTGACCACACATGGCCGGGCGGAAGTCGGAAATCGTGGAATTCGGCGCCGCTGTATCCGGTAAGGAAGCAGGCACCGCTGCTGAATTGAAGCATAAAGTAGTGGCACGCCTGTCACCGGAATCGGTGACAGGCGACAGACGGACAGCGGCCGGCCGCTGACGAAGACGGGTGTCACGGACACCGGGACGCGGGCAGGTCACTGGTGGGGGCGCCGGCGACTGATAACCGACCATGGGCTGATGTTCGAAGGATTCGGAAGGATCCGCCGCCGGGGAGACGGGGCAGAAGACTACCGACAACTCCTCCCCCCACGGCACCTTGAGGGAGTCCCATGCTGCACGGCATCGACGTGAGCGCCTACCAGTCCGCCACGTACGACACGCACGGCCTCTCGTTCGTCTTCATCAAGGCGACGGAGGGTCGTTCGTACGTCAACTCACGGCTGAACGCCCAGACCAAACACGGTCGCGACGCCGGTCTGGTGGTCGGCTTCTACCACTTCCTGTGGCCCGGCAACATCACGGCCCAGGCCGAGTACTTCGTGTCCCACGCCCCCGAGAAGTCCGGCGACATCCTCGCCGTCGACTGGGAGACCACGGGCGAGGGCACCCACGCCTCCAACTCGGAGAAGGACCACTTCATCCGCAAGGTGAAGGAACTGCGCCCGCACAACCGGGTCGTGCTGTACGCGAACCGCAACTTCTGGCTGAACATCGACACCACGTCCTATGCGGGCGACGGCCTGTGGATCGCCGACTACGTCAGCGCCGGTCACCCCCGCATCAAGGCCAAGTGGCGCTTCCACCAGTACACCAGCGACCCGCACGACAAGAACGTGGCGAACTTCTCCACCGCGGCCGCCCTGCGGGAGTGGGCCAGGCCGTGACGGCCGGCCCACTCCCTGGGCCGGTGCCGGACTACCGGCCCCGGAAGTCGGCCGGGCGTTCCGGGCTCGCCTCCGCCAGGGCCTTGGTCACGGCGTCGGCGCCGGCCCGCAGGCCGTAGACCGGGGTGCCGGGCTGCTGGCGCCAGGAGTCGTCGATGCCGCCGGCGTCCACGGTGTCGAAGCCGATCTCGTCGATCAGCGCGCGGACCCTCGCCTTGGCCGCCTCGTCGTCGCCCGCCACCGGGAGGGCCATGCGGTCGGGGTCACCGGCCGGCCGGGGGCGCTCGAGGAGGTCCTGCGCGTACGTGCCGTTGAACGCCTTGATCACGGGGTGGCCGAGGTGCCGTTCGGTCCAGCGGCTCTCGGTGAGGCCTTCATCCTCGATGGCGGCGATCCTGCCGTCCCGCTCCCGCGGGTAGTAGTTGCCGGTGTCGATGACCGCCACGCCCTCGGCGGCCTCGTCGAACAGGCCGGACGGCAGGTCGGGGACGGCCTTCAGGGGGACGGTGACCACGACGACCTCGGCGCCGCGTGCGGCCTCCTCCACGCGCACCGGGGTCGCGCCGGTCTCCTCGGCCAGCGCGGTCAGGGTGTGCGGACCGCGGGAGTTGGCCACGGAGACGTCGTGTCCGGCGGCCGTGAACCGCCGGGTGAGATTGCCGCCGATGTTGCCCGCGCCGATGATGCCGATCTTCATCTCTGCTCGCCTCGCTCTTCCGGAATCCCGGAGCTCGGTTGGTGTCCTTGCACAGGCCTTGCAGGCCAGGTGCAACCTCCGGACGGCGGGGGCTATTCCGGGCGTACGGCGAACGGTGTACGAGCGCCCGGGCGAGGAACGGGCGGGGACCGGCGCATGACGAAGGGCGCCCGCCGCCGAGCGGTGGGCGCCCCTGACGTCCGCGCCGGACGCGTCACTTGCTCAGGTAGGTCCAGAACTCGTCGAACGACAGCACCTTGTCGCCGTTCAGGTCGCGGGTCCTGATGATCGCCTCCGCCACCGTGTCGGTGACGTTCCAGTCGCCCCCCTGGGCCAGGGCGGACTTGAACTCGGCGGCGGTGATGAAACCGTCACCGTCCGCATCGATCCGCTGGAACTGCTTGCGTGCTTCCTCGATGTCGGCCACCGATCCGCCCCTCTTGTCGTACCTGAGTGTCGTGCTGTCGCAGGTCAGACTAGCCGCCCGTGCGGACCTGGAGCGCAGCGGCCACCCAGGAGAACTCGTCGGCGTAGGAGTGCACGGGCGTCCCCTTCAGGATCCCCAGCAGTTCCCGGTAACGGGCGAGCCTGACGTTGTGGGTCGCCCTGACGCGTTCCAGGACCGCCTCCGGGTCGGCGTCCCCGAACAGGTCGTGCAGCACCTGGTCGGCCTCCGGGGCCTCGGGGGCGATCCCGCGCTCGCGCGCCTCCCCGACCAGCTCGACCAGCCTCCGGGCGAACCACCGGGACGCCCCGGCGGGTGTGTCGGCGCCGCGGTCGGAGTGATTGAGCTCCGCCGCCCTGCGCATCTGCGCCCGGAACTCCGGGTCCTGCACCAGCTCGGCCAGCTCCACCCAGGCGTCGACCTGCTCCGGCGTCGGGTCCTCCGGCAGGTTCACCGCGGTGTTCCGCATCCTGTCGTGGATGTCCGGGTCCACGGTGTCGAGCCCGTGGAACATCTCCTCCACGAACTCCTCCATGATCCGCCTGCGCTCGGCCGCCGACAGCCGTGCCAGTTTGTTCATCAGGGTCGTCTCCTCCACACTCGATCCGCGACGCGCCACGCTCGACAGCACCGCGCGGGTCACCTTCAGCGACCGGATCTGCGCGTCCAGCGCCGCCACGTGCGCGGCGGCGACCTCCGCGACCGTCCGCTCCCCGGCCAGCACCCGGCGCACGTCGTCCAGGCCGAGGCCCAGCTCGCGCAGGGTACGGATCAGCTCCAGCCGGGCCACGGAGGCGGCGTCGTAGAGCCGGTAGCCGCCCGCCGAGCGGGCCACCGGGGGCAGGGCGCCCTCGTCCGACCAGTAGCGGATGGTGCGCACGGCCAGTCCGGTGGCCCGGGCCAGCTCGCCGATGGTGAGAAGTCCGGTGCTGTCTTCGCTCACGTCTGCGAGTCTGGGCCTTCCAGTGGGTGGAGACTCAAGCGGAGGAGTCGCGGCTCGGTGCCGTGGCGTGCTCCCCGGCTGCCGTCAGCGGAAGACGCCCGTGTGACCGAGCGAGTAGCGGCCCGGCTGCGGGTAGACCGCGAGGCCGTGCGGGCCGCTGCCGACCTTGATGCGGGCGAGCTGCCGGCCGGTGCGGGTGTCGATGGCGTACACCTCGGAGTTGTAGCGGCCCGACAGCCACAGGACGGTGCCGTCGGCCGACACGCCACCCATGTCGGGGCTGCCGCCCTGCGGCAGGCGCCACTTCCCGGTGAGCTTGCCCTGGGTGAAGTCGTAGACGGAGATGGTGCCCTCGCCCCGGTTGGAGATGTACATCTCGCGTGAGTCGCGGCTGATGTAGAGGCCGTGGGCGCCTTTGCCGGTGGGCAGGAACACCGGCTTGCCGAACGTCTTTCCGTCCAGGATCCACAGGCCGTCGGCCACCATGTCGGCGACGTAGAACTTCTTGCCGTCGGGCGAGACCTTCACGTCCTGGGGCATGGCTCCGGGGTGGTCCAGTTTCTGCCTGCCGACGATCTTCATCTGCGCGGTGTCGACCTTGAGCAGTTCGCCGCTGAACTCGCAGGAGACGATGAAGTAGCGGCCGTCCAGGGAGAAGTCGGCGTGGTTGACCCCGGCGCAGGCGACCGGGACGCTCTTCACCAGGCCCATGGTGTGCGCGTCCCGGAAGACGAGCCGACGGTCCTTGGAGGCCATGACGACGGCGTACTTGCCGTCGGGCGTGAAGTAGAGGTTGTACGGGTCGTGCACGTCGACCGGCTTGCCCGTCTTGCCGGTCTTCGGGTCGATGGGGGTGAGGGAGTTGCCGAGGTCGTTGTTGACCCAGAGCGTCTTCAGGTCCCAGGACGGCACGACGTGCTGCGGCTGACGGCCCACCGGGATGGTGTCGACGACCTTGTACGTCGCGGGGTCGATGACCGTGACGGTGTCGGAGTTGGTGTTGGGGACGTAGACCCGGGAAGGGAAGTTTTTGACCACCGGGGAGAGCTTGTTCGGGCGGTCGGCGGCGTAGACGTCCTTCGGGTCCAGGACGGGCGGCATGCCGGGCAGGCCGTCGGCGGCCTGCCGCTGCTTCGGCTGGGGGTGCGCGGGCGCCTTGCTGCCGAGGGCCTCGTCCGCGTGGTGCCCCGAGTCGCCGCCGCCGCAGGCGGGCAGCAGTGCCAGCGCGGCGCAGGCGGCCCCGGCGAGGAGGGCCCGGGTGGTGCGGGTCGGTGAAGGGCGGTGCATCAGCTCAGCAGCTCCGTGGTGGTGACCGCGTGCAGGCCGCGGCGGTCGAGTTCGTCGAGTACGCCGGGGAGGGCGGCGACCGTGTCGGGGTGTCCGAAGTGCAGGCTCACCACGGATCCGTTGCGTACCTCGGCCATGACCTTGCGGGTGACGGCTGCGGCACCGGGCCGGGTGTAGTCGAGGGAGTCGACGTCGTAGGAGAGGACGTGCGGATATCCGGCGGCGCGGGCCAGCCGCTGGACCAGTGGGGAGGCGGTGGGGGCGCGCGAGGGGCGGAACCAGGTGCCGATGGAGCCGGTGAGCCGTTCGAGGCGGTCCGCGCAACCGGTGATCTCCGTGCGGGCGTCGGTCTCGGGCAGGGCGTTGACGGCGAGGTGACGCTGGGTGTGGTTGCCGAGTTCGTGGCCGCCGTCCAGGATCCGGCGGGCCATCTCGGGATGCTCGTCGAGCCAGGTGCCGACGGCGAGCACGGTGAGGCGGGCGCCGTGATTCTCGGCGGTGGCGAGCAGGGCGCGGGCCGAGGCGAGGTCTCCCTGGCCGTGGAAGGTAAGAGCGACGCGGGGCTTGTCGCGTGGGCCATGGGTGATCTGCGCGGGCTGCCGGGGGAAGGCACGCGGCACGGGGGCGGCGGTTTCGGCGGCGCGCGAGGCGGAGGGTCCGGTGGGCGGGGCGTCCGGGGCGGCGTCGGACGTGGCGGAACGCGGTGCGGCACCGGTGGAGGAGCACCCGGTGGCGAGTGCTCCTCCGGCGACGAGTCCGGCACCGGCCCGGAGCACGCCGCGGCGGTCGGTGGTGGTCACCCGCACCATTCAAGAGGCGCATGGTAAGAAAACGGGCGATTCATGCGTGTCACCCGAGTGGTGACGACCGGTCAGCCACCACCCTCGAAGGTCCGGCGACGCGGCCCTCGACGGGTCCGGCACATGACCCTCGACGGGTCGGGCCGGCAACCCTCGCCGGTCAGGTCAAGCTGCCCACCGTCAGTCGGCCGGACGGTCCACGGTCGGTCCGGGCCCAGCGGTTAGGCCAGGCCGTACGCAACCGGACATGCCGCACGGATCCGGTCGGCCGCCGCCCGGCGCGAGTCGGCCAGGCCCCGACGGGATGCGGGCAGGCGCCCGGCCGGGCCGGGGTCAGCGCTCCGCGACGCGCATCTCGAACCAGGTCGTCTTGCCCCGGGGCAGCAGGTCCACGCCCCAGCGGTCGGCCAGTTTGTCCACCAGGAACAGGCCCCGGCCGCTGATGTCCAGTTCCTGTACGGGCATCAGGCACGGCAGCCCGCGCGAGGGGTCGCGGACCTCGATGCGGAGCCAGCCCCGGCGGCGGCGCATGCGCAAGCCGAAGGAGCGGGCGCCGGTGTGCCGTACGGCATTGCCCACGAGTTCGGAGACGAGCAGGACCGCGTCCTCCGTCAGCTTGGGGGTCAGGCCCCACTGGCGCAGGACGACGATCTGGACGAGCCGGCGAGCGGTGGCCGCGGACTCGGGACGGGACGGCAACGGAACCTCGGCTTCCGTCGGATTGCCGTACAGTTCCAGCGCGTTCAGCGCCCGGTCGTCCTCGACCGCGGGCGACCAGCGTGCCGCGGCCGAACGTCCCGGTCCCCGCGGCTGTTCGATGCCCTCCAGCCCCGCCATGCCCCCATCATGGCCGTCCGTGGCGGTCTCCGTAGCCGTTCCGGCGGAATACGCCCCCCGAGCGCCCCCATTGTTCTCCATGCGCCCGGCATATGCCGACGACACATCGGCCCCTTGAACAGCCCTGCTGACCTGCGCGGAAAGCCCGCCCGACGGCAATCGCCGGGCTCCCTCGACGGATCGGCCTCAAGACCGCCTCAAGGCTCCCACAACCGTCCCATCGAGGGACCCGGGATCAGACGTGACGTCAACAGCAAGCGGTGAACGGGCGATCCTCAGAGGAACTTGGCCTTCCCCGGGCCCTCCTCCACGAAGCTGCGCATGCCGCGCTCGCGGTCCTCCGTGGCGAACAGTCCCGCGAACCAGTTCCGCTCCACGGCGAGACCGGTGTCGATGTCGGTCTCCAGACCGGTGTCGATCGACTCCTTGGCGGCGCGCAGCGCGATCGCCGGACCCTGGGCGAGCTTGGCGGCCCAGGCGTGGGCCGCGTCGTACACCTCGGCGGCCGGGACCACACGGTCCACCAGGCCGAGCGTGAGCGCCTCGTCGGCCTTGACCTGACGGCCCGTGAAGATGAGGTCCTTCGCCTTGGACGGGCCGATCAGCCGGGACAGCCGCTGGGTGCCGCCCGCGCCGGGGATGAGGCCGAGCAGGATCTCCGGCTGGCCCAGCTTGGCGTTGTCGGCGGCGATGCGGTAGTCCGCGCAGAGCGCGAGTTCGCAACCGCCGCCGAGCGCGTAGCCGGTGACGGCGGCGACCACCGGCTTGGGGATGCGGGCCACGGCGGTGAAGGAGTCCTGGAGGGCACGGGCGCGCAGGACCATCGCCGCGTGGTCCATCACCTGCATCTCCTTGATGTCCGCGCCGGCCGCGAACACCTTCTCGCCGCCGTAGATCACCACGGCGCGCACGTCCTCGCGGCCGGTGGCCTCCTCGGCGAGCTCCTTGAGCCGGTCCTGCGTGGCGACGTCGAGCGCGTTCATGGGCGGGCGGTCCAGGCGCAGCGTGCCGACGCCGGCGGCGACTTCCAGAGTTACGGTCATGGGAAGCAGGTTAACGCTGACTAACGACGCGGGGCCCGGTGCCGTCCGTCACAGCACCGGGCCCGTCCCTCAGAAGGGAGGAGTCACTTCTTCCAGTCGGCCCACGACATGTTCCAGCCGTTGAGCCCGTTGTCCGGGGCGACGGTGCGGTCGTGGGAGTTCTTGACCTCCACCACGTCACCGATCATGGAGTGGTTGAAGAACCACGCGGCCGGCACGCCGCTGTCGTAACCGCCGCGCACGTCGCGCAGGCCGACGCAGCCGTGGCTGGAGTTGTAGTTGCCGAAGGCGCCGCCGCCCCAGTAGTTGCCATGGATGAAGGTGCCGGAGGTGGTCAGGCGGATGGCGTGCGGGACGTCCTTGATGTCGTACTCGCCGCCGTAGCCGACCGTCTCGCCGTTCATGCGGGTCACGGTGAGCTTCTCGCTCATGACCATCTTGCCGTTCCAGGTGTCGTAGCCGGGCTTGCCGGTGGTCACCGGAATGGTCTTGATGACCTTGCCGTCGCGCATGACCTTCATCGTGTGCTTCTTGGCGTCGACCACGGAGACCTGGCTGCGGCCGATGGTGAAGGTGACGGTCTTGCTCTGCTTGCCGTAGACGCCGGGGCGGCCCTCGACGCCGTCCAGGTTCAGCTTGACGGTGACCTTGGTGCCGGCCTGCCAGTAGTGCTCGGGGCGGAAGTCGAGGCGGTCGTTGCCGAACCAGTGGCCCTCGACGGCGACGGCCGGCTCGGTCGTGATCTGGATGGCCTTCTCGACGTCCTCCGGGTGCGTGATGCCCCGGGTGAAGTTGACGGAGAACGGCATTCCGACGCCGACCGTGGAACCGTCCTCGGGGGTGAAGTTGCCCACGAAGGTGTTCTTCGGCGTGAGAGTGGTGAAGCTGGAGTCCTCGGCGGCCTGGCGGCCGGCGGGGTCCTTGGCGACCGCGTGGACCGTGTAACGGGTCGAGGCTGCCAGATGGGTGGACGGGGTCCAGGAGGCGCCGCCGTCGGTCATCCGCCCGGGTATCGCGGTGCCCTTCTCGTCCTTGACGACGACCTGGGTGAGCGTGCCCTTGCTCGCGGCGACCTTGAGGGCGCCGCTGGTGTCGACGGACTTCGCGCCGTCCTTGGGGGCGATGGTGACGACCGCCTCCGACTGCTTGGTCTGCGCCGTGCCCGCGGACTCCTTGCTCCGGCTCTTGTCCGACCCGGAGCCCGGATCGTTGCCCCCGCAGGCGGTGACGGCGAGGACCAGCGCCCCGGACACCAGCGCCAGCAGCGCCCTGCGCCCGCCCGCCCCGCGCCGTGCCCTGCGTCCCCGCGCGTCAACCGACGCCCCCGATATCGGCCGCACGTTCAAGTTGGTCTCCCCTCCCCGGGTCGGTCGAACCCGCACCCCGGTGCACCCCAGCGCGTCCTGCGCGCCGCACACTCGCGATCGTAACCACAAGGTCAGAGGCAAGATGTCAGGCAATTGTCACTGTTCCGTCCCAACTTCAACAGCCGGCGGCAACGTTCCGCCCCGAGCCTCAACCCCTGCTCCGGGACTGCCCACTTGACAGCCTGTCCGCGTCCCACGGCCCCCGGTGCGAGCCTCTCCGCGCGGTGGCCGCCGACGGGCCCGTCGGCGGGGCGGTCCGGTGCGGCCCCCGTGCGCCGTACGCGCCGTCGTACGTGCCGCACGGGCTGCCCGGCGCCCGGCCCGCTCCGGGGGAAACGTGAGTGCGAGCCACGCTCTGGGCAGAACAGTGGGGAGGACCGAGCGACGGGGAGCCGCACCCGGGAGACGGACACGGGAGGAGAGCACTGGGGCGGGCCGGAGGCGAACGAGCCGCGACAGCCGAAAAGGGGCCGACCAGGTGTCCAGCGCAGCCGAACAGGAGGCGGTGGCGGGCGGGCGCGCCACCGGGAACGGGCGGGCCGTGAGGGACGGACGCGCCACGCAGGACGAGAGCGTCTCCGAGGAGGAGGGCGTCTCCCGGGACGGGAACGTCTCCACCGAGGGACGTACCGAGGAGGGGCACGCCACCGGGAACGGGCGGGCCCTCGACGAGCGGCGCCCGTCCGCCGTCGTGGACGGCGCGCGCCGTGCCGCGACGCCGCCCGCCGTGCCCGTGTGGCCGGGAACGTCGACACCGCTGGGCGCCCGCTTCCGCGTCGGCCCGGACGGGGTGGCCGGCACCGGCTTCGCGCTGTGGGCGGGCGGCGCGGAGGCCGTCGACCTCTGCCTGTTCGACGAGGCGGGCAAGGAGACCCGGGCCCGCCTCACCGAGCTGACGCACGAGATCTGGCACGGCTTCGTCCCCGGGGTCATGCCGGGCCAGCGCTACGGCTACCGGGTGCACGGCCGTTGGGACCCGTGGACCGGCGCCCGCTGGAACCCGGCGAAGCTGCTGCTCGACCCGTACGCGCGTGCGGTGGACGGCGAGTACGCCGCCTTCGGGCTGGCGCCGGAGCTGTACGGGCACGTCCGGGACTGGCCGGAGCAGCATGTCGCGGACACCGTGCGCGACGACCGCGACTCCGCGTCCTTCGTGCCCAAGGGCGTGGTCGTCCATGACGACGACGACTGGTCCGACGACCGCCGGCCCAAGACGCCGTGGGCGGACTCGGTCATCTACGAGCTGCACGTGCGCGGCTTCACCCAGCGGCATCCGGGCGTCCCGGAGGAACTGCGGGGCACGTACGCGGGTCTGGCGCACCCGGCGGCGGTCGAGCACCTGGTGAGGCTGGGCGTGACGGCGGTGGAGCTGCTGCCGGTGCACCAGTTCGCGCACGAGGACCATCTGCTGCGCCGCGGTCTGCGCAACTACTGGGGCTACAACTCCATCGGCTACTTCGCCCCGCACGCCGGGTACGCGGCCTCCGGCACCAGGGGGCAGCAGGTCGGCGAGTTCAAGCGGATGGTGCGCGCGCTGCACGCGGCCGGCATCGAGGTCATCCTCGACGTCGTCTACAACCACACCGCCGAGGCGAGCGAGTACGGCCCGACCCTGTCCCTGAAGGGCATCGACAACCAGCGCTACTACCGGCTGACGCCCGACGCCCGCCGCTACGCCGACTACACCGGCTGCGGCAACACCCTCGACGTCGTCCAGCCGCACGTGCTGCGCCTGATCACCGACTCGCTGCGCTACTGGGTCACCGAGATGGGCGTGGACGGCTTCCGTTTCGACCTGGCCGCCGCGCTGGCCCGCTCCATGCACGACGTGGACATGCTCTCGCCGTTCCTCGCCGTGATCGCGCAGGACCCGGTGCTGCGCCGGGTCAAGCTGATCGCCGAGCCGTGGGACGTCGGCTCGGGCGGCTACCAGGTGGGCGCCTTCCCGCCGCTGTGGACGGAGTGGAACGACCGCTACCGCAACGCCGTACGGGACTTCTGGCGGCACGCCCTTCCGGACGTCCGGGAGATGGGCTACCGGCTGTCCGGATCGAGCGATCTGTACGCCTGGGGCGGCCGCCGCCCGTTCGCCTCCGTCAACTTCGTGACCGCGCACGACGGTTTCACCCTGCGGGACCTGGTGAGCTACGACCGCAAGCACAACGAGGCCAACGGCGAGGGCAACCGGGACGGCACGGACGACAACCGCTCCTGGAACTGCGGGGCGGAGGGCGAGACCGAGGACGAGGGGGTACGGGCGCTGCGGCGCAGACAGCTGCGCAACCTGCTGACCACGCTGCTGCTGTCCACGGGCGTGCCGATGCTGGTGGCGGGCGACGAGATGGGCCGCACCCAGCGCGGCAACAACAACGCCTACTGCCAGGACAACGAGATCGGCTGGCTGGACTGGGCGCTGCTCGAGGATCCGGGCTGGCGGGCCCTGTTCGAGCTCACCTCCCGGCTGATCGCCCTGCGCCACCGCCACCCGGTCCTGCGCCGCCGGGCCTTCTTCTCGGGGCGGGCCCACTCGGCGGACGGCCTGCGCGACCTGGCCTGGTTCACCCCGTACGGCACGGAGATGACGGAGGGCGACTGGTACGCCCCCGCGGCCACAGTGGCGATGTACCTGTCCGGCCGGGACATCCCGGGCCGGGACGAACGCGGCGCCCCTGTCCTCGACGACAGCTTCCTGGCCGTCCTGCACGCCGGGGACCGTGCCGTGCCCTTCACGCTGCCCGGCCCGCCGTGGGCCGAGCGCTACGAGGTGATCGTGGACACCTCACGGGAGGACCAGGCGGACGCACCGGGCGTGACGCACCGGTCGGGGACGCGGATCACGGTGCCGGCCCGCTCGGTGCTGCTGCTCAGGGTCGCGCATGTCCCTCCCGCCCCAAGGGAGGGGAAGGACTTCCGTCACACGCCCTAACCGAGGATCCCCCGGTCGTACGCCACCGCGACCGCTGCCGCCCGGTCGTTGACGCCGAGTTTGGCGTACAGGTGGGTGAGATGGGTCTTGACGGTGGCCTCGCTGATGAACAGTTCGCGGGCGATCTCCCGGTTGGAGGTGCCCTTGGCGACCAGTGCCAGGACCTCGCGCTCGCGGGCGGAGAGCGGCTCGTTGCCGGGGGCGGGGGCGCGGACCGCGGAGACCAGGCGGGAGGCCACGGCCGGGGAGAGGACGGTGCGGCCCTCGGCGGCGGCCCGGACGGCGGTGAACAGTTCCTCGCGCGGGGCGTCCTTGAGGAGGTAGCCGGTCGCGCCCGCCTCGATCGCGGGCAGGGTGTCGGAGTCGGTGTCGTACGTGGTCAGCACCAGCACCTTGGCGCGGGCGCCGCGGCGGGCCAGTTCCCGGATGGCGTCCACGCCCGAGCCGCCCGGCATGCGCAGGTCCATGAGGACGACGTCCGGGTCCAGGGCGCCGGCACGCTCGACCGCCTCCACGCCGTTGGCGGCCTCGCCCAGCACCCGGAAGCCGGGGGCGGAGTCGAACATGCCGCGCAGGCCGTCCCGGACGACCGGATGGTCGTCGACGATCAGCAGGGAGATCGAGGTGTCAGCGGTCATCGCGCACCAACGGTACGCGAGCCGACACAGCCGTGCCGTGTCCCGGCTCGGACTCGACGGTGAGGGAGCCCGCGATGCGCTCGGCGCGGGCCCGCATGCCGTCCAGGCCGAAGCCGCCGGCGCGGGTGCGGGCGGGCACGGCCAGCGGTTCGAAGCCGCGGCCGTCGTCGCGGATGTCGAGGGACACCTCGTCGCCCATGAAGGACAGGGTGACGCCGACCCGTGAGGCGTGGGCGTGCCGGGCGGCGTTCGACAGTGCCTCCTGGGCGATGCGCAGCAGGGTGGCCGCGACCTCCTCGTGCAGTTGCTCGGCGGTGCCGGTGAGGGTGAACTCGGCCCGGGCGCCGGTGCGGTCTCCCCACTCGGTGACCGTCCGCTTCAGCGCCTCGGGCAGTCCGGTGTCCTCCAGGGCGACGGGGGCGAGATTGTGCACGGAGCGGCGGGCCTCGCCGAGGCTGTGCCGGGCCAGTTCCATGGCGCGGCCCACGTGCTCGCGCGCGGCGGCCTCGTCCGGGGTGCCCGCCACCACCTGGAGCTGGGCGATGATACCGGTCAGCCCCTGGGCGAGGGTGTCGTGGATCTCGGCGGCCAGACGCCGGCGCTCGTCGGCGACCCCCGCCTCGCGGGCCTGGACGAGGAGTTGGGCGTGCAGGGCCGCGTTCTCGTCCAGGGCCTGCTGCAACGCCACGTTGGTGCGCTCCAGCTCGGCGATCGTCTCGGACTGGGTCTGGGCGCGGACCTGCTCCTGCTGGGTGTACCGGGTGAACACGGTGACCATGCCCATGTTGACGGCCAGGACGAGGAGGAAGCCGAGCCACAGGAACCATCCGCGCGGCGGCCAGCCGCCGATCTCGCTGCCGGACATCGTGACGGCGGTCAGGAAGAGACCGGGCATCAGCATCCGGCGCGGCAGATCCCGGGCCGCGGTGTAGTAACCGCACACGGCGTAGAAGGCGAAGAACGGATTGGCCCAGGTCAGCACGAAGGCGATGGCCCAGCGCAGCAGGTAGAGGAAGACACCGGTGCGGCTCGGGTCCGGCCGCTTCCGCTTCACCCTTCCCCAGCTCAGGTGCAGCACGGCGGCCGCGGCGACCAGCACGGCCGAGACGGTCAACCCGGTCCGGTCCATGCCGACCGCCCGGGCCGAGACCGCCGCCGCGACGACCCCCACGGCCAGCAGCGCCGAGGGCCCCCACGTGTCGAAGGAGGCCCGGGGCTGCTGGTGCGCGGCGGTCGTCATCCCACCAGTGTCCGGCACGGCTCGTTCACTCCCAGCGGAACCAGCGGGCCGCCCCCGCCGTCAGCAGCACCGTCCAGCCGGCGAGCACGCCGAGGTACTGCCAGCCGGGCCAGTCGCCGGCGGCCGCCTCACCCAGAGCGCGGGCCGCCGCGCCGAACGGCGTGAGCTGGACCACACGGGCCAGTGTGTGCGGCATCTCCTGCACGGGCAGCCACACGCCCGCGCAGAACATCATCGGGAAGAACACCGCCGAGCCGATGGCGCCCGCGATCTTCGTGGTGCGGGACAGCGCCGAGACGACCGAGCCCAGGGCGAGGGCCGCGGCGGCCGCGAGCAGCAGCGCCAGCAGATATCCGGCCTGCTGCTCGGGCAGCCGCACGTCGAACGCGAGCCGGCCGACGGCGAGCGCGAGCAGCGCCGAGGCCAGGGCCACCGTTCCCTGGACGACCATCTGCGCGGACAGCAGGGCGGTGGGCCGCACGGGGGTGAGCCGCATCCGGCGCAGGATGCCCCGCTCCCGGTGGCCGGTCAGGGCCTGGGGCAGTGACTGCACCCCGGACATGATCAGGGCGATCAGGACGGCGATGGGCGTGTAGGCGTCGACGGGGCGCAGCCCGCCGAGCGCTTCGTCGGCGTGCCGGAACGACGGGATCGAGCCGAGGATCACCAGCAGCAGCGTCGGGAAGAGGAAGATCCAGAAGATGGCGCCGGGTTCCCGGCGGAACAGACGGAACTCGGTGCGCAGGACGGCGGTGTTCATGCCGCGGCCTCCTTGGTCAGGTCGAGGAACGCGTCGTCCAGAGTGGCGTCGCTGACCCGCAGCTGGTGGGCCGTGACGCGGTGGCGGGCGAGCAGGGTGATGACCGCGTTCACGGTCTCGTCGGTGCCGGAGAGCGTGATCCGGCCGTCCTTGTGCGCGATCGAGGCGAGGGCCGGGAGGGAGGCGAGGTCGTGGTCGTCCAGCGGGGCGGACGGGGTGAAGCTGATGACGGTGGCGCCCGCCGACCGGCGGATGAGCCCGGCCGGGGTGTCCAGCGCCGCGACCCGCCCCTTGTCGATCACGGCGATCCGGTCGCACAGCCGCTGCGCCTCCTCCATGAAGTGGGTGACGAGCAGCACGGTCACCCCGCCCGCCCGGACGTCCTCGATCAGCTGCCAGGTGTCACGGCGGGCTCGCGGGTCCAGGCCGGTGGTCAGCTCGTCGAGCACCACGACCCGCGGGTTGCCGATGAGGGCGAGCGCGATGAACAGGCGCTGCTGCTGCCCGCCGGACAGCTTGGCGAACCGGGTGCCGAGCTTGGCGGTGAGGCCGAGGCGCTCGGCGAGGGGCCGCCAGTCGGCGGGGTTCGGGTAGAAGGAGGCGTACAGTTCCAGCGCCTCGCGCACGGTCAGTTTGGGCTGGAGCTCGCTCTGCTGGAGCTGGGCGCCGAGGATCCCGGCGACCTCGTCGTGGTCGGCGACGGGGTCCCGGCCGGCGACCCGGACCCGGCCCGCGTCGGGGACGCGCAGCCCTTCGACACACTCCACGGTGGTGGTCTTGCCGGCGCCGTTCGGGCCGAGGATGCCGAAGATCTCACCCTCGTCGACGGCGAAGGAGACGCCGTCGACGACGTTCCGGCCGCCGTAGGACTTGCGCAGTTCGCTGACTTCGATGACGGACATGGTCTCAGGGTCCCGGCGGGCGGGCCCCGGGCGCATCGGCCGACGCGCTCGAAGGGGCATCAGCCGATCGGTTGATGCCGCGCTACGACCGGACGGCGGTCACAGCGGTTCGAGCGGTCGAACGCGCAGGTCGTAGGACCGTCGGCCGAGTGAGGTCCGCCGAAAACTCGGTGGGCGATGTCAGCGGCGATCCGTACGCTCGCTCATGATGCCCACCACACCCGCCCCCGCCCCCGCCGGCCGTCCCGACCGGTCGGCCGTCCGTTCGCTGCTGCGTCTGTGGCCGTACGTCCGGCCGGTACGGGCGCGGTTGTCGCTCGC
This sequence comes from Streptomyces sp. NPDC003393, assembly GCF_053589015.1. NCBI lineage: Bacteria > Bacillati > Actinomycetota > Actinomycetes > Kitasatosporales > Streptomycetaceae > Streptomyces > Streptomyces sp. NPDC003393. Next base: position 19,498 of record NZ_JBSFRB010000040.1, on the reverse strand, counting down.
CGCGTTCGTCGCGATCGTCGCCTCCTGCGTGGGACTCGTGATCCCGCTCGTCCTGAAGTGGCTGGTGGACGGGCCGGTCGCGGGCCGTGACCCGGGGGGCGTGTGGCTCGGCGCGCTGTACCTGCTGTTGCTCGGTGTGGCCGAGGCGCTGCTGTTCGGCCTGCGGCGGTGGCTGGTGGCCCGTCCGCTCTCACATGTCGAGGCGGAGATGCGGGCGGACCTCTACCGGCATCTGCAGCGGCTGCCGGTCGCCTTCCACGACCGCTGGCCCTCGGGACAGTTGCTCTCCCGGAGCACGACCGACCTGATGCTGCTGCGCCAGTTCCTCGCCTTTCCGCTGACGTTCCTGCTGGTCAACGGCGTGACGATCCTGGTGGGCGTGGTCATCATGCTGCTCCAGGACTGGACGCTGGGGCTGGTGATGCTGGCGCCCGCCCTGCCGCTGATCGCCCTGAGCGCGGTCTTCGAGAAGCGGTACGCGCACGTGGCCCGGCTGGCGCAGGACCAGGTGGGGGACCTGACGACGGTGGTCGAGGAGAGTGTGCTCGGCATCCGCATCATCAAGGGGTTCGGCCGGCACCGCAGTCAGGCCCGGGCGTTCCGCGAGCTCTCGCACACCCTGCGCGGCACCGAACTGCGCAAGGCCCGCCTGCTGGCGACCATCTGGGCGGTCATCATGACCCTCCCCGAGGTGGCCATCGGGGGCACGCTGGTGGTGGGCGCGGTGCAGGTCTCCGACGGGTCGCTGTCCGCGGGCACGCTGGTCGCCTTTCTCTCCACGGCACTCGCGCTGCGGTGGCCGGTGGAGTCGATCGGCTTCCTCCTGGCGATGAGCCAGGAGGCGGCCACGGCCACGGAGCGGTACTTCGAGGTGATGGACGCGGAGCCGGAGTCGGACCGGGCCGCGCCCACCGGTGCCGTCCAGGGGGCAGCACCGAGGCGTCGAGCGCCGCGGGAGGCACGACCGCCCGCGGCTCACGGCGGGCTCCGGTTCGAGGGCGTACGTTTCCGCTACCCCGACGCCCCGGTGGACTCCCCGCCCCTCCTCGACCGGATCGACCTGTACGTCCGCCCCGGCGAGTCCATGGCCCTGGTCGGCGCGACGGGCAGCGGGAAGACGACGCTCACCGCGCTCGTCCCCCGCCTGCACGAGGTCACCGAGGGCCGGATCACCCTCGACGGCCGGGACATCACCACCATGACGCGCGAGGAGCTGCGCGCGCTGGTCGCCGTGGCCTTCGAGGAGCCCACCCTGTTCTCCGCGAGCGTGGCCGACAACGTTCTCATGGGCTCCGACGGCACGGCGGGCGCCGCCGAGCTGGAGCGCGCCCTGTCCGTCGCGCAGGCCGGCTTCGTGCGCGCCCTTCCGCGGGGCGCCGCCACCCAGGTCGGCGAGCAGGGTCTCAGCCTCTCCGGCGGTCAGCGGCAGCGTCTCGCGCTGGCCCGCGCGGTCGTCGGCCGCCCGCGCTTCCTCGTCCTGGACGACCCGCTCTCCGCCCTGGACGTGCACACGGAGGCGGCCGTCGAGGCGGCCCTGCGCCAGGTGCTGGCCGACACCACCGCCCTGATCGTGGCGCACCGCCCGTCCACGGTGCTGCTGGCCGACCGCGTCGCCCTGCTGTCGAACGGACGGATCGCCGCCGTGGGCACCCATCACGAACTGCTGCGCGCCGACGCCGAGTACGCCCGGCTGATGTCGGGCGCTTCGGGAGACGAGGAGGACGACGACCGATGACGGCCCCCACAGCCTCCGTCCCCACCACCGAGGACGAGGCCGACCCGCCGCTGCCCCGGGACGAGGGCGACCCCTTCGACCGGGACGTCCTGCCCACTCCCCCGGGCGCCACCGCCGCCCTGCTGCGCTCGCTGCTGGCGCCCATGAGGGCCCGCGTGGCGGGCACCACGCTCCTGCTGCTGCTCCAGCAGGCGGCGGTACAGGCGGGTCCGTTGCTGGTGGCGTACGCCATCGACACCGCCGTGCCGGCCCTGCGCGAGCACGACCGCGGGCCGCTGGTGGCGGTGGCCGCCGGCTATCTGCTGTGCGCGCTGGCCTCCGGCGCCCTGCAGTGGGCGTTCATCGTGGCCGCGGCCCGGATCAACCAGGACGTGCTGCTGGAGCTGCGCGGCCGGATCTTCCGCCACGCCCAGGCGCTGAGCGTCGACTTCCACGAGCGGTACACCTCGGGCCGGCTCATCTCCCGTTCCACCACGGACGTGGAGTCGCTGCGCGAGCTGCTCAGCGAGGGCCTCCAGGAGCTGGTCACGGTCATCCTCTCCTTCGTCTCCATCTCGGCGATGCTGCTGTGGCTGGACGTGGGCCTCGGCGCGGTCGCGGTGGCCAGTTTCGTACCGCTGTACCTGCTGGTGCGGGTCTACCGGCGGCGCGCGGGACAGGTGTACCGGAAGCGGTCCACGGCGATCGCGGCGGTGATCGTGAAGTTCGTGGAGACGATGAACGGCATCCGGCCGGTGCGCGCCTTCCGCCGCGAGGCGGCCAACGACGCCGACTTCCGCGTCCTCAACGGCCGCCACGAACGCACCAACGGCGACGCGCTGCTGGAGATGGCCCGCTATGTCGTCGGCTCCCGGCTGGTGGCCAACACGGCGGTCGCGGCGATCGTGCTCTGGGGCGCATGGCGGGTGACGGACGGCTCGCTGGAGCTGGGGGTACTGGCCGCTGCGGTGCTGTACCTGCGCCGGCTGTACGACCCGATCGACCGGCTCGGCATGTTCCTCAACTCCTACCAGTCGGCGGCGGCCTCGCTGGAGAAGATCGCGGGTCTGCTGGCCCAGATGCCGTCGGTGCCGGAACCGTCGGCGCCGCGCCGGCTCCCGCCGCTCGCGTCCGCCCTCCCCGGCCGGACGGTGGTCTTCGACGGCGTCCGCTTCGGCTACCGCACCGGCGGCGAGGTGCTGCCCCGCTTCGACCTGACCGTCCCGGCCGGCCAGACCGTGGCGGTGGTCGGCTCGACCGGCGCGGGCAAGTCCACCCTGGCCAAGCTGCTGGCGCGATTCTACGACCCGACGGACGGCCGGGTGCTGCTGGACGGGGTGGACCTGCGCGAGCTCGCCGTGCCCGAACTGCGGCGCGGGGTGGTCATGGTGACGCAGGAGGCCTTCTTGTTCTCCGGCACGGTCGCCGAGAACATCGCCATCGGCCGCCCGGAGGCGACCCGCGAAGAGATCGAGCACGCCGCGAAGGCGATCGGCGCCCACGACTTCATCAGCGCCCTGCCGGACGGCTACGACACGGACGTACGCAAGCGGGGCGGCCGCATCTCGGCCGGGCAGCGGCAACTGGTCGCCTTCGCCCGGGCGTTGCTCGCCGACCCGTCGGTGCTGATCCTGGACGAGGCGACCAGTTCCCTGGACATCCCCGGCGAGCGGGCGGTGCAGCGCGCGATGGACACGGTCCTGCGCGGACGTACGGCCGTGGTGATCGCGCACCGCCTGTCCACCGTGGAGATCGCCGACCGGGTGCTGGTGATGGAGCACGGCCGCGTCGTGGAGGACGGTCTCCCGTCCGACCTGATCAGGGGCACCGGGCGCTTCGCGCGTCTGCACCGGGCCTGGCGCGACAGTCTGGCCTGAGCGGAGGAGACCGGTCCGCCCCGGAACGACGGGACGAGCGCGGCCTTGACGAAGGGGACGGGGGCACGGTGATCGACGCGTACGCAGACCCGGGGATGCCCGACAGCCGCGGCGGCTGGCGGTATCTGTGGTGGCTGGTCAGGTGCCAGCCGAGGCGGGCGGCGGCCGGGGCCGTGCTGGCCAGCGTCTGGATGGTGCTGCTGGCGGCGACGCCGTATCTGATGTCGCGGGCGATCGACGACGGTCTCGTGCCGGGGAACACGGCGGCGCTGGCGGGCTGGACGGCCGCACTCGTCGCCGTCGGCGCGTTCAACGCCTGGCTGAGCATCATGCGGCACCGCACCATGACCCGGGTGCGGATGGACGCCAACTTCCGCACGGTCAAGGTGGTCGTCGGCCACGTGGTCCGGCTGGGGGCGGCACTGCCGCGCCGGGTCGGGGCCGGGGAGGTCGTCACCATCGGCGTCGGCGACGTGCGGACCATCAGCCAGTGCCTGACGGTCGTCGGCCCCGGTGTCGGTGCGGTCGTCGTCTACGCGGTGGTGGCCGCGCTGCTGCTGTCGGTCTCGGCGCCGCTGGCCGCCGTCGTCCTGTCAGGGGTGCCGCTGACCGTGCTGCTCGTGGGGCCGCTGACGCGGCGGCTGCAGGGCGCCGAGGGCGAGTACCGGGAGCGGCAGGGCCTGCTGACCGCGCGGATCGGCGACATGGCCGGCGGTCTGCGCGTCCTCAACGGGCTGGGCGGCAAGGACCTGTTGGCGGACGCCTTCCGCCGGGACTCGCAGCGGCTGCGGGCGCAGGGCTACCGGGTGGGCGCGGTGACCAGCTGGCTCCAGGCGCTCGGGACGGGGCTGCCGGCGCTGTTCCTGGCCGTGGTGACCTGGCCGGCGGCCCGGCTGGCCGCCGAGGGGCGGATCACCGTCGGCGAGCTGGTGTCGGTGTACGGCTATGTCGCGGTCCTGGTGACGCCGGTGGCGTTCTTCGTGGAGGCGGGCTACCAGCTCAGCCGCGGTGTGGTGGCCGCACGTCGGGTGGTGGGGCTGCTGCGGGTGGAGCCGGCGAAGGACACCGGCACGCGGGAGGCGCCCGCGGAACCCTCGGTGCTGCACGACCCCGAGTCGGGTGTGCGGGTGCTGCCGGGGCGGCTGACCGCGCTGGCCGGCGCCCGACCCGCCGACGCGGCGGCGGTGGTGGACCGCCTCGGCCGCTACGAGCCGTCGGAGGCCACCTGGGGCGGGGTGCGGCTGGACGCGATCGGACTGTCCGCCGTACGGGAGAGGATCCTGGTCGCCGACAACGAGGCCGATCTGTTCGCCGGCCTGCTGCGGGAACTGCTGGGCGGGCGCCGGGAACGCGACGCGGCCGAGGTGGCACGCGCGCTGCACGCGGCGGTCGCCGAAGACATCGTGCGGGGGCTGCCGGACGGGCTCGACTCGGCCGTGGCCGCGCAGGGCCGCAGCCTCTCCGGCGGACAGCGGCAGCGGATCCGGCTGGCGCGGGCGCTGCTCGCCGACCCGGAGGTGCTGCTGGCCGTCGAACCGACCTCGGCACTGGACGCACACACCGAGGCGGCGGTGGCGGACCGGCTGCGGCAGGCGCGGGACGGCCGTACGACCGTCGTCACGACCACCTCACCGCTGGTGCTGGACCACGCCGAGACCGTGCACTATCTGGTCGACGGGAAGGTTGCCGCGACGGGCGGTCACCACGAGCTGCTCGCCGCCGAGCCCGGCTACCGGGCGCTGGTGGCGCGGGACGCGGAGGAGACCGAGAAGACCGAGGAGTTCGAGGAGACGGAGCACACCGAGGACACCGCCGCCGACGCCGCCGAGGAGGCCGTGCGATGACCGACCGGACTGCCGACCGGCTGCCGATCGCCGCGCCCGCGGACGTGCGGAGGGCCACGCTGCGTCTGGTCCGGGCCGACGGCCGGGCGTTCACCACGGTCGTCGTCCTGAACGTGCTGGCCGCCGTCGCAGGTCTCGCCGGGCCGTGGCTGCTGGGCCGGATCGTCGACCACGTCCGGGCCGGGGACGGGGTCGGTCCCGTGGACCGACTGGCTCCGGCCGTCCTGGTGTGTGCGCTGGCGCAGTTGCTGTCGGCCCGCTGGGCACGGTATGCGGGACACCGGTTCGGCGAACGCACCCTGGCGCGGGTGCGCGAGGAGTTCGTGGACCGGGCACTGGCGCTGCCCGCTTCGGTGGTGGAGCGGGCCGGCACCGGCGACCTGACCACGCGCGGCACCGCGGACGTCGACGTGGTCGGCACCACCCTGCGGGACGTGGGTCCGGAACTGCTCGTCTGCGCCGTGCAGGCGCTGTTCGTGCTGGCTGCCGTGTTCGTCCTCGACCCGTTGCTCGGCGCTGTGGGTGTACTGGCCCTGACACCCGTCTGGGTGGCCCTGCGCTGGTACCTGCGCCGGGCCAGGGACGGCTACCTCGCCGAGGGCGCGGCCACCTCCCAGGTGGCCGAGATCGTTGCGGCGACCGCGTCCGGGGCTCGTACGGTGGAGGCGTTCGGGCTGTCCGAGCGGCGGATCGCGGCGAGCCGGGACGCGCTGGAGACGTCCCGGCGCACCCGGTTCCACACGCTGTTCCTGCGGAGCGTGTTCTTCCCCGCGGTCGAGGTGTCGTACGTCCTCCCCGTGGCCGGGGTGCTGCTGGTCGGGGGCGTACTGCACGCGCGGGGCGCGGTGAGCCTGGGTGCGGTGGTGGCCGCCGCCCTGTATCTGCGGCAGTTCACCGAGCCGCTGGACCAGATCCTGATGCACGTGGAGCAACTGCAGAGCAGCGGCGCCTCGTTCGCCCGGGTGGAGGGCCTGGCCCGGGCCCCGCACGCGGCGCCGGCCGGCTCCCCCGCCCCGGCGGACGACCGCATCGACGTCACCGGGGTCCACTACGCCTACGACCACGGCGGCGAGGTGCTGCGCGGGGTCGATCTGACGGTGCGGCCCGGGGAGCGGTTGGCCGTGGTGGGGCCGTCCGGGGCCGGGAAGAGCACGCTGAGCCGGCTGCTCGCGGGCGTCGACGCGCCGGGCGTGGGCTCGGTGACGGTGGGCGGGGTGCCGGTGGCGGGCCTGGAGCCGGAGCGGCTGCGCCGCCAGGTCGTGCTCGTCACCCAGGAGCACCACGTGTTCCTGGGTACGGTCCGCGACAATCTTCGCATCGCCGAACCGGCGGCGCCGGACGAGCGGTTGTGGGCGGCGCTGGCCGCCGTGGGCGCGGATGCCTGGGTCGCGGAGCTGCCGGACGGACTGGACACCGAGCTGGAGCCGGACGGCGTCCGTACGGACGGCTCGCGGGCCCAGCAACTGGCCCTGGCCCGGGTGGTCCTGGCCGATCCGCACACGCTGGTCCTGGACGAGGCCACGGCCCTGCTCGACCCGGCGACCGCCCGGCACACCGAGCGCGCCCTGGCGGCCGTGCTGAAGGGCCGTACCGTCATCGCCGTCGCGCACCGTCTGCACACCGCCCATGACGCCGACCGGGTGGCGGTCATGGAGGACGGCCGGCTGACCGAACTGGGCACCCACGAGGAGCTGGTGGCGGCCGACGGGGCGTACGCGGCGCTCTGGCGCACCTGGCACGGGGACGGTGCGCCGTAAGCTCGCAGGGTGATCGAGACCATCGCGTTCGACGTCGGCGAGACGCTCGTCAGGGACGACCGCTACTGGGTGGACTGGGCGGACTGGCTGAAGGTCCCCCGTCACACCCTGTCCGCGCTCGTCGGCGCAGTCGTCGCGCGGGGCGACGACAACACGGAGGCGCTGCGGCTGGTGCGTCCGGGTCTCGACGTCGATGCCGAGTTCCGTGCCCGCGAGACGGCGGGCCGGGGGGAGTACCTCGGCGAGGACGATCTCTACGACGACGTGCGCCCGGTCCTCTCGGCGCTGCGGGCGCGGGGGTTGCGTGTGGTCGTCGCCGGCAACCAGACGGCCCGGGTGGGTGAACTGCTGCGCGCCCTGGACCTGCCGGCGGACGTCGTGGCCACCTCCGGGGAGTGGGGCGTCGCCAAGCCGCGGCCGGAGTTCTTCCGGCGCGTGGTGGAGGCGGGGCGGGCGGAGGCGGGCGCGACTCTCTACGTGGGAGACCACCCGGTGAACGACGTGTTCCCGGCGAAGGCGGCCGGGCTGCGCGTGGCGCATCTGCGGCGGGGGCCGTGGGGGCATCTGTGGGCGGACGACCCGGAGGTGGTGGTGGCGGCGGACTGGCGCATCGACCGCCTCACCGATCTCCCGGCGCTCCTCGACGCCTGAGTCACCCCGCCTGACCTGGGCCGGAACGCCGAAGCGACTCCGTACCAGGTTCGCATACCGAACAGGAACATCCGGACAACGAACGATTTCCGGCCAAGTTTGTGACGCGCCCCTGACAAGAACGCCGTTCTCCTGCCACTCTTCCCCTCGGCCGTTCACAGCCACCCCACAGCATCCCCCCACGGTTCCACGGCCGTGATCCGGCCGGCGCTCCACGCGCCTGACGCACTGCGCACCTCGCACCTGCACCGCGCACGTCCGCACACCTGGTTCCGCGTTCCACGCAGTTCTGCCCGGACGTCTCACCCCGCGTCCGGTTCTCCCCTGGCCGCGTGACCCGCGGCCACGCAGAAGGAGTCAGTGTTGAGTAGCAGCAGCTCTCGCAGACGCACCTCCCACATCACCCACCGGCGGGCCGCGGGCATCGCCCTGGCCGGTGTCGCCGCGCTGATCGCCACGGCCGTCCAGTCGGGCGCGGCGAGCGCCAGCCCGGCCCAGGCGCCGCGCTCCGGGAAGATCGACCCGGCCCATGTCGCGGTCAAGCTCACGCCCTCGCAGCGTGCCGAGCTGATCCGCGACGCCGACGGCGCCAAGGCGCGCACGGCCAAGGACCTCGGGCTCGGCGCCCAGGAGAAGCTGGTCGTCAAGGACGTCGTCAAGGACGCCGACGGCACCCTGCACACCCGCTACGAGCGCACCTACGCCGGCCTGCCGGTCCTCGGCGGCGACCTGATCGTGGACACCGCCGCGTCGGGGCGGACCGAGCACGTGCGCAAGGCGACCGGCGCGGCCGTCGAGGTGGCCTCGCTCACGCCCAAGGTGTCGAAGGCGACCGCCGAGAAGCAGGCCGTGCGGAGCGCCGGGGCGCTGGGCGGCACCGAGGCGTCGGCCGACCCGTCCGCCCGTACGGTGATCTGGGCGGCGAGCGGCAAGCCGGTGCTGGCCTACGAGACGGTCGTCGGGGGCCTCCAGGACGACGGGACCCCGAACCGGCTGCACGTGATCACCGACGCGAGCACGGGCAAGGAGCTGTTCCGCTACCAGGGCATCGAGACCGGCGTCGGCAACACCCAGTACAGCGGCCAGGTCCCGCTGACCACGACGCTGTCGGGTTCGGCCTACACGCTGAACGACGGTGCGCGCGGCGGCCACAAGACGTACAACCTCAACCACCGCACCTCCGGCACCGGGACGCTGTTCAGCCAGTCCAGCGACACCTGGGGCAACGGCACCACCTCCGACGCCGCCACCGCCGGCGCCGACGCGCACTACGGTGCGGCGGTCACCTGGGACTTCTACAAGAACACCTTCGGCCGCAACGGCATCCGCAACGACGGCAAGGCCGCGTACTCGCGCGTCCACTACGGGAACTCGTACGTGAACGCGTTCTGGGACGACAGCTGCTTCTGCATGACCTACGGCGACGGCTCGGGCAACGCCGACCCGCTGACGTCGCTGGACGTGGCCGGCCACGAGATGAGCCACGGCGTCACCTCCAACACCGCGGGCCTCAACTACAGCGGTGAGTCCGGCGGTCTGAACGAGGCCACCTCCGACATCTTCGGCACCGGCGTGGAGTTCTCCGCCGACAACAGCACGGACGTCGGCGACTACCTCATCGGCGAGAAGATCGACATCAACGGCGACGGCACCCCGCTGCGCTACATGGACAAGCCCAGCAAGGACGGCGCCTCCGCCGACTACTGGTACTCGGGTGTCGGCAACAAGGACGTGCACTACTCGTCCGGCATCGCCAACCACTTCTTCTACCTGCTGAGCGAGGGCAGCGGCGCCAAGGTCGTCAACGGCGTCAGCTACAACTCGCCCACGTCGGACGGGCTGCCGGTCACCGGCATCGGCCGGGCCAAGGCGCTCCAGATCTGGTACCGGGCGCTGACCACCAAGTTCACCTCCACCACCAACTACGCGAGCGCCCGCACCGGCACCCTGGCGGCGGCCGGTGAGCTGTACGGCACCTCCAGCGCCGAGTACAAGGCGGTGCAGGACGCCTGGGCGGCCGTCTCGGTCGGTTCGCGCTCCGGTGGCGGCGGGGGCGGGGGCACCTCGTTCGAGAGCAGCTCCGACGTGCAGATCCCGGACTACCCCGGATCGGCGGTCACCTCGTCCATCACGGTCTCCGGGCGCAGCGGCAACGCCCCGTCCAACCTCCAGGTCTCCGTGGACATCGTGCACACCTGGAGCGGTGACCTCCAGATCGACCTGGTCGCTCCGGACGGCTCCACGTACCGGCTGAAGAACAGCGCCTACGACCCGACCCCCGACGTGCACGCGACCTACACGGTCAACGCGTCCTCCGAAACGGCCAACGGGACCTGGAAGCTGCGCGTCCGGGACCTGGGTCGGCTGGACACGGGCTACATCGACGGCTGGAAGCTGACCTTTCCCTAGGCGCTTCTGGTAAGCGACAGAACCCCGAGGACAGGGCGCCGTTCCGGTGGTGGATCACCCGGGACGGCGCCCGTTCACGCTGCCGCACCCTCACGCGTACGTCGAATTTCGGCCAACATCACTTCGGGATCATGACATGTACGCGGCATGGATGCCACTCTTCCTGCACCCGCCGCACGAGCACAGCAACCTGCCCCCCTTTCCGGCCCGGCGACCCCACGCCTGCCGGACTCCCCCACGAAGGAGCTTGTGTGACTCCCCGCTACGCGCGTCACAAGCGCACCACTCTGGCCGTCGCCACCGCCGTCGCCGCCGGAGCCCTTCTCAGCACCGGTCTGACCACCAGTGCTTCCGCACAGACTCCCGCCGACGCCACGGGCCACGCCGCACTCGCCGCCGCCCCGACCGCGCTCTCCGGCGCGGCGCGCGTCTCCCTCCTCCGGCAGGCCCAGTCCGGCGCGGCCGACACCGCCAGGGTGATAGGCCTCGGCGCCGAGGAGAAGCTCGTCGCCAAGGACGTCGTCAAGGACGTCGACGGCACGGTGCACACCCGCTACGAGCGCACCTACGCCGGCCTGCCGGTCCTCGGCGGCGACCTGGTCGTCCACACCGCCGGGTCGGGGAAGACCGAAGGCGTCACCAAGGCCACCAAGGCGGCCATCAAGGTGGCCTCGCTCACGCCGAAGGTCGCCCCCGCCGAGGCGGAGAAGCAGGCGCTGGCCCTCGCCCAGGACGCCGGTTCGGCGAAGACCGCCGCCGAGCAGTCCCCCCGCATGGTCGTCTGGGCGGCGACCGGCACGCCGGTTCTCGCCTACGAGACCGTCGTCGGCGGCCTCCAGGACGACGGCACCCCGAACGAGCTGCACGTCATCACCGATGCCGCCACCGGCAAGAAGCTCTACGAGTTCCAGGGCATCGAGACCGGCACCGGCAAGACGCTGTACTCGGGCACGGTGACGCTGGGCACCTACCTGTCGGGGTCGACGTACCAGCTGTACGACACCTCGCGCGGCGGCCACAAGACGTACAACCTGGCCCGCGGCACCTCGGGCACCGGCACGCTGTTCACCGACGCGGACGACGTGTGGGGCACCGGCACCGCCTCCAGCTCCACCTCCGACCAGACGGCCGCCGCCGACGCCGCCTACGGCGCGCAGGAGACCTGGGACTTCTACAAGAACACCTTCGGCCGCAACGGCATCCGCAACGACGGCAAGGCCGCGTACTCGCGCGTCCACTACGGCAGCAACTACGTCAACGCGTTCTGGGACGACAGCTGCTTCTGCATGACCTACGGCGACGGCTCGGGCAACAACCACCCGCTGACCGCGCTGGACGTGGCCGGCCACGAGATGAGCCACGGCGTCACCTCCAACACGGCCGGGCTGAGGTACTCCGGTGAGTCCGGCGGTCTGAACGAGGCCACCTCCGACATCTTCGGCACCGGCGTCGAGTTCTTCGCCGACAACTCCGCCGACCGGGGCGACTACCTCATCGGCGAGAAGATCGACATCAACGGCGACGGCACCCCGCTGCGCTACATGGACAAGCCCAGCAAGGACGGCGGCTCCGCCGACTACTGGTCCTCCCGCGTGCGCCGCCTGGACGTGCACTACTCGTCCGGCGTCGCCAACCACTTCTTCTACCTGCTGAGCGAGGGCAGCGGCGCCAAGTCCATCAACGGCGTCAGCTACAACTCGCCGACGTACAACGGCTCCACGGTCACCGGCATCGGCCGGGCCAAGGCGCTGCAGATCTGGTACAAGGCGCTGACCACGTACATGACGTCGACGACCGACTACAGGGCCGCCCGCACGGCGACCCTGAACGCGGCGTCGGCCCTGTACGGCTCGACCAGCACCGAGTACAAGACGGTCGCCGCGGCCTGGTCCGCGGTCAACGTCGACTGAACGGAGGGCAGCTGACGAGGGGGCGGCGCCCGGGAGGAACGGCTCCCGGACGCCGCCCCGGTCACGCTGGGGAGAGCACTTAGGCTTGGGTCCCATGTCTTCGGAGGACTTCACCTACGAGGAGGTCGGCGCGACCCGCGAGCAGGGACACTGCCCGCCCGGCTTCCACCCCCTGCACGTGCGCACCCGCATAGGAGAGGGCGAGGAGGTGTTCCGGCGCGCCGCCGAGGCCGTGCTGACCTGGGAGCTGCACCGCGCGGTCGGCGTGGGCGTCGACGCCTCCGCCGACCGCGCGGCACCCGGCGCCGACATCACGGTCACCCTGGCCGGCATGATCAAGGCCCCCTGCCGCATCGTGTGGACGCTGGACGAACCGCGCCGCGCCGGCTGGGCCTACGGCACCCTGCCGGGCCACCCGGAGACCGGCGAGGAGTCCTTCGTCGTCGACCGCACCGGAGACGGCACCGTCTGGCTGACGGTGAGCGCTTTCAGCCGCCCCGCCAAGTGGTACGCCCGCGCCGGCGGCCCGGCCGTCCGCGGCTTCCAGCACGCCTACGCACGTCGGTGCGGCACGGTGCTGCGCCGGCTGTGCGCGGAGTTCCAGCCCGAGTAACGCTGGGTCCCCTGTGTCCGCTAGGACACATGAGACTTGCTAGATTGCGCTTCCTCTGACGAGAACTGCATAGGGGTGGGGTTTGAAACGTCATCGACTGAGCCGCAGAAGACGGTTCCTGATATACGGCGTGGCGTCCGGTGTCGTCGCGACGGCGGCTGCCGGAACCATCGCCATCGCCGCGCAGGGTTCCGCGGACACGCCTCACGTGACGGCCGGAGCGCGGCTGCAGCACGAGTTCGACCAGGCGGCCCGCGAGTTCGACGTTCCCAAGAGCGTCCTCATGGCCGTCTCCTACCAGTCCTCCCTCTGGGACTCGCACGACGGTGAGCCGAGCACCACGGGCTCGTACAACGTCATGGGGCTGACCCGGGTCACCTCCGACGACGTGAAGAAGCCCACGGACAAGGAGCGGCTGGCCCACCTCGACATGAGTGGCGACCCGGCCGTCTCCAAGCACTTCGACGCCGCCCGCGCCCTCAAGTCCGCCCCGCCGGCCGTCGACACCGACGATCCGCGGCTGCACACGCTGGACAAGGGCGCGGAGCTCATCGACAAGTCCGTCGAGGACGTGCAGAGCGACACCGAGCAGAGCATCCGCGCCGGTGCCGCGCTGCTGGCCGAGTACCAGCGTGACTCCGGCCGCTCGCTGTCGGCCGACCCCGGCCAGTGGTACCCGGCCGTGGCACGCTACAGCCAGTCGCCCGACACCAAGGGCGCGGCCCTGTTCGCCAAGCGCGTCTTCGACACCATCCACCACGGGCAGAGCACCGTCACGGCGGAGGGCCAGCAGGTGACCCTGCCCGCCGACCCCTCCGTGACCCCCGCGGTCCCGGCGAAGGTGCCGCTGGCGAAGCAGGCGACGTACACGACCGCCCAGGCGCCGGAGTGCCCCTCGGGCCTCAACTGCGACTTCAAGCCCGCCGCGTTCAAGCAGAACAGCAGCACGCCGGACGACTTCGGCAACTACAACGTGTCCAACCGCCCGGCCAACGGCGAGGACATCCGCTACATCGTCATCCACGACACCGAGGGCAGTTACGACGGCTCGCTGAGCGTCTTCCAGAACCCGGCCAGCTACGCCAGCACGCACTACCTGATCCGTGCGTCCGACGGCCTGGTCACGCAGATGGTGGCCACCAAGGACGAGGCCTGGCACGCGGCCAACAAGACGGTCAACATGCACTCGATCGGGATCGAGCACGAGGGCTACGCCGTCAAGGACGGCAGCTGGTACACGCCGTCCCAGTACGAGTCGTCGGCGGCCCTGGTGAAGTACCTGGCGGCCCGGTTCGACATCCCGCTGGACCGCGAGCACATCATCGGCCACGACGAGGTGCCGGGCGTCCTGGACGCGAACGTCGCCACGCAGCACTGGGACCCGGGCCCGTTCTGGGACTGGAACCGCTACATGTCCCTGCTGGGCGCGCCCACCGGCAGCGACGGCGCGGGCGGTCCGCTCAAGGCCGGCCAGGTGGTCCGCGTGGTGCCGCCGTTCACGACGGCCAACCAGCCCACGCTGACGTACGGCGGGAAGACGGTCGCCAAGCAGCCGGCCAACTTCGGCTACCTGTACACGGCCCCGTCGACCGGTTCCGCCATGATCACGGATCCGTACATGCCGACGGTCAAGTCCACCGACGCGCCCAACTGGGGCAACAAGGTCGTGGCCGGCGGCGAGTACGTCGTCGCCGAGTTCCAGACCAACTGGACGGCCATCTGGTACGGCGGCAAGAAGGCCTGGTTCCACAACCCCAGCGGCCAGTTCACCGCCCCGGTCGCCACGTCCGGCGCCGCGGTGCTGAAGGCCAAGTCGGGCGCCGGCTCCATCCCCGTGTACGGACGCGCCTACCCGGAGGACGCCGCCTACGCCGGCACCGGTGTGGACGTGCAGAAGGACAACGGCGCGTCGCTGTCGAAGTACAGCCTCCCCTCGGGCCAGGCGTATGTGCAGGCCGGTCCCGCACAGCGCGGCGACTACTGGTACGCGGGCACCTACGCGGGCACCGCGGACCACGACAGGACGCTGGTCACGGGCACGCAGACCTTCTACCCGATCCGCTACAACCACCGCATCGCCTGGGTGAAGTCGAGCGACGTGGTCACGGCCACCGGCACCGCGCCGGACCCGGGCACCAGCCGCTACGACGTGGTCGCCCGCGACGGCTCCGGTGTGCTCTGGCAGTACCAGGGCACGGGCAGCGGCACCACGCCGTTCTACACCCGCTACCGGGTCGGCGGCGGCTGGAACGCGTACAACACCGTCACCCCGATGACGGCGCTGCGCGCGGACGGAACCGGCGACATGGTGGCGCGCGACGGAAGCGGAAGCGGAAGTCTCTGGTACTACCAGGGCAACAGCAACCTGAACAAGCCGTTCCGGTCCCGTGTGCTGGTGGGCTACGGCTGGAACACCTACAACGGCCTGTGGGGCGCCCGGGACCTGACCGGTGACGGGAAGCCCGACCTGGTGGCCCGCGACAAGTCGGGCGTGCTGTGGCTGTACGCGGGCACGGGCACCAACACGGCGAAGGGGCAGTTCCTCGGCCGCACGCGGATCGGCGGCGGCTGGAACACCTACAACCTGATGACCTCCACCGGGGACATCACGGGTGACGGCAAGGCCGACCTCGTGGCCCGCGACAAGTCGGGCGTGCTGTGGCTGTACCAGGGCACCGGTCAGGCGTCCGCGCCGTTCGCCGCGCGCACCAGGATCGGCGGCGGCTGGTCCGTCTACAACACGTTGGCGGGCGTCAGCGACCTCGATCACGACGGGCGCGGTGACCTCCTCGCCCGGGACTCCGACGGCAACCTGTGGTTCTACAAGGGCACGGGCCAGGCGTCGGCGCCGTTCGCCGGTCGCGTCAAGAACGGCTGGGGCTGGCAGATCTACAACTTCGTGATCTGACACCCGTACCACGGGACCACCTCGGGCCCCCGGCTCCTGTCGCCCCCACGGGCGGCGGAGCCGGGGGCCCGGACCGTTCCACGACGGCCTCGGCCGAGCCGTGACGCCCCGTTCGCCGCCGCCTCGCCTTCCAGCGGGGGCCCTTAGCGCAGCAGCACGCCCGCCCCCTCCCCGGCCTCCTCGGAGGGCACGGTCACCAGACCGAGTTCCGCGACGGAGGCGAGGAGGCGGTGGGTGGGCAGGATGCGCACCGTGTAGCCGTAGGGACCGGTGCGATCCAGGGAGAGAGGGCCCTCGTAGACCCATCGGCCGTCGGCGTCGGGGGCGCCGTTCGGCTTCAGCGGGACCGTGGAGGCGTCCGTGATGCGGTCCTCCTCGTCGACCCGGCCGGAGACCGCCTGGACCTCGACGTCGTCCGGGCCGAGGCTGCCCAGACCGACCCGCACCCGAAGGCCCAGGGTGGAGCCCAGCTCGGCGGAGGCCGTGGACGAGGGCGCCTCCACGCCTTCGGCGACCGGGATGACGGTCTCCACGTGGTCGACCGTCACCTCGGGCCAGGCCGCCCGCACCCGTGCCTTCCAGGCCGCCAGCTCCCGCGCCGCGTCCGGGCCCAGGGCTCGGTGGGCGTGGGCGGCGGGCGTGTACAGGCGGTCGACGTACTCGCGGACCATGCGCCCCGCCAGCACCTTCGGGCCCAGCAGGGTCAGGGTGCGGCGGACCATCTCGATCCAGCGGTCGGGCAGCCCGCCCCGGCCCCGCTCGTAGAAGCGCGGCGCCACCCGCTGCTCCAGCAGGTCGTACAGCGCGGCGGCCTCCAGGTCGTCGCGACGCTCGGCGTCGTAGCCGACGCCGTCGGCGGTCGGGATGGCCCAGCCGAAGTCGGGCTGGCACCACTCGTCCCACCAGCCGTCCAGCACGGAGAGGTTGAGGCAGCCGTTCAGGGCCGCCTTCATCCCGGAGGTGCCGCAGGCCTCCAGCGGGCGCAGCGGATTGTTCAGCCACACGTCGCAGCCGTGGTACAGCTTCTGCGCCATCGCCATGCCGTAGTCGGGCAGGAAGACGATGCGGTGCCGCACCCGCGGGTCGTCGGAGAAGCGGACCAGTTCCTGGATGAGGCGCTTGCCGCCGTCGTCCGCGGGATGCGCCTTGCCCGCGACCACGATCTGGATCGGCCGTTCGGGGTGCAGCAGCAGGTCCATCAGCCGGTCGCGGTCGCGCAGCATCAGCGTCAGACGCTTGTAGGCGGGCACCCGGCGCGCGAAGCCGATCGTCAGCACGTCCGGGTCCAGCACGCCGTCGATCCAGCCCAGCTCCGCCGTCCCCGCGCCGCGCTGCCGCCAGGCCGCCCACAGCCGCTTGCGCACCTCCACGACCAGCTGCTCCCGCAGCTCGCGGCGGAGCTCCCAGATGTCCTCGTCGGGGATGTCGGCGACCGCGTCCCAGCGGTCGGAGCCGCCCACCGACAGCGCGTCCTCGGTGCGCTGGGCGCCGATCTGCCGGGCGCCCAGCCGGAACACCTCGGGCGCCACCCAGGTCGGGGCGTGCACGCCGTTGGTCACCGAGGTGATCGGCACCTCGTCGGGGTCGAATCCCGGCCACAGCCCGGAGAACATCTCCCGGCTGACCCTGCCGTGCAGCAGCGACACCCCGTTGGCGCGCTGGGCGAGCCTGAGCCCCATCACGGCCATGTTGAACAGGTTGGGCTCGCCGCCCGGATAGGTCTCCATGCCCAGCCGGAGGATGCGCTCGACGTCGATGCCGGACAGCTCGGCCTCCGGTCCGAAGTGGCGGGCGACCAGCTCGCGGTCGAAGCGGTCGATGCCGGCCGGGACAGGCGTGTGGGTGGTGAAGACCGTGCCCGCCCGCACCGCCTCCAGGGCCGCGTCGAAGTCCAGCCCGCCGTCGCACAGCTCGGCGATCCGCTCCAGGCCGAGGAAGCCGGCGTGGCCCTCGTTGGTGTGGAACACCTCCGGCTCGGGGTGCCCGGTGAGCCGGCAGTACGTCCGGACCGCGCGCACCCCTCCTATACCGAGCAGCATCTCCTGGAGCAGCCGGTGCTCGCTGCCGCCGCCGTAGAGCCGGTCGGTCACCCCGCGCTCGCCGAGGTCGTTCTCCTCCACGTCGGAGTCCAGCAGCAGCAGCGGGATCCGGCCTACCTGGGCCACCCAGATCCGGGCGTGCAGGGACCGGCCGCGAGGCAGGACGAGCGAGACCCGGGCGGGGCTGCCGGCGTCCTCCCTCAGCCGGGTGACGGGCAGCTCGTTGGGGTCGAGGACCGGATAGTGCTCCTGCTGCCAGCCGTCCCGGGACAGCGTCTGCCGGAAGTAGCCGTGCCGGTAGAGCAGGCCCACCCCGATCAGCGGGACGCCGAGATCGCTGGCCGCCTTGAGATGGTCGCCGGCGAGGATGCCCAGGCCGCCGGAGTACTGCGGCAGGGCGGCCGTGATGCCGAACTCCGGCGAGAAGTAGGCGACGGCGGCCGGCAGGCCGTCGGAGCGACCCTGGTACCAGCGGTCACCGGCCACGTAGTCGCGCAGGTCGTCGGCGGCGGCGGTCAGCCGGCGCAGGAAACGGCGGTCGCCGGCCAGCTCGGCCAGCCGGGCCGGGCGCACGCTGCCGAGGAGCCGCACCGGGTCGCCGCCCGAGGAGGCCCAGCGCTCGGGGTCGACGGACTGGAAGAGGTCACGCGTCTCGGCGTGCCAGGACCAGCGCAGATTGCGGGCCAGCTCGCTGAGGGGCTGCAGGGGCTCGGGAAGAACGGGACGGACGGTGAACCGACGGATCGCCTTCACATTCCACCTCGGCGCGTTCGCTGATGGACGCACGGCACGGTGCGCTTCGCTGGAAGGACGCACGGCACTGTGCGCCCCGTCACACAAAACGGTACCCGTGCCGGTGCGGGTGCCGCTGGGGCCGCGCCTGGCGGACGGGCCAAGACGAGGCCAACTTTGCGTGTGGACATACGCGTGAGTAGTTAACAAAGTGCCGGATTGCTCACCCGAATAGGGTGGGAAGGCTCCTCCGGTACAACCGACAGCACACACGCAGGACCCACCTCCCCACGGATATCCGCCCTACACCCTCGTGACGCGGACAGGAGCGGTCATGCCCGCCAAGCACCACTCGGCACCACCCCCGACCACCAGTACGAACGGCGCACACGCCAGGAGCGCCGACACCGTGGCCCCGACCCCGGACCGGGCCCGGCACCCGGGCGCGCCGCCGGAGCCGGACCCCGTCGGCCGGGGCACCGCCGTCGGCCGGATCCCGGTGCTCGACGTCCGGCCGGTCGTCCAGCACGGTCGCAGGCCCGCCAAGGCGGTGACCGGTGAGTCGTTCCAGGTCACGGCCACCGTGTTCCGTGAGGGCCATGACGCCGTGGCCGCGAACGTCGTGCTGCGCGATCCACGGGGCCGTCCGGGTCTCTGGACTCCGATGCGCGAACTGGCGCCGGGCACCGACCGGTGGGGCGCCACCGTGACCGCCGGCGAGCCGGGCCGCTGGACGTACACGGTCGAGGCCTGGTCCGATCCGGTCGCCACCTGGCGCCACACCGCCCGGATCAAGATCCCGGCGGGGCAGGACACCGAGCTGGTCCTGGAGGAGGGCGCCCGGCTGTACGAGCGGGCGGCGGCCGGGGTGCCGGAGGAGAGCGGCGAACGGGAGACCGTCCTGGCCGCCGTGGCGGCCCTGCGGGACGACAGCCGGCCGGCCGCGTCCCGGCTTTCGGCGGCGTTGACGCCGGAGGTGGACGCGGTGCTGGCCCGGCATCCGCTGCGGGAGCTGGTCACCGCCTCCGACGCGATGCCGCTGCT
>NZ_JBSFRB010000039.1:0-90801 GCF_053589015.1 Streptomyces sp. NPDC003393 | reverse complement strand
CGGAATCTGCGACTTGCGCGCGATGGTCGCCAACGCGTCCGCGTCGTCCTGCGTGGGACACGCCACCCGCACGATCTGACAACCCGACGCCGTCAACTCGGCGATCTGCTGCAACGTGGCACCGACATCCGACGTACGCGTCGTCGTCATCGACTGCACCGACACCGGAGCGTCCCCGCCGACCGCCACCGGCCCGACGTGGATCCGCCGCGACACGCGCCGCTCGGCGATCGGCCGGGCCGGTACCTCGGGGACACCCAAGGAGATGGCTGTCATGGCGTCAGCCCCGGTTTCCGGAGACGGTCTCACGCATGGCTCGCAGGGACTCCTTCAGCGACCCCATGGTGGCCAGGACGGCGGTGGGCTCGTAGCCGCAGTGGGCCATGCAGTTGTCGCAGCGCGGGTCCTTGCCGCGGCCGTACTTGTCCCAGTCGGTCTCCTCGATGAGTTCCCGGTACGTCGGGACGTAGCCGTCGCTCATCAGGTAGCAGGGGCGCTGCCACCCGAACAGCGAGTAGTTCGGGATGGCCCACGCGGTGCAGGGGAAGTCGACCTTGCCCTCGAGGAAGTCGAGGAACAGCGGGGAGTGGTTGAGCCGCCAGCGGCGGCGGTTGCCGCCCGCGAAGGCCTTCTTGAACAGCTCCCGGGTCTGCGTCACGCCCAGGAAGTGCTCCTGGTCGGGCGCCTTCTCGTAGGCGTAGGCGGGCGAGATCATCATCTCGTCGACCTTGAGGTCGTCGTTGAGGTAGTTGAGCACCTCGACGACGGTCTGCGGGGTGTCGGTGTTGAAGAACGTGGAGTTGGTGGTCACCCGGAAGCCGCGCCGCTTCGCCTCCTTGATGGCGGCGACCGCCTCGTCGAACACGCCCTCCTTGGCCACGGACTCGTCGTGCCGCTCGCGCAGTCCGTCGATGTGCACGGCGAAGGCGAAGTAGGGCGAGGGCGTGAACTTGTCCATCTTCTTGCGCAGCAGCATGGCGTTGGTGCACAGGAAGACGTACTTCCGCTTGGCCACCAACTGGCGCACGATCTCGTCGATCTGGGGGTGCATCAGGGGCTCGCCGCCCGCGATGGACACCATCGGCGCACCGGACTCCAGTACCGCCCCCACGGCCTGGGCGACCGGCATGCGCTGCTTGAGCACCCCGGCCGGGTGCTGGATCTTGCCGCAGCCTTCGCACTTCAGATTGCAGGCGAACAGCGGTTCAAGCTCCACGATCAGCGGGAACTTGTCCCGCTTGCGGAGCTTTTGTTCGGCAAGGTATGTAGCGACCTTGATGGACTGGCGCAGCGGCATGGCCATCTGGCTCACCTCCTGGGGAGCAGCACATTACGGTGCCATTCAAAGAAAGTCGGTAGGACGGAACGAAGAACGCGGAAAGCCGATATACCACCGCGCACCGTGCCGATACGTACGAGCTCATGTTCCGGAGCGTCCACGACCACACGGACGGCCGCAACCGGGCGCTCGCCCGTGCGCACGGCGCTCAGAAGCGTGGCCGCGGACTCCATGTCGACCGCGATCGCGCCGGTGGCGCGCAGTTCGGACCGCTCGTCGTGACCGCGGACGACGTGGTCGGAGCCGGTGAGCGGCCCGGTGTGGACGGTGCGGCCGGGCAGAGTGCGGGTGAGTTCCTTGACGAGCAGTTCGGTGCCGACGCAGGGCACGGTCCCGCGCCGGTCCCGGGTCTCCTCGGCGACGACCAGGTCGCCGGGGTGCATGCCCGGGGCGAGGCCGGCGCAGAAACCCGTGGCCAGCACGGCGGCCCGGCTCAGCACCGGCTCGGCGAGGACCCGGGTGACGGACCGTTCCGCCGCCCTGGGTCCCATGCCGGTGCGCAGTACGGTCACCGGCCCGCCGGCCCCGCCGCGGTCGCTCATGCGCAGGGCGAGGTGCTCGATGCCGAGCGCGCAGGCGATCAGCAGCGGGGCCGGGGCGGGCTGTGTGGTCATCAGCTCCCCTTGGCCTCGGCGGGGGGCTTCTCTCCCCGGAGCCGGTCGGCGAAGGGTTCGCCGTGGACGTACCGGCCGAGCGCGGTGAGCGGGAAGACCTGCCGGTAGAGGTGGTAGTTGATGGAGAAGTCCCAGGGGAAGCCGGTGCCGGTGAAGTACGGTTCGTCCCAGGAGCCGTCCTCCCGCTGGGTGGCGGCGAGCCACTCGACGCCGCGTTCGACGGCCTTGGACTCCCGCTCCCCCGCCGCGAGCAGAGCCATCAGCGCCCAGGCGGTCTGCGACGCGGTGGAGGCGCCCTTGCCGCTCCACTCCTTGACGTACTTGTAGGAGCGAAGGTCCTCGCCCCAGCCGCCGTCGTCGTTCTGCACGCTCTCCAGCCAGGCCACCGCGCGACGGATCGCCGGGTGGGAGCCGGGCAGGCCGGCGGCGGTCAGGGCGGGGACGACGGACCCGGTGCCGTAGACGTAGTTGACGCCCCAGCGGCCGAACCACGAGCCGTCCGGCTCCTGTTCGGCCAGCAGCCACTCGATGCCGCGCCGGGTGCGCGGGTCGTGGGACAGGCCCTCGACCGCGAGCATCTCCACCACGTGCGCGGTGACGTCGGCCGACGGCGGGTCGATGACCTCACCGAAGTCGCAGAAGGGCAGGCGGTTGGGGAACGGGCTGGTGTTGTCGACGTCGAAGGCGCCCCACGCGCCGTTCTTCGACTGCATCCCCAGGTTCCAGCGGACGCCGCGTCCGATCGCCTTCTCCAGCCGTTCCGGGTCGTGGTGTTGGACCCGGCGCAGCGCGAGGACGACCTCGGCGGTGTCGTCGATGTCGGGGTAGTTGTCGTTGTGGAACTCGAACGCCCAGCCGCCCGGCGGCAGCCCCGGCCGGCGCACCGACCAGTCGCCGGGGCGCACGATCTGCTCGCCGAGCATCCAGTCGGCGGCCTTCACCAACTGCGGGTGGTCGGCGGGCACGCCCGCGTCGGCGAGCGCGATGGCGGCCAGGCAGGTGTCCCACACCGGCGACTGGCAGGCCTCGATCATCCGGGCGCCGTCCTCGCGCCACACGGCGAAACGGTCCAGCGACCGAAGGCCCGCGCGCATGACCGGGTGCTCCAGGTCGTAGCCCAGCAGGTGCAGCGCGATGACGGAGTACACGGCCGGAGGCTGGATGCCGCCCCAGCAGCCGTCGTTCTCCTGCCGTTCGATGATCCAGCGCGCGGCGCTGTTCATGGCGGCCCGGCGCAGCCGCTTGGGGGCGACCTTGCGGTAGGCGTGCAGGGCCTTGTCGATGCGCTGGAAGGCGCCGTCCCAGCTGGCGACCGGGGCGAGCGGCTGAGGCGGGTTGGGCGCCTCGGGGTCGGTGTGCAACTCGTCGAGCGGGAACGGCGCGGGGCGCACCGGCCGCTTGGCGGAGACGATGGTGAGAGGCACGATCGTCTGCCGGGCCCAGCAGCCGAAGTCGTAGATGTTGAGCGGTACCCAGGTGGGGAAGTAGATGAGCTCCGGCGGGAGTTCGGGCAGGTCCTCCCACTTCCACCAGCCGAACAGGGCGAGCCAGATCCGGGTGAAGACACGGGAGGCGGCGATGCCGCCCTGGTCGCGGATCCACGCGGAGGCCTTCGCCATGTGGAGCGCGTCGGGGGCGTCGCCGGCCAGGCGGAGGGCGACGTAGGCCTCGATGGTCGTGGACAGCTCGCCGGGGCCGCCGTAGAAGGTGGCCCAGGTGCCGTCCTCGCGCTGCTCGCCGCGGATGAAGAGGGCGGCGGCGCGGGTGGTCTCCTCGTCCCGAATGCCCAGGAACTGGCGCAGCAGCAGGTCCTCGGCGTCCATCGTGACATTGGTCTCGAGGTCGCCCTTCCACCAGCCCTCGGCGTCCTGCCGGGAGAGCAGGAAGTCGGTGGCGCGCCGGACGGCCTGGGCGGCGGCTTGGTGTACCCCGGCCGCCTCGGGGGTGGTGGGTGCGGTGTCGCTGGCCGCGGCAGCGCGGGTCGGCAGTTGCGCCCCGGTGCTTCCGTCGGTCGTCGCTGTCATGGCTTCCCCTTCGTGCAGTCGTGCAAGTCGTGCTGCTGTGGGTCCGCCGTCGGCCGGTGCCCGATGCCTCCCGGGACCGGCCGGCGACTACGCGAGGGTGCTTCGACCGATAGTGATCATCTCTTTCGTACGACGACGAAGTCCGCGAGCGCCGTGAACGCGGCCCGTACCCGGTCGGGCATGTCGACGGCGTCGAGGGCTTCGATGGCGATGGTGTGCTGACGGCGTGCCTCCTCGGCCGTCCACCCGCGGCCGCCGGCCTCCTCGATGAGGGCGGCGCGGGCCGCGAACTCCTCCTCGGAGAAGTTCGCGAAGTCGCTGCTCTTGGCGTCGGCGGCGAGGATCTCGCCGAGCCGCTCGGAGGCTTCTCCGCCCGCCGCGAGGGCGGCCACCACCGGCAGGGACTTCTTGCGCTGGCGCAGGTCGCTCCAGGTCTGCTTGCCGGTCGCGTCCGGGTCGCCCCAGATGCCGAGGAGGTCGTCCACGGCCTGGAAGGCCAGGCCGAGGTGGTAGCCGTACTTCTCCAGCGCGTCCGCGGTGGCGTCGTCGGCGCCGCCGAGCACCGCGCCGATGGAGCAGGCGCAGGCGAGCAGCGCGCCGGTCTTGTTGCCCTCCATCTCCAGGCACTCGGCGACGCTGACCCGGTCGCGGTGCTCGTAGGAGATGTCCTGGGCCTGACCGTCGATCAGCGCGCGGGTGGCGCTGGTCAGCCGACGGGTGGCGCGACCGGCCGCCACGGTGCCGAGTTCCAGCAGGACCTCGCCCGCCAGCGCGAACAGTGCGTCGCCGACGAGGATGGCCTGGGCGGGTCCGTGCACCTTCCAGACGGTGTCGCGGTGCCGGCGCTGTTCGTCGCCGTCCATCAGGTCGTCGTGCAGCAGCGAGAAGTTGTGGACGAGTTCGACGGCGACCGCGCCGGGCACGCCGACCTCGGGGGCGGCGCCGGTGACCTCGGCGGAGAGCACGGCCAGGGCGGGGCGCACGGCCTTGCCGCCGTCCCCGTGCGCCGGGTTGCCGGCGGCGTCGATCCAGCCGAAGTGGTAGGCGGCAACGGTGTCCATGGGAGGGGCCAGCCGGTCGACGGCGGCCCGCAGGACCGGCGTGGCCAGGGTCCGGCCGCGCTCCAACAGCGCGGTCACGTCCACCGCGGTCGCCCGAGCGGCCGTCGGGGCCGGGGACTCAGTGGGCACAGTCTCTCCTCTTGTCGCGGTGCCGGAGGTGCGGGGGCCTGCCGCGGGTCGCCGGTCGACCTTCATCGGATCCCCCCTCGTACGGACGCTCCGGTCACGTCCGGGCGTCGGCCGGGAGGCCGGGGGATGTCCTTCGGCGAGGGCCGGGAGGCCGTCTCCTCGAACGCGAAGAGACGGTTCGGCCGGGGCCGGCCCAGAGCGCTCAGCGCGGCGTCCGCCGCGCCGACACCGCTGCGGACCGCACTCTCCATGGTCGCGGGCCACCCGGTGGCGGTCCACGCTCCGGCCAGGTACAGGCCGGGGGCCTTGGTGCGGGCGCCGGGCCGCAGCCGCCCGACGCCGGGGGACGGGGCGAACGTCGCCGTGCGCTCCCGGGTCACGAAGAAGTCGAACACCTCGGCCCCACGCGCGGCGGGCAGCATCCGCTTCAGCTCGGGCAGATAGCGTTCGCGCAGCACGGCGACGGGCGCGTCGATCTCGTCCTGGGCCACCGACTGGGACAGGGCCAGGTACTGACCGTGCTTCAGCCCGGAGGCCTCGGTGCGGTCGAAGACCCACTGCACGGGGGTGCCGAGGGCGGCGACGAAGGGCCGGGTGAGCACCGTGCGGTCGTAGACGACATGGATGTTGAGGATCGGTGCGGTGCCGATCTCCAGCAGCCGCTCGGGGGCGTCCAGGGCGCCTGTCGGCAGCAGGTCGTACGCCTCGCGCTGCGGCACGGCGAGGACGACCGCGTCGGCGTCGATCCGCTCGCCGGGAACCTGAACGCTCCAGCCGCCGTTCTCGTTTGTGGAGACGGAGGTGACGCGTGAACGGACCTCGGTACGAACGCCCGCGGAGTCGAGCGCCTTGCGGGCCAGACGGTCGTGCAGTTCACCCAGCGGGACGCGGGCCCAGCCGATGTCGGCCGCTCCCGGGTCGGACAGCAGACCGGTCTTGAACACCATCGCGGCCAGCCCCAGTGAGGCGTCGGAGGCGACCGCGTTGAGGGTGGCGACCCCTACGAGGTCCCACAGTGCCTCCACGGCACGGGCCGACTGGCCGTGCGCGGCCAGCCAGCTGCCGAAGTCCTGGGCGTCCAGGGCCGGGTCCGCCGGGTCGAGGGCCTTCAGGGCGAGCGCGGCACGCCCGACGCGGGCGCGCTCGCCCAGCGACAGGTGCGGGTAGGTGGCCAGGCTGCGCCCCAGGTGCAGGGGTACGGGCAGCGCGTCGCGCCGCAGTCTGCCGAGCCGGCGTCCCTCGGGCCGGTCCAGGTCGAGGACGGGCACGTCGAGGCGGTCCTGGAGCGGGGCGAGCGCGGTGCCGCCGATGCGGTCGAGGAACCAGCGGTAGGCGGTGCAGCAGCGCAGGTACACGTGCTGGCCGTTGTCGACGG
Source organism: Streptomyces sp. NPDC003393 (assembly GCF_053589015.1). Taxonomy (NCBI): domain Bacteria; kingdom Bacillati; phylum Actinomycetota; class Actinomycetes; order Kitasatosporales; family Streptomycetaceae; genus Streptomyces; species Streptomyces sp. NPDC003393. The sequence goes on along the minus strand of NZ_JBSFRB010000039.1, from coordinate 84,259 downwards.
TGAGGTCGCCGCGCCGGAAGGAGAAGGCGAGGCCGCCCAGGCGTGGCCGGCCCTCCAGCAGGGTCACGCGAACACCGGCGTCGGCGAGTGCGAGCGCGGCGGTCAGGCCCGCCAGGCCGCCGCCGATCACCACCGCATGGCGTCCGGAGGGTGCCGACGCCGTGGCGAGGGTGCCGTCCGGTCGTGTGCCGTCGCTCATCGGGCGCCCTCCCCTGTGCGTCCGCCGCGGTGCGCGGGTGCGCCGCGGCCGGCCGTCGCCGTCAGTGACGCGGTCCGGGTCCGCGGGGTTGCCCGCGCGGCGCCGGCCGGAGGCCGTGGTGCGGACGTGATGCCGTCCGCCCGGAGCGCGATGCCGGCGGTGCGGCCAGGCGCCGTGCCGGGCGTCGCGGGGCTGGGGGCACCTCCCGGGCGAAGGTCGGTGCGGGGACCTTCGTGACAGGCCGTGCGGCCGGTCCGGATGCGCTCGGCCATCAGGCGCGCCTCCTGAGGGTCTGCCGGGTCACGTGCCGGGTGTCCAGTCCGGACAGGCCGCGCACCGCGACGTACGCCTTCTCGCGTCCGGGCAGGGAGACCCGGCCGCGCAGCACGGCCTCCGGCTCGCGCTCGATGCGGTCGAGCAGGCGGCGGTAGATGCCGGCCATGGCGGCCACGCACGCCCCGCTGCGCCGGTCCAGCATGGGCAGCAGCTGGTACCCCTCCGCGAACAGGGCGCGGGCGCGCCGTACTTCGTAGTGGACCAGGCCGGCGAAGTCGGAGCCCTCCGGCGGGGTCGGGCCGTGGAATCCGGCCGAGCAGCCGAACTTGGCCAGGTCGTCGGCGGGCAGGTAGGTGCGGCCGCCCGCGGCGTCCTCGCGGATGTCTCTGAGGATGTTGGTCAGTTGCAGCGCCAGGCCGAGCGTGTCGGCGTACTCGGGGGCGCGTTCGGCGCCGCGCGCGCCGGGTTCGGTGCCGAAGACGCCGAGCGAGAGCCGTCCGATGGCGCCGGCCACACAACGGCAGTAGACCTTCAGGTCGTCCCAGGTCTCGTAGGTCTCCCCGCGTACGTCCTTCAGGACGCCGTCGATGAGCTCGTCCAGGCCGCCGAGCGGAATCGGGAAGGCGCGGGAGGCGTGGGCGAGGGCGACCGCCACGGGGTCGGTGTCGTCCTCCTCGACGGCGCCGTCGCGGATGCGGTCGAGCAGCGCCCGCGTGTCCTGCAGCCGGACGACCTTGACCTCGTCCGCCAGCGCGCCGTCGCCGATGTCGTCGACGCGCCGGGAGAACGCGTACAAGGCCGACATCGCGCGGCGCTTGGGCGTGGGCAGCAACCTGATGCCGTAGGCGAAGTTGCGGGCCTGCTGCCCGGTCACGGTCTCGCAGTAGCTGTAGGCGGCGAGTACCGGTGCGGACGCGTGCTGTTCCGACTCCACGGCCCGGATCACCCCTCTCCTCGCAGAGTCACGCCCACCTCGCGCAGCAACTGGACCTTGCCGGGCTTGGGCGGGCCGGGAAGTACGTCGTATTCGGCGGCGGCGATCGCACCGATCGCCGCCCTTCCCCCCGCCACGAACCCCGCGAGCAGCAGCTTCAGCCTGCCGTGGACGCTACCCACCAGAGGGGCGCCTTCATTCAGGAGTTCGCGGGCGCGTTCCGCTTCGTACGCGACCAGGGCGCGCACCGACGCGCCCGCGGTGGGCGTGGCGAGATCCGCCTCCTGGACGTGAAAGCGTTTCATGTCCGCGGCGGGCAGGTAGACGCGGTCGCGGCCGAGGTCCTCCCTGACGTCCTGGAGGTGCTCGACGATCTGCAGGGCGGTGCAGATCGCGTCGGACCGGCGGATCCGCTCGGGGGTGGAGGCACCGGTGACGGCGAGGACGAGACGGCCGACGGGGTTGGCGGACAGTTCGCAGTAGGCGAGGAGGTCGTCGTAGGTCTCGTAGCGGGAGACGAGCTGGTCCTGACGGTTGGCGGCGATCAGGCCGAGGAACGGCTCGGGGGTCAGCGCGCACCGGCGGACGGTGGGCTGGAGCCGGCGCAGCAGAGGATGGCGCGGCGTGCTGTCGAAGACCCTGCGCAGATCGGTTTCGAAGGCGTCGAGCAGGACCAGCCGGTCCGAGGCCTCCTCGGGCGACACGCCGAGCAGACGGGCGTCGGCGCCGCCGGGGGTCAGATCGCCGTCACCGATGTCGTCGACCAGTCGGGCGAAGCCGTAGACGGCCATGAGGTCGAGGCGCCAGGCACGGGGCAGGAAGAACGGTGCCACGGGGAAGTTCTCGCCCGCGGCCTTGTCGAGGGTGGCGCGCTCCGGGTGGAGCGCCGCTGTTGTTCGCGTCATCGTCCGCTGCCCGGGGCGTGGACGGCACATGCTGCGTTGAGCTGGGGAGTTTCCGTAGCCATTGCCGTCACATCTCCCGTTCTACACTGCCGACCCAACACACACTATTTCGGACACGCCGCCCGGCCGCCCGGGCGGCGGCCCTGGCGGAGGGTGTCGCGCATTATCTCCCCACTTGCCGCTTTCCGGGACCGGTACAGCTTACGTTGTACAACGCAGCGGGCCTCACGGGGGGTGTCCTGCAGATCACAACAACACACCGATCGATGTCAAGATTCCTTGGGTCCGCGGGAGTTGACCTTTCCTTTGCAGACGCCGGGCCCCACCGGAACAGTTCCGGTGGGGCCCGTGAAGCGCCGACTACTTGCCCGTGAACTTCTCGTACTCCTTCAGCACCTCTTCGGTGGGCCCGTCCATGCGAAGTTCCCCGCGTTCCAGCCACAACACCCGGTCACAGGTGTCGCGGATCGACTTGTTGTTGTGGCTGACCAGGAAGACGGTGCCGGCCTCCTTGCGCAGCTCCCGGATGCGCTCCTCGGACCGCCGCTGGAAGGCGCGGTCACCGGTGGCCAGCGCCTCGTCGATCATGAGGACGTCGTGGTCCTTCGCGGCGGCGATGGAGAAGCGCAGCCGGGCCGCCATGCCGGAGGAGTACGTGCGCATCGGCAGGGTGATGAAGTCGCCCTTGTCGTTGATGCCGGAGAAGTCGACGATCTCCTGGTAGCGGGACCGGATCTCCTCGCGGGACATGCCCATGGCCAGCCCGCCCAGGATGACGTTGCGCTCACCGGTGAGGTCGTTCATCAGCGCCGCGTTGACGCCGAGCAGCGAGGGCTGGCCGTCGGTGTAGACCCTGCCCCTCTCGGCGGGCAGCAGGCCGGCGATGGCGCGCAGCAGGGTCGACTTGCCGGAGCCGTTGGAGCCGATCAGACCGATGGCCTCGCCGCGGTAGGCGACGAAGGACACGCCCTTGACGGCGTGCACCTTGCGCACGCCCCGGGCCGAGTCGGCCGAGCCCCGCTTGACGATCCGGCTGAGGGCGGCGGTGGCGCTGCCCTTGCCGGACTTGGCGCCGTTGACGCGGTAGACGATGTGCAGCTCGTCCGCGATGACGGTGGGCACCCGTGCCCCGTCCCTGCGCGCGGCCCTGCCGCCCAGGTTCTGCTCAGCCACGGCCGTACCTCTCCTCCGCCTTCCAGAAGTACACGAACCCGCCGCCGAAGACGACCACGGCCCAGCCCAGGGCGAGGGCCCACACGTGCGGCGGGAGGTTCGAGGCGCCGTAGCCGTCGATCAGCGCGTAGCGCACGAGGTCCATGTAGACCGCGGCCGGGTTCACCTGCATCACGCGGATCACCCAGTCGGGCTTCCCGGCCAGCATGCCGTTGATGGAGAACATCACGCCCGAGGCGTACATCCAGGTACGCATGACGAACGGCATGAGCTGGGCGAGGTCGGGGGTCTTGGCCCCCATCCGCGCCAGGATCAGGGCCAGGCCGGAGTTGAACAGGAACTGGAGCGCCAGCGCCGGCACGACGAGCAGCCAGGACATCCCCGGGTAGCTGCCGAACCCGACCGTCACGACGACGACCACGATCATCGAGAACAGCAGTTGCTGGAGCTGCTGGAGCGCGAACGAGATCGGCAGCGAGGCCCTTGGGAAGTGCAGCGCGCGCACCAGGCCCAGGTTGCCGGAGATGGCCCGCACGCCCGCCATGACCGAGCTCTGGGTGAAGGTGAACACGAAGACGCCGGTCACCAGGAACGGGATGTACGCGCCGTGGCTCATGCCCCGGCTGGCCTTGAGGATGAGGCCGAAGATGAAGTAGTAGACGGCCGCGTTCAGCAGCGGGGTGGCCACCTGCCAGACCTGGCCGAGCTTGGCCTGGCTGTACTGGGCGGTCAGCTTCGCCTGGGAGAAGGCCAGGATGAAGTGGCGACGGCCCCACAGCTGGCGTACGTACTCCATGAGCGGGGGCCGGGCGCCGCTGACGGACAGCCCGTACTTGGCGGCGAGCCGGTCCGCCGGGAGCCCCTCGTCGGGCGACGGAGCCGCGCCGAGGGCGACGCCGCCGTCATGCGTTGTCTCACTCACAAATGGATACTTTCGTCTTCGAGATGCGCGGCCCGTGCGGGTCACGGACGTGACGCGAGCACGGCCGGCGGCGGCCGGCCGGTGCTCCCAGGGAACGAGCTTGTCAGATGACCGGCGGCCGGCCCAGTCGGGTGAGGCGCCACACCGTACGCCACTTCATGGGCCGGCGCTGCCCGCACGGCGCGGTCCACCCCTCTTTGAAGCCCCCGAACCAGGCCTTCAGGGCCGGGCGCGAGGGGCGGCGGGCGAGGGTGAGCAGCAGCCAGACCCCCAGGTAGACGGGCACCAGCGGGGCCGGGAGGTTGCGACGGGCGAGCCAGACGCGGTTGCGGGCGACCATGCGGTGGTAGACCGCGTGCCGGGAGGGCGCGGTCGTCGGGTGGTACAGCACCATGTCGGACCGGTAGTCGATCATCCAGCCGGCGTCGAGGGCGCGCCACGCCAGGTCGGTCTCCTCGTGCGCGTAGAAGAACTCGTCCGGAAGGCCGCCGACGTCCGCGAAGACCTTCGTACGGACGGCGTTGGCGCCGCCGAGGAAGGTGGTGACCCGGGAGGAGCGCATCGGGTCCGAGGCGCGCAGCCGCGGCACGTGGCGGCGCTGGGTCCGCCCGGTCTCCGGGTCGGCGATGCGGAAGCTGATGATGCCCAGCTCCGGGTCGGCCGCGAAGGCCTGACGGCACAGCTCGGCCGTGTCGGGGCGGGCGAGCAGGCCGTCGTCGTCGAGGAACAGCAGGATGTCGACCTCGCGGCCGTCCGGGCCGAAGGCCTCGATGCCGACGTTGCGGCCACCGGGGATGCCCAGGTTCTCGGGCAGCTCGACGGTCCGCACGCCCTCGGGGACGTCCGGCACGGGCGCGCCGTTGCCGACGACCACGACCTGGACCGGGTCGCCGTCCTGCTTGGCGACCGAGTCGAGCAGGGCCCTGAGCTCATCGGGGCGGTTGCCCATGGTGATGACCACGGCCCCGACCTTCGACGACCTGGTCACGGCGCTCACCTCAGCCTGCTGGACGCGAGGATGGACACCAGGTGCAGCAGCGTCTGCACCAGGGCGATGCCGGCCAGCACCGCGGTGCCGAGCCGGGTGAAGAACAGATCCCCCCGGGCCTGGTCGACGATCGCGAGGACCAGGATCAGCAGCGAGGCCTCGATCCCGAGGATCAGCCGGTGGAACTTCAGCGCCGCCGCGGCCCGGCGGGCCAGCGCCACCCCGGACGAACGCGGCTCGGCCGCGGCCTCCTTCACCGGCGGCAGCCCGCCCTGGTGCCGGGCGACGCCGACGAGGTCGGTCTCGGCCTTGATCAGGATGGCGCCGAGCGCGGCCAGGGTCCCCAGGAAGGCCCACAGCCAGTCGATCCGCCCGCCGCCCCACAGGTCGGCGGCGCGCAGCCCCAGCCCGACGAGGACCGCCGCGTCGGTGAGATAGGCCCCGACCCGGTCCAGGTAGACGCCGCCGAGCGAGAACTGCTGCTTCCAGCGCGCGACCTCGCCGTCCACGCAGTCCAGCAGCAGGTACAGCTGGACCGCGACCACGCCGAGCACGGCGCCCCAGATCCCCGGCACCAGCAGGGCCGGGGCGGCGAGGACGCCGCACACGGTCATCAGGTAGGTGAGCTGGTTGGGCGTGACCCTGGTGCCCACCAGGTAGCGGTCGATACGCAGGGACACCTCGCGCATGTAGAGGCGTCCCGCCCAGTGTTCGCCGCTGCGCCGGTCCTTGACCCCCGCGGGGTGGACGACCGGTCTGAGTTCAGCTACCGATGGCCTTGACATAGTCGGCGTAGAGGTCCTTGATCTGGTCGGTCTTCAGGTCGAGGTGTTCCAGGATCGTGTAGCGGCCGGGCCGGGTCTCCGGGGCGAACTCCACCACGCGGACGAACTCGTCCAGGGTGAAGCCGATCTCCTCCGGCAGCACGGGCAGCCCGTGGCGGCGCAGCACGTCGGCCATGAAGGCCGACTCCTCGTGGGCGCCGCGCAGGTACATGGCGAAGGCCGCGCCCAGCCCGCACTGCTCGCCGTGGCTCGCGGCGCGCTGCGGGAACAGCAGGTCGAAGGCGTGGTTGATCTCGTGGCAGGCCCCGGAGGACGGCCGTGAGTCGCCCGACACCGACATGGCGATGCCGCTGAGCACCAGCGCCTCGGCGAGCACCTGGAGGAAGCCGTTGTCCCCGATGCCGCCCGGGTGGCGCAGCACGGCCTCGCCCGCCTGCCGGGCCATGGCGGCGGCCAGGCCGTCCACCTTCTCGCCGTTGACCCGGTTGGCCAGCTCCCAGTCCGCGACCGCGGAGATGTTCGACACGGCGTCGCCGATGCCGGAGCGCACGAAGCGCACCGGGGCCTCGCGGATGACGTCCAGGTCGATGACCACCGCGATCGGGTTCGGCACGCCGTAGGAGCCGCGGCCCGCGTCGTTGTCGAGGGTGGCGACCGGGGAGCACAGACCGTCGTGAGCGAGGTTCGTGGGCACGGCGACCAGCGGCAGGCCGACGCGCGCGGCGGCGAACTTGGCGCAGTCGATGATCTTTCCGCCGCCGAGGCCCACCACGGCGTCGTAGCGTCCCGACTTCATCTGGCCGGCCAGCCGGATGGCGTCGTCGAGGGTGCCGCCGCCGACCTCGTACCAGGTGGCACCGGGCAGCGACGGCGCGATCCGCTCGCGCAGCCGGGCCCCGGAGCCGTTGCTGACCGCGACGGCCAGGCGCCCCGAGTGCGAGACACGCTCGTCGGCGAGCACGCTCGCCAGGTCGTTCAGGGCGCCGGCCCGGATGTCGACGGCGACCGGCGTCGGGATGAGCCGGGTCAGTACTGGCACGCGATCTCCCGGCCCTTGGCGAGGTCGTCGTGGTTGTCGATCTCGACCCACTTCACGTCGCCGATGGGGGCCACGTCGACCGTGAAACCACGGTCCACGAGCTCCTGGTAGCCGTCCTCGTAGTACAGCTGCGGGTCGCGCTCGAAGGTCGCCTTCAGCGCGTCGGCCAGCTCCTCGGCCGCCTCGCCCTCGATCAGGGTGACGCCGATGTACTCGCCGGTCGCCTCGGCCGGGTCCATCAGCTTGGTGATCTTCCGGACGCCCTTGGCCGGGTCGGCGACGACCTTCATCTCCTCGTCGGCGAGCTGCTTGACCGTGTCCAGGGCCAGGATGATCTTCTTGCCGTCGCCGCGGGCGGCCAGCAGGGTCTTCTCGACGGAGACCGGGTGGACGGTGTCGCCGTTGGCGAGGATCACGCCGTCCTTCAGGGCGTCACGGCCGCACCACAGGGAGTAGGCGTTGTTCCACTCCTCGGCCTTGTCGTTGTCGATCAGGGTGATCTTCAGCCCGTACTTCTGCTCCAGGGCCGCCCTGCGCTCGTACACGGCCTCCTTGCGGTAGCCGACGATGACGCCGACCTCGGTCAGACCCACCTCGGCGAAGTTGCCCAGCGTGAGGTCCAGCACCGTCAGGCTGTCCTCGGCGCCCTCGGGCCCCACCGGCACCAGCGCCTTGGGCAGGGTGTCGGTGTAGGGGCGCAGGCGCCGTCCGGCGCCGGCCGCGAGCACGAGGCCGATCATGCGGGTTCTCCTTCGTCGTGTACAGCGGGCGCCCCTGCGGACACCCAGAAGCGGATGCTCTCGGTGAGCACCACCACGGCCACGAGCACGGCGAGAGCCGTGAGCGCGACCTTGAACTGAGCAGCGGTGAGCAGTGCGGCAAGCACGGTGACGAGCAGCGTCCGCCCCTCCTGCCCCCCTATGGCGCGCACCAGCGGGGCCGGTGGCGCTCCGGCGTCGCCGCGGATGCGGTACACCGTGTCGTAGTGATGGTAGGCGACGGCCGCAACCAGCCCGAAAGCCGCCGGCAGCGCTCCGTTCACGTCGGCTTCGGCCGCCAGCACCAGTACGGTGCCGTACTCGGCGGCGCGGAAGAACGGCGGGACCAGCCAGTCCAGCGCGCCCTTGAGGGGGCGCGCGACGCTCAGGGCCGAGGTGAGGACGTACACGGCGGCGCCGAGCACCGCCCAAGGGCTGCCGAACCCGGTCAGGGCGGCGGTGCCGGTCACGGCCAGGCCGCCGAGGAGGGCGAGGGCCGGCGGGAGGAAGGCGGGCAGCCGGCGGGCGGGCCTGCCGAACAGGCGGCTGAGGCCCGCGGCGAGCGGCCCGCCGTCCGCGAGGTCGGCGAGCGCCCGCGCGGCGCGGTCGGTGCGGGTGGCCCTGCGGGTCACCGAGCGCAGCACGCGGCCCGCGGTCGTGTACGTCGCCGCGAAGGCGCAGCCGATGAGCAGTGCGTAGAAGGTGATGCGGGGGGTGGTGGCCGCGGTGAGGATCGCGATCATCGCCCAGCGCTCGCCGATGGGCAGGACGATCATGCGGCGCAGCCAGACCGTCCAGCCGACGCCGTCGAGCCGGTCGGAGAGGGCGGCGGTGGGGCTGGTGTTGGCGGTGGCGTCGTGGTTGGCCTCGGTGAAGGAGAAGTCGACCACGTGCCGGCAGGTCTGCAGGACCATGGCGCCGAGCGCGAGGGCCCACACGTCGTCGCCGCCGCGGGCGGCGCCGAGGGCGAGTCCGGCGTAGTAGGCGTACTCCTTGGCCCGGTCGAAGGTGGCGTCCAGCCAGGCGCCGAGGGTGGAGTACTGCAGCGAGTAGCGGGCGAGCTGTCCGTCGGTGCAGTCCAGGACGAACGAGGCGATCAGGAGCACTCCGGCGGCGACGAAGCCACCGCGGGTGCCGGTGGCGGCACAGCCGGCCGCTATGAGCGCGGTGATCAGGGACGCGGTGGTGACCTGGTTGGGGGTCAGCCCGCGGCGTGCGCACCAGCGGGCGATGTAGCGCGAGTACGGGCTGATGAAGAAGGTGGTGAAGAAGCCGTCGCGGGCCTTCACGGCCGACTTCAGGCGGACCGCCTCGTCGTCCACGGCGGAGACGGCCTGCCGTGCCTCGTTGCTGGCCTGCGGGTCGGCGGGGACGACGGCGACGAGGCTGCCGAGCTCGGGGCGGTGCACGTCGGCGCCGTCGGCGTCCAGGGCCGCGGTGATGCGGTCGGCGAGGCTGCCGACCGCGACCACGGCTCCACCGCCGGCGGTGTTCTCCCGGGCCATCGCCCGGGTCAGCGCCTGCCGGCCGGCCGGCTGCGCGGTCACGGCACCGGGGACGGCGGCGAGCGGGTAGCGCGGGTCGGTCAGGCCGAGACGCAGCGCGTGCAGATGGCCGACGAACCCGGCGTCGACGAGGGCAACCCGCTGATCGCCGGGCACCTGCGCGAGCAGGGTCTCGGCGGCGGAGGCGTCGGCGGCGATCCGCACGTCGAAGCCGAGGGACAGCAGATCGCCCTCGATCGACGATCCGGGCACCGGTCGGCCGGTGAGGATGGCGGTCGACAACCGAACTCACTCCTTGGTACCGACGCGTCGACGCCGGTCATGGACACGATGGAAGGCGCCGTTCGCCCGTGGCACCCCGGCGGCATGTCGGCAGAGGTTATCGGATGCTCGGAATTCCACGTTCACCGGCCGTTCACGGGCCGATGGACCGGGCATGCCGCGGGTTTCGGCCGCGATCATCATCGTCGATCGGACGGTCGGGCCACAAACTCCGCACCAGATCGGGCATTCCCTTGTATATGTCCTCCACCGGTCCCCGTCGTATATGTCCTCCACCGGTCCCCGTCGGCCGGATCGGAAGGGAGGCCGGGGCAGGGCTTTTCGGCGGGGCCAGGGTGGCGGCCGCACCGTCGCCCGTCCTGACCTGCGCTTCGTTTACGCAGGTCACAGCACATGACAACGGTGTTCAGTGCCGCATTGCCCGGTACCCGCCACCCGTAGTTCACTGTGATCCGGGCGCAACACAGGAGGGCGGTCAGTCTCATGGGGGCCGGTCACGACCACGGGCACGCGCACGGCGCCGGCGGTACGGCCGCGGCCGCACACCGCGGCACACTGCGCGTCGCACTGGCGATCACGCTCACCGTGATGGTGGTGGAGATCGTCGGTGGTGTGCTCGCGGACTCTCTCGCGCTGATCGCCGACGCCGCGCACATGGCGACGGACGCCCTCGGGCTCGGCATGGCGCTGCTGGCGATCCACTTCGCGAACCGGCCACCGAGCCGGAACCGTACCTTCGGCTACGCGCGGGCCGAGATCCTCGCCGCGCTCGCCAACTGTCTGCTGCTGCTCGGCGTCGGCGGCTACGTCCTGTACGAGGCCGTCCAGCGGTTCCTCTCCCCGGCCGCCACCCACGGCGGGCTGATGATCGTGTTCGGTCTGATCGGCCTGGTGGCGAACTCGGTCTCCCTGACGCTGCTGATGCGTGGCCAGAAGGAGAGCTTGAACGTGCGCGGGGCGTTCCTGGAGGTCGCCGCGGACGCGCTGGGCTCGCTGGCGGTCATGATCTCGGCGGCGGTGATCCTCCTCACCGGCTGGCAGGCCGCCGACCCGGTCGCCTCCCTCGCCATCGGCCTGCTGATCGTGCCGCGCACCGTCAAGCTGCTGCGCGAGACCCTCGACGTGCTGCTGGAGGCGGCCCCGAAGAACGTCGACATGTCCGAGGTACGGGCGCACATCCTGGCCCTGGACGGCGTCGAGGACGTGCACGACCTGCACGCCTGGACGATCACCTCGGGCCTTCCGGTGCTGTCCGCACACGTGGTCGTCAGCTCCGAGACGCTCAGCGCCATCGGCCACGAGAAGCTGCTGCACGAGTTGCAGGGCTGCCTCGGCCACCACTTCGACGTGGAGCACTGCACCTTCCAGCTGGAGCCGGGCGGGCACGCGGAGCACGAGGCGCGCCTGTGCCGCTGAGCGCGTGCTCCGGCGGGACCGGGGGCGCCCGGACGATTCCGGGCGGGCCCGGCCGGGCACGATCACCTACCGGGTCCGGCGTCCGACCGGCGACGGCCGCCGCCCACGGCTGCGGCGTGGGACATGCGGGTGTGCCGGGAAGTGCCGGGAGTGCCGGATTCGTGCGGCAGACTTGGGGCTCGAGGACCGATGCGAAGGATGGGTATGCCGATCACACCTGCCACCGCGACGCACAGCTCGTCGAACGGGACCGCGGACGCGATCTTGCTGGAACTCGTCGACGAGGACGGCGTGACGATCGGCACCGCGGAGAAGCTGACCGCCCACCAGCCGCCGGGGCGGCTGCACCGCGCCTTCTCGGTGTTCCTCTTCGACGAGCACGGCCGGCTGCTGCTCCAGCAGCGGGCGCTCGGCAAGTACCACTCCCCGGGTGTCTGGTCCAACACGTGCTGCGGCCATCCTTACCCGGGCGAGGCGCCGTTCGCGGCGGCGGCCCGGCGGACGTACGAGGAGCTCGGGGTCTCCCCCTCGCTGCTGGCCGAGGCGGGCACCGTCCGCTACAACCACCCGGACCCGGTGTCGGGTCTGGTGGAGCAGGAGTACAACCACCTCTTCGTCGGTCTGGTGCAGGCCGCGCTGCGGCCGGACCCGGAGGAGGTCGGCGGGACGGCGTTCGTGACGCCCGCGGAGCTCATGGAGCGGCACGCCACGGAGACGTTCTCGTCCTGGTTCATGACGGTACTGGACGCCGCGCGTCCCGCGATCAGGGAGCTGACGGGCCCGGCGGGCTGGTGAGCGGACGGGGCCGGACGGCCCGGCGGACCGGGTGGCGCGGTCACACCGGACCGGGCGGCGCGCTCACAGGACGGGTTTGAGCGGCAGGGCGGCCCAGATCACCTTGCCGCCGCTCGCCGTGTGCTCCACGTCGCAGACCCCGCCCGCCTCCCGGGCGATCTCCCGGACCAGCAGCAGTCCGCGCCCGCCGGTGCGCCCGTGGTCGGTCTCCAGCGCGGTCGGCCGGTAGGGGTGGTTGTCCTCCACGGACACCCGCAGCCACTCGGCCCCGACGGCGACCTCCACCGCGAGCATCGGGGACAGCACGGCCGCGTGCCGCACGGCGTTCGTGACCAGTTCGGACACGATCAGCAGCAGCCCGTGGACCAGGTCGTCCGAGGCCGGTACCCCTTGACGGCACAGCAGGTCCCGCACGGCGTGCCGGGCCTGCGGGACCGAGGCGTCGACGGCGGGCGCGGTGAACCGCCAGACCCCCTCGTACGGCGGCGGATCCGGCGGCCGGGCGTCCAGGTAGGCCTCCGCGCCGCCCCCTGGGCGCGGCCCGTCGCCGCGCCCGTGGTTGTCCATCGCCCAGTCGCCGCCCTCGCGCTCGATTGTCACCACACGTCGAGTGTTCGTAACGCAGCGCCTCGCCCCAAGGACTGAACGGAAGTCAGCTGGTTTCCAGCGCTTTCCGACCGTTTGCGCTTGCCCGGGTCATCGCGGCGACCGTTTCCGCCCGATCCGCGCCGCCTTCGGGAACTCTTCGGGTTGTACGTGCCGTCCGCACGTGCCGCCGCCGCCCGGACGAGGCCCGGCACCCCCTTGGTGAGCAAGCGCTTGGGCCGGGCGGATAGCATCCGGATCATGGAGCCCCAGTTGTCCCACCGGATCGCCGGCTCGGTCGCCACCGTCGTCGTCCGCCATCCCGCCAAGCGCAACGCCATGACGGCGGCGATGTGGCGGGCACTGCCGCCGCTGCTGGACGGCCTGGCCCGCGACCCGGCAGTGCGGGCGCTGGTGCTGACCGGAGAGGGCGCGACCTTCTGCGCGGGTGCCGACATCTCCACGCTCCGGGGTTCGCCGCAGGAGGCACAGGGACTGTCGGTGGCGGCCGAGGAGGCGCTCGCCGCGTTCCCCAAGCCGACGCTCGCCGCCGTGCGCGGTCACTGCGTCGGCGGCGGCGCCCAGCTCGCGGCCGCCTGTGACCTGCGGCTGGCCGAGGAGGGGGCACTGTTCGGGGTGACCCCCGCCAAGCTCGGCATCGTCTATCCGGCGTCCTCCACCCGGCGGCTGGTGTCGCTGGTCGGGCCGGCCACCGCGAAGTACCTGCTGTTCTCCGGCGAGCTGATCGGCACGGAGCGGGCGCTGCGCACTGGGCTCGTCGACGAGGTGCTGCCCGAGGGCGGACTGGACGAGCGCGTCGCCGAGCTGACCGGAATCCTGGTGTCCCGTTCCCAGCTGACCCAGGCCGCGGCCAAGGAGTTCGCGAACGGCCGGACGGACCGGGACGCGCACTGGGCGGAGCAGGCGGCCGGCAGCAGTGACACCGCCGAGGGGGTCGCCGCGTTCCTGGAGCGCCGGCGGCCGCGCTTCACCTGGAACGTGCCTACGACAGGATGAAGCGGCTCCGGGCGCGCCACTCCTCGACCAGGTGCGCCGGCGCCTTCCGCGGGGAGCCCGCGTCGTAGGGCGGCTGCGGGTCGTACTCGGTCAGCAGCTGGACGGACATCGCGCAGTCGTCGCCCGCCAGGGTGCCCAGCAGGGTCAGGCCCATGTCGATGCCGGAGGACACGCCGGCCGCGGTGACGTACTTGCCGTCCATGACCACTCGCTCGTCCGTCGGCTCGGCCCCGAAGCGCGGGAGCTGGTCCAGGGCCAGCCAGTGCGAGGTGGCGCGGCGGCCGTTCAGAAGCCCCGCGGCGGCCAGCAGCAGGGAACCCGTGCAGACGGACGTCGTCCAGGTGCTGGCGGTGTCCGCGGCGCGCAGCCAGTCCAGCAGGGCCTGGTTCTCCATCTGCGGGCTCTGCCCGGGACCGCCGGGCACGACCACGATGTCGGGGGACGGCACGTCGGCCAGGGTGCGGTCGGCGGTGAGCGCGAGCCGCCCGGTGTCGGTACGGACCGGTCCGGTCCGCTCGGCGACGAAGACGGTGTCCGCGCCGGGGAGGCGGCCCAGGGTCTCGTAGGGGCCGACGGCGTCGAGGGCGGTGAAGCGGTCGTAGAGGACGATGGCGATCTGCACGGTTCTTCCCTTCGGTCGGTGGTGCCGTGCCGGGTGCGTCCGGCGGGTGGGTCAGGTGACGGGCTCGGGGCGGAAACGGCGCCGGTACTCCGCGGGTGAGGCGCCGAGCGCGCGCAGGAATGCGCGCCGCATCGCCTCGGGTGTGCCGTACCCGCTGGCGCGGGAGATCTGCTCGATGCCGTCGGCGGTGTCCTCCAGCAGGCGCCGGGCGTGCTCGAGGCGGACGCGGTCGACGTACCGGCCCGGTGTCATGCCCGTCTCCGTCCGGAAGGCGCGGGCGAAATGGCGCGGCGAGAGGGCGGCGCGGGCGGCCAGGGACTCGACGCTCAGGTCGCCGGCCGGATGCTCGGTGATCCTCCCCCACTGCCTCAAGGGCGTGGGAGGTGCCCCCAGCTGGACGTCCCTGAGCGGCCGGCGCCGGGCCGTCTGCGCGGCGAGCTGGGCGCTGAACTGGGCCTGGTTGCCGGGCAGCCTGCGTAGGAACACCGCCATATGGCGGGCGACGGCGAGCGCGGCGTCCCGGCCCAGGTCCTCCTCGACGAGCGCGAGCGCCAGGTCGATGCCCGCGGTGACGCCGGCCGAGGTGGCCACATGGCCGTCGCGCACGAAGATCGGGTCGGGGTCGACCTCGACGGCGGGGTGCCGCCGGGCGAGGCTGTCGCAGTACGCCCGGTGCGTGGTGGCCCGGCGGCCGTCCAGCAGGCCGGCGCGGGCGAGGAGGATCGCCCCGGTGCACACCGAGACGAGCCGCCGCGCACGGGGGCCGGCCACGCGCAGCCACTCCACCAGCCGCGGATCGGGCCCGCGGGTGCCGTCGCCGCCGGTCACGAGCAGGGTGTGCGGATCGGACGCCCCGGTCAGGGGCCCGTCGGGTACCAGGGTCAGACCGCTGGAGGTGCGGACGGGGCCGCCGTCGAGGGAGGCCGTCCGGACGCGGTACGTCCCCGGGCTGTGCCGCTCGGCACCGGTGAAGACCTCCACGGGTCCGGTGACGTCCAGGCTCTGCACGCCGTCGAAGAGGACGACGAGGAGGGTTCGCTGCGTCGTGGCCCCGATTCTTCGGGGACCCGCCGATGGCAGCAACGACGGGTTTCCCACCTTTCCTGCCACGCGCACCCGGGTGCGGGGCGGTCCGCCCGGTTGTCGGTGGGGCCTGTCACAATTGCCGCGCAAGTCGAAGCGGAGAAGGCGGTACGGGAACGTGACGACACCCGGGTCCCTCACAGCAGGGTCCATCGAAGGCAGGATCGCCGAGGAGCTCGGCGTACGGGAGCGGCAGGTGAAGGCCGCCGTGGAGCTGCTCGACGGCGGTTCGACGGTGCCCTTCATCGCCCGCTACCGCAAGGAAGCGACCGAGACGCTCGACGACGCGCAGCTGCGCACGATCGAGGAGCGGCTGCGCTATCTGCGGGAGCTGGAGGAGCGTCGGACGGCGATCCTGGAGTCGGTGCGCGAGCAGGGCAAGCTCACCGACGAGCTGGAGACGCGTATCCGCGGCGCCGAGACCAAGGCACGGCTGGAGGACATCTACCTGCCGTACAAGCCCAAGCGGCGGACCAAGGCGCAGATCGCCCGCGAGGCGGGCCTGGAGCCGCTGGCGGAGGGCCTGCTGGGCGACCCGACCGTGGAGCCGCTCGCCGCCGCGGCCGCCTTCGTGGACGCGGACAAGGGGGTGGCCGATCCGCAGGCCGCTCTCGAGGGGGCTCGGGCGATCCTCACCGAGCGGTTCTCGGAGGACGCGGACCTCATCGGCGAGCTGCGCGAGCGCATGTGGGTGCGCGGGCGGCTGGCCGCCAAGGTGCGGGACGGCAAGGAGGAGGCCGGTGCGAAGTTCGCCGACTACTTCGACTTCGCCGAGCCGTTCACCGAGCTGCCCTCGCACCGGATCCTCGCGATGCTGCGCGGCGAGAAGGAGGAGGTCCTCGACCTCGTCCTGGAGCCGGAGGAGCCCACCGACGGCCCGTCGTCGTACGAGGGCATGGTGGCGCACCGGTTCGGGATCGCCGACCGGGGCCGGCCCGCCGACAAGTGGCTCACGGACACGGTCCGCTGGGCCTGGCGCACCCGGATCCTGGTCCACCTCGGCATCGACCTGCGGCTGAGGCTGCGTACGGCCGCCGAGGACGAGGCGGTGAACGTGTTCGCGGCCAACCTGCGCGACCTGCTGCTCGCCGCCCCGGCCGGCACCCGCGCGACCCTGGGCCTGGACCCCGGCTTCCGTACGGGTGTGAAGGTCGCCGTGGTGGACGCGACCGGCAAGGTCGTCGCCACGGACGTGATCCACCCGCACGTCCCCGCCAACCGGTGGGACGAGGCGATCGCCCGGCTGGCCCGGCTCGCGAAGGAGCACGCGGTCGATCTGGTCGCGATCGGCAACGGCACGGCGTCCCGGGAGACGGACAAGCTCGCCGGTGACCTGATCACCAAGCACCCCGAGTTGAAGCTCACCAAGGTGATGGTGTCGGAGGCGGGCGCGTCGGTGTACTCGGCGTCGCAGTACGCCTCGCGGGAGCTGCCGGACATGGACGTGTCGCTGCGCGGCGCGGTCTCCATCGCGCGCCGCCTCCAGGACCCGCTGGCCGAACTGGTCAAGATCGATCCGAAGTCGATCGGTGTCGGCCAGTACCAGCACGACCTGTCCGAGGTGAAGCTGTCCCGCTCGCTGGACGCGGTGGTCGAGGACTGTGTGAACGGTGTGGGCGTGGACGTCAACACGGCGTCCGTGCCGCTGCTCGCGCGGGTCTCCGGCATCACGTCCGGGCTCGCCGAGAACATCGTGGCGCACCGGGACGCCAACGGGCCGTTCCGCTCCCGCGCCGAGCTGAAGAAGGTGCCGCGGCTCGGCCCGAAGGCCTACGAGCAGTGCGCGGGCTTCCTGCGGATCCGCGGCGGGGACGATCCGCTGGACGCCTCCAGCGTGCACCCGGAGGCGTATCCGGTGGTCCGGCGGATGGTGAAGACCGCCGGCCAGGAGGTGGCCTCACTGATCGGCAACACCGGGGTGCTGCGCTCGCTGCGGCCGGCCGACTTCGTCGACGACACGTTCGGCCTGCCGACGGTCACCGACATCCTGCGCGAGCTGGAGAAGCCGGGCCGTGACCCACGGCCGGCGTTCAGGACGGCGACCTTCAAGGAGGGCGTCGAGAAGATCTCCGACCTCTCCTCCGGGATGATCCTGGAGGGCGTGGTCACGAACGTGGCGGCCTTCGGGGCGTTCGTCGACGTCGGCGTCCACCAGGACGGTCTGGTGCACGTCTCGGCGATGTCGAAGACGTTCGTCAAGGACCCGCGGGACGTCGTCAAGCCGGGCGACATCGTCAAGGTGAAGGTGCTGGACGTCGACATCCCGCGCAAGCGGATCTCGCTGACGCTGCGCCTGGACGACGAGGCGGCGCCGCAGGAGCGGCAGGGCGGCGGCGAGCGCCGACAGCGCGGCGGGCGCCCGCCGCAGCAGCGCCAGGGACGCGGCGGCGGGGGCGGCGGTTCGCGCCAGGCGCCGCCGCCCGCCAACAGCGCCATGGCCGACGCGCTGCGCCGCGCGGGCCTGCTCGACTCGAAGAACGGCCGCCGCTGACGGCCACCGCCGAGGGCCCGGACCCGGCACCGCCGGGGTCCGGCCCGCGGACCGGCACCGCCGGGGCCCACCGGGTGAGCGGGCGGGCCCCGGCGGGCCCTCCCGCCGGGACCCGGTCGACCGTGTCACGCGCCGACGATCACGCATCCGAGAGGGACGCCGGCCGTGGGCGGGCTCGCTCCGACGGCGGGCACACGTCTACGGCGGGCATGCGCCTGCGGCGGAGAGGTGCCGACGGCGGCTGTCCCCGCAGCGGCCGATTTCCCGCGGCCGGAGCGCGGGCACGTGACGCCGTGAGCACGTGGCCGCACGGCGTCATCGCGGGTGCGGGCCGGGTGGTAGGGCCGAGTGGGGTCGTGGGGCCGCGTGGGCGGACGCGGGGCCCGGCTGGAAGGCGCCCGACGGCTGCCCCGTACGCATCACCTGGTCGAGTTCGCGGCGTATGCTCGTGGCCGCGTCACGCACTCGTGCGGGCACGTCGCCGCGCTCGGCAACGAGTTGGTGGTAGATGGGGGCGTCTTGGAACATGGGCAACCAGGCCTTTCGGTCGGGACTCTCGCTGCGCGAGGCAACGGTTGCCGAGTGTAAGGCCCCACGTCCGCCGCGTTCTTGGCACCCGGTGCCGCCGAGCGGCTAACGCTCGGTCACCTTGCCGTCGGCGACCTCCAGGTGACGGGTGGTCCGTACCGCCTGGAGCATGCGGCGGTCGTGGGTGACCAGCAGGAGGGTGCCTTCGTAGGAGTCCAGGGCCGATTCCAGTTGCTCGATGGCCGGCAGGTCGAGGTGGTTGGTGGGCTCGTCCAGGACCAGCAGGTTGACGCCCCGGCCTTGGAGGAGGGCGAGGGCGGCCCGGGTGCGCTCGCCCGGCGAGAGAGTCGCGGCGGGACGCAGCACATGGTCGGACTTCAGGCCGAACTTGGCGAGCAGCGTGCGCACGTCCACCGGCTCGGCGTCCGGAACCCCCGTGCGGAAGGCGTCCAGCAGCGTCTCGGGGCCGTGGAAGAGGCGGCGGGCCTGGTCGACCTCGCCGACCAGAACGCCGGAGCCCAGGGCCGCGTGCCCCGCGTCCGGGGCGATCCGGCCCAGCAGGGCGGCCAGCAGCGTCGACTTCCCGGCGCCGTTGGCGCCGGTGACCGCCACCCGGTCCGCCCAGTCGATCTGCAGGGACACCGGGCCGAGGACGAAACCGCCGCGCCGCACCTCGGCGTCGCGCAGCGTGGCGACGACCGCCCCGGAGCGCGGGGCCGCCGCGATCTCCATGCGCAGCTCCCACTCCTTGCGAGGCTCCTCGACGACCTCCAGCCGTTCGATCATGCGCTGCGTCTGACGCGCCTTGGCGGCCTGCTTCTCGCTGGCCTCGCTGCGGAACTTGCGGCCGATCTTGTCGTTGTCGTTGCCCGCCTTGCGCCGGGCGTTCTTCACGCCCTTGTCCATCCAGGCGCGCTGCATCTGCGCCCGGTCCTGGAGGGCCCCCCTCTTGTCCGCGTACTCCTCGTAGTCGTCCCGGGCGTGCCGGCGGGCCACCTCCCGCTCCTCCAGGTAGGCCGCGTAGCCACCGCCGTAGAGGTTGATCTGCCGCTGAGCGAGGTCGAGTTCGAGGACCTTGGTGACGGTGCGAGTGAGGAACTCGCGGTCGTGACTGACGACGACCGCGCCCGCGCGCAACCCGGTCACGAAGCGTTCCAGCCGCTCCAGGCCGTCCAGGTCGAGGTCGTTGGTCGGCTCGTCGAGCAGGAAGACGTCGTAGCGGGAGAGCAGCAGGGACGCGAGACCGGCGCGGGCCGCCTGGCCACCGGACAGGGACGTCATGGGCTGGTCGAGGTCGACGGCCAGGCCGAGGGAGTCGGCGACCTCCTCGGCGCGCTCGTCGAGGTCGGCGCCGCCGAGGCCGAGCCAGCGCTCCAGGCTGCTCGCGTACCGGTCGTCCGCGCCGGGGACGGCGTCGACGAGGGCCTGGGTGGCCTCGTCCATCGCCCGCTGGGCCTCGTCCACTCCGGTGCGCCGGGCCAGGAAGCGGCGCACGGTCTCCCCCGGGCGGCGGTCCGGCTCCTGCGGCAGGTGGCCGACGGTCGCCGCGGGCGGGGAGAGGGTGAGCTCGCCCTGCTCGGGCGCGTCCAGCCCGGCGAGCATCCTGAGCAGTGTGGACTTGCCCGCGCCGTTGGCACCGACCAGCCCGATCACGTCGCCGGGCGCGACGACGAGGTCGAGCCCGGAGAACAGCGTGCGGTCGCCGTGTCCGGCGGCGAGGTTCTTGGCGACGAGGGTGGCAGTCATCAGGTCGCCGATCCTAACGGGAGCGGCTGACGGCCGTGGTGCCGGCGCGGGGCCGCCGTAGGTGCGGCACGACGTGTTCCGCTACGGTCCCGGCATGGTGGGTGAATCGGGCGGACCGGGTGACGGGGTCGTGGTGGTCGGTGGCGGGGTCATCGGGCTGACCACCGCCGTCGTGCTGGCCGAGGGCGGCCGGCGGGTGCGGGTGTGGACGAGGGAGCCGCCCGAGCGGACGACCTCGGCCGTGGCGGGCGGACTGTGGTGGCCCTACCGGATCGAGCCGGACGCGCTCGTCGGGGAGTGGGCGCTCGACTCGCTGGCCGTGTACGCGGACGTGGCCGCGCGCCCGGACCGGACGGGTGTGCGGATGGTCGAGGGTGTGCACGGCGAGACCCGGCTGGACGCGCTCGGGCCATGGGCCGCGCGGGTTCCCGGGCTGCGGGCGGCCCATGGCGGGGAGCACCCGGGGACGGCCCTGTGGGCACGGTTGCCGGTCATCGACATGTCGACTCATCTGCCGTGGCTGCGGGAGCGGCTGCTGGCGGCGGGCGGGGTGGTCGAGGAGCGGACGGTGACGGATCTGGCCGCGATCGACGCCCCGGTGGTGATCAACTGCACGGGCCTGGGCGCCCGCGAGCTCGTGCCGGATCCCGGAGTACGCCCGGTGCGCGGGCAGCTCGTGGTCGTGGAGAACCCGGGGATCGCGACGTGGCTGACCTCTGTCGACAAGTCGTCGCGGTCCTCGACGTACTTCATTCCGCAGCCGGGCGGACTGCTGCTCGGCGGTACGGCCGAGGAGGACGCCT
Source organism: Streptomyces sp. NPDC003393 (assembly GCF_053589015.1). Lineage (NCBI taxonomy): Bacteria > Bacillati > Actinomycetota > Actinomycetes > Kitasatosporales > Streptomycetaceae > Streptomyces > Streptomyces sp. NPDC003393. The sequence continues at coordinate 63,407 of NZ_JBSFRB010000039.1, read as the reverse complement.
GGTCGCTGACGCCCGACCCGGCGGTGGCCGAGCGGATCGTGGCGCGGTGCGCGGCACTGCGGCCGGAGATCGCCGGTGCGCGAGTGCTGGAGCACCGGGTGGGGCTGCGTCCGGCGCGGCACGCGGTGCGGCTGGAGCGCGTGGAGCTGCCGGGCGGCCGGGTCCTGGTGCACAACTACGGGCACGGCGGGGCCGGGGTCACCGTGGCGTGGGGATGCGCGCGCGAGGCGGCCGCGCTGGCGGGTCCGGCGGCCTGATCGCGCGACCGCCCGGCCGGAGGTTCGGCCGCGATCACGGCGGGGACCGGTCGCGATGCCGGCGGGGAGCGGCGGCGAGCATGACGGAATCCGGCGGTACTCATGACGGCCGAATGGCGATCGTGCGACCGGGGTGGCGATGGACATGCCTGCGGTCACAGGGACTCAATGGGCTCCGAACAGCCTTCGTCCACCTATGACTTGGAGCTGACGTGCACCGCAGAATCATCGTGCCGGGCGCACTGGCGGCGGCCTTACTGTCGGCGATCCCGGCATCGGCCGCGAGCCACTCCCCCGGCGCGCCGGGCTTCGGCGACCCCTACTACCCGTACTACGGCAACGGCGGCTATGACGTGTCGCACTACGACCTGAGGCTCACGTACCAGCCCAGGACGGACGAGCTGGCGGGCACGACGACCGTATCGGCGCGGGCCACGCAGGACCTCTCCAGCTTCGACCTGGACTTCCTGCTGGACGTGAGCGAGGTGCGGGTCAACGGCGCGCAGGCCGCCTTCACCACCTCCGGGCAGCACGAGCTGGTGGTCACGCCGAAGCACCCGCCGGCCAAGGGCACGCCGATGACGGTGGTGGTCCGCTACAGCGGGGTGCCGTCCACGAAGAGCGCGTACGGCTTCACGACCTGGCACCGCACCCCGGACGGCGCGGTGGCGGCGGACGAGCCCGAGGCCGGGCGGCTACGTGCCGAACACGACGACCGGGTACGCGCTCGAGACGCAGACCCGCGTGTACTACAGCCCGAAGCAGTTCGCGAACGGCTCGAACACCTCCGTGGTGGCGCACGAGCTGGCCCACCAGTGGTACGGCGACAGCGTGTCCGTCAAGGGCTGGAAGGACATCTGGATCAACGAGGGCTTCGCCCGCTACGCGCAGTGGCTGTGGTCGGAGCACGAGGGCGAGGGCACGCCGCAGGAGCTGGCGGACCACGTCTACGCCTCGCACCCGGCCGACGACGCCTTCTGGACGGTGAAGCCGGGTGATCCGGGTCCGGACCACCAGTTCGACGCCGCGGTGTACGACCGGGGCGCCCTCGCCATCCAGGCGCTGCGCAACGAGATCGGCGACGAGGCGTTCTTCGCTCTCCTGAAGGGCTGGCCCCAGCGGCACGCCTACGGCAACGCCTCCGTGGCCGACTTCCAGAAGTACGCGGAACAGGTCTCGGGCCGGCCCCTGGCCACGTTCTTCGACATCTGGCTGTTCCAGCCGGTGAAGCCGGCCGCCCCGGCGGCCCGCGCGGCCTCCCTCACCGGGGCGACGTCCGGAACGCAGCCGAGGTCCTCGAAGAAGATCGAGGCGACCAACGACGTGCATCACAGGTGAGTGAGGGCCGGACCGCTCCCCCGTCCCGCGTCGCCCGGAGCGGTCCGGTTCACTACGTGATCTCCGACATGACGCCACCGTAGTGGCCGCCACTGCCAGTGGCGGTGTGCCGTTAGTTCGTCAGCTGTGACAGCTCCTGGTCCGTCTGCCGGCCGACGCGGCGGCGGACGCCGAACCAGCCGGCGATCAGCAGGAGGGCGATCGCGGGGATGAGCAGGAGGGTCTTACGGCCCACCTCGGGGTCGTTCCACATCAGGCCCAGGCAGGCCAGGAGGAAGGCGATCGTGGTGATCTCGGTGACCGGACTGGCCGGGAGGCGGAAGCTCGGCCGGGTGGCCAGGCCCGCCTTGGCGCGGCGGACGAAGACCAGGTGACAGATCATGATGATCACCCAGGTGCTGACGATGCCGAGGGAGGCGACGTTCAGCACGATCTCGAACGCCTGGCTGGGCATGAGGTAGTTCAGGCCGACGCCGAGCACGCAGACCGCGCAGGTCAGCAGGATGCCGCCGTAGGGGACCTGGCTGCGGCTCATCACCCGGGTGAACTTCGGCGCGGAACCCGCCACGGCCATGGAGCGCAGGATGCGGCCGGTGGAGTACAGGCCGGAGTTCAGTGAGGACATGGCGGCGGTGAGGACGACGAGGTTCATCACGTCGCCGGCGCCGGAGACACCGATCTTCGACAGCACCGTCACGAACGGGCTCTCGTCGCCCGAGTACACCGAGCCGGGCAGCAGCAGGGCGAGCAGCACCACCGAGCCGACGTAGAACAGGCCCACGCGCCACATGATCGAGTTCACCGCGCGCGGGACGACCTTCTCCGGCTGGGCGGTCTCGCCCGCGGCGACGCCGACCAGCTCCAGCGCGGCGTACGCGAAGATCACGCCCTGCATCACGATGACGACCGGCATCACGCCGTGCGGCAGGATCCCGCCGTGGTCGGTGATCATGCTCAGGCCGGGCGCGTAGCCGTCCACCGGGTGCTGTGTGGCCAGCAGGAAGATGCCGACCAGCATGAAGGCGACGAGGGTGGCCACCTTGACGATCGCGAACCAGAACTCCATCTCGCCGAAGATCTTCACGGAGATCAGGTTCACGGCGAGGACGACGGCGAGCGCGATCAGCGCCAGCACCCACTGCGGGACGGGTGTGAACAGGCTCCAGTAGTGCGTGTACAGCGCGATGGCGGTGATGTCGGCGATACCGGTGGTCGACCAGTTCAGGAAGTACATCCAGCCGGCGACGTAGGCGCCCTTCTCGCCGAGGAACTCGCGCGCGTACGACACGAAGGACCCCGAGGAGGGCCGGTACAGGACCAGCTCGCCCAGGGCCCGGACGACGAAGAACGCGAAGACGCCGCACACCAGGTAGGCCAGCGCGAGCGCGGGGCCCGCGCTGTGGAGGCGGCCGCCGGCGCCCAGGAAGAGTCCGGTGCCGATCGCTCCGCCGATGGCGATCATGTTGACGTGGCGGTGCTTGAGGTCCTTGCTGTATCCGGCGTCGCCCGCGTCGGCGGGGATCGTGGTCGCCTGGGGGTGGTCGGCGACCCGAGCCGTGTGCACGGCGTCCTTGCTCAAGGGTGGTTCCACTCTCTGGTGCGCCGGGCGGGGTGGGCCCGTCGTCCGTACAAGTCGCGGCCCGCACCACCCGTGACGCGGTACAGACCAGAACGGCACCTTCCCAGGCCGATCAGCCCTCATGCGATGGCGTACGCCACAGAGCGGGACTTCTCACATAACCCACGCAGATCGGTCATCGTCTTTCACACCAATGGTGCGACAGCGATACTGCTGCACATGACGACGGACATCGACGAGCCGGTCCTCACGATCGACGAGCTGGCCGCGCGGGCCGGCGTCACCGTGCGCACGGTCCGCTTCTACAGCAGCCGCGGCCTGCTGCCCCCGCCCGTACTCGGTCCCCGCCGGGTGGGCCGCTACGGCGGGGACCACCTGGCGCGTCTGGCGCTGATCGAGGAGATGCAGCACCAGGGCATGACCCTCGCCGCGATCGAGCGTCATCTGCGGCAGCTCCCGCCCGACCTCAGCCCGCACGACCTGGCGGTGCAGCGCGCGGTCGTCGCCTCCTGGGCGCCGGAGAGCGTGGAGACGGTGTCCGGCCGCGAGCTCGGACGCCGAGCGGGCCGGCCGCTGTCCGACGGGGACGTGGAGCGGCTCGCGGCGATGAACGTGGTCGTACGGGAGGGGGAGGACGCCTTCCGCGTGGACGTGGGGCTGTTCCGGCTCGGGCTGGAGTTGCTCGACGTCCCGCTGTCCCAGGAGACGATCCTCGCCGCGCGCGCGGCGCTGACCGACCACGCGCGCGCCGCCGCCCGCGAGCTGTCGGGGCTGCTGCGCGACGCGGTCGCCGAGCGTGACACCCGCGATGTGAAGTCCCTGTCGGCCCATATGCACCCGTTGGTGGTGCAGGCGCTGCTGACCACCTTCCAGCGGTCGCTGCGCGAGGAGCTGCGCCAGTGGCTCGACAGGGACCCCGACGAGACCGATTAGCGGTCTCACCTCGCGTCGGTGAAGGTCTCCCCCTTCTCCGCCTTCGCCAGCAGCAGGGCGGGCGGCGTGAACCGCTCGCCGTAGCGCTCGGCGAGCTCCCGCGCGCGGGCCACGAACCCGGGCAGGCCGCCCTCGTAGCCGTTGATGTACTGCAGGACGCCGCCGGTCCAGCCGGGGAAGCCGATCCCGAAGATCGAGCCGATGTTGGCGTCGGCGACGGAGGTCAGCACCCCCTCCTCCAGGAGCCTGACCGTGTCGAGCGCCTCGGCGAAGAGCATGCGTTCCTGCATGTCCCGGAACGGGATCTCATGCCCCGGCCTGGTGAAGTGCTCGCGCAGCCCCGGCCACAGCCCGGCCCGTTTGCCGTCCTCGTCGTAGTCGTAGAAGCCCGCCCCGCCGCTGCGGCCGGTGCGGCCGAACTCGTCGATCATGCGGTCGATGACCGCCTCCGCCGGGTGCGCGGGCCAGGTGCCGCCCGACTCCTCGACGGCCCGCTTCGATTCGTTGCGGATCTTGCGGGGCAGGGTGAGGGTCAGCTCGTCCATCAGGGAGAGCACCTTGGCCGGGTAGCCGGCCTGGGCCGCCGCCTGCTCCACCGACGCGGGCTCGATGCCCTCGCCGACCATCGCCACGCCCTCGTTGATGAAGTGACCGATCACCCGGGAGGTGAAGAAGCCGCGCGAGTCGTTGACCACGATCGGGGTCTTCTTGATCTGCCGGACCAGGTCGAAGGCGCGGGCCAGCGCCTCGTCGCCGGTCCGCTCGCCCCTGATGATCTCCACCAGCGGCATCTTGTCGACGGGCGAGAAGAAGTGCAGCCCGATGAAGTCGGCCTGGCGCTGGACGCCCTCGGCGAGCGCGGTGATGGGCAGGGTGGAGGTGTTGGAGCACAGCAGGGCGTCCGGCGCGACGACCGGCTCGATCTCCTGGAACACCTTGTGCTTGAGGGCCGGGTCCTCGAAGACGGCCTCGATCACCGCGTCGCAGCCGGCGAGGTCGGCGGTCTCGGCGGTGGGGGTGATGCGGGCGAGCAGCGCGTCCGCCTTCTCCCGCGTCGTACGGCCCTTGGCGACGGCCTTGGCGCACAGCTGCTCGGAGTAGCCCTTGCCCCGGACGGCGGCCTCCAGGGAGACGTCCTTCAGGATCACCTCCATGCCGCCGTGGGCGCACGCGTAGGCGATGCCGGCGCCCATCATCCCGGCGCCGAGGACGGCCACCTTGCGCACCTGGCGGGGCTCGACGCCCTGGGGGCGGTTGGCACCGGAGTTGACGGCCTGGAGGTCGAAGAAGAACGCCTGGATCATGTTCTTCGAGGTCTGGCCGGCGGCCAGCTCCACGAAGTAGCGGGCCTCGATGACCTGCGCGGTCTCGAAGTCGACCTGGGCGCCTTCGACGGCGGCGGCCATGATGTTGCGCGGCGCCGGGTAGGGGGCGCCGTTCGTCTGCTTGCGCAGGTTCGCCGGGAAGGCGGGCAGGTTGGCGGCGAACTTGGGGTTCGCCGGGGTGCCGCCGGGGATCTTGTAGCCGGGGCGGTCCCAGGGCTGCTGCGAGTCGGGGTGGGCGTCGATGAAGGCGCGGGCCTTGGCGAGCAGTTCCTCCGGAGTCTGGGCCACCTCGTGGACGAGGCCGTTCTCCTGGGCGCGCCGCGCGTTGTACTGGGTGCCCTGGAGGAGCACCTTCAGCAGGGCGTCGGTGATGCCCAGCAGCCGGACGGTACGGACCACTCCGCCGCCGCCGGGGAGCAGGCCCAGCGTCACCTCGGGGCAGCCGATCTTCGTGCCGGGGGTGTCGAGGGCGATCCGGTGGTGGCAGGCGAGGGCGAGTTCGTAGCCGCCGCCGAGGGCGGCGCCGTTGATGGCCGCGACGACCGGCTTGCCGAGGGTCTCGATGCGGCGCAGGTTCCGCTTGATGGCGAGGCCGCCGTCGAACAGGTCCTGGGCGGTCTCGGGCGTGACCCGGATCAGGTCGCGCAGGTCCCCGCCGGCGAAGAAGGTCTTCTTGGCGGAGGTGAGGATGACGCCGCGGATCGAGTCCTTCTCGGCCTCCAGCCGGTCGGTGATCGCGGCGAGGGAGTCGCGGAACGCCTGGTTCATGGTGTTCGCGGACTGGTGGGGGTCGTCGAGGACGAGGGTGACGACGCCGGTGTCGTCCTGTTCCCAGCGGATGGTGGTGGGCTCAGTGCTCATGGAAGGTGCTCCGTGATGGTCCGTGGTGATCCGTTGGGAGGGGGTCAGACGCGCTCGACGATCGTGGCGACGCCCATGCCGCCGCCCACGCAGAGGGTGGCGAGGCCGTAGCGCTTGTCCTGGCGCTCGAGTTCGTCGACGAGGGTGCCGAGGATCATCGCGCCGGTGGCGCCGAGCGGGTGGCCCATGGCGATGGCGCCGCCGTTGACGTTCACCTTGTCCAGGGAGAGGCCCATGTCCTTCACGAAGCGCAGCACGACCGCCGCGAACGCCTCGTTGATCTCGACGAGGTCGATGTCGTCGATGGTCAGGCCGGCCTTGGCGAGCGCCTTGCGGGTGGCGGGGGCGGGCCCGGTGAGCATGATGGTGGGCTCGGAGCCGGAGACGGCGGCGGAGACGATGCGGGCGCGCGGCGTGAGACCGTAGCGCTCGCCGACCTCCTTGGAGCCGATGGCGGTGAGGGAGGCGCCGTCCACGATGCCGGAGGAGTTTCCGGCGTGGTGGACGTGGTCGATCTTCTCGACCCAGTGGTACTTCTGCAGGGCGACGGCGTCGAAGCCGCCCAGGTCGCCGATGTCCGCGAAGGACGGCTTCAGCTTGGCGAGGGAGTCGGCGGTGGTGCCGGGGCGCAGGTGCTCGTCGTGGTCGAGGACGACCAGGCCGTTGCGGTCCCGGACGGGGACGACGGAGCGGTCGAAGCGGCCCTCCTTCCAGGCGGTGGCCGCGCGCTCCTGGGACAGGGCGGCGTACTCGTCGACGTCGCGCCGGGTGAAGCCCTCGATGGTGGCGATCAGGTCGGCGCCGATGCCCTGGGGCACGAAGTTCACGGCGAGGTTGGTCATCGGGTCGTTGAACCAGGCGCCGCCGTCGGAGGCCATCGGCACCCGGGACATCGATTCGACGCCGCCGGCCAGGATCAGGTCCTCCCAGCCGGAACGCACCTTGGCGGCGGCCAGGTTGACGGCCTCCAGGCCCGAGGCGCAGAAGCGGTTCTCCTGCACTCCGGCCACGGTGTCGGGCAGTCCGGCGGCGACGGCGGCGATGCGCGCGATGTCGGAGCCCTGGTCGCCCACGGGACCGACGACGCCGAGCACGATGTCGTCGACGGCGGCCGGGTCCAGGCCGGGGAAGCGGTCGCGGATCTCGTGGATGAGGCCGACGACCAGGTCGATGGGCTTCGTGCCGTGCAGGGCGCCGCCTGCCTTGCCGCGCCCGCGCGGGGTGCGGATCGCGTCGTACACGTACGCTTCGGTGGTCACGGGAAAGCCTTTCAGCGAGGGTTCTCGGTGCGGTGAGGTCGGGGGGCGAGCGTCGGCAGGTCCCAGTCGCGGGCCACGTCCGCCGTGTCGGCGCCCGGCCGGGCGGGGCCGGTGCGGACGGCGGTGGGGGTGGCGGAGAAGCGGGGAGCGGGGGCCGGCTGGGTGAGGCCGCCGTGGTCGGTGAACGTGGCTCGGGCGGCGAGGTGCGGGTGGCGCGGGGCCTCGCGCAGCGACAGCACGGGGGCCACGCATGCGTCGGAGCCGTCGAAGACAGTGGTCCACTCCTGGCGGGTGCGGGACCTGAAGCGGTCGGCGACCGCCTTGCGCAGTTCGTCCCAGCGGGTGATGTCGGCGTGCGCCCCGGCGAGGTCCGGCAGGTCGAGGCGGCGGAGGAACTCGTCGTAGAAGCGCTGTTCCAGCGCTCCGACGGCCATGAATCCGCCGTCGGAGGTCTCGTACGTGCCGTAGTACGGGCAGCCGCCGTCCAGGAGGTTGGAGCCGCGGCGGTCCTGCCAGCCGCCGGCGGCGAGCATGCCGTGGATCATCGCGGACAGGTGGGCGGCGCCGTCCACGATGGCGGCGTCCACCACCTGGCCGGTGCCGGTCGCGCGGGCGTGGTGCAGGGCGGCGAGGACGCCGACGACGAGGTACAGGGAGCCGCCCGCGTAGTCGCCGAGGAGATTGGCCGGCACGGCGGGGGGCCCGTCCGCCTCGCCGATCATGCCGAGGGTGCCGGTGACGGCGATGTAGGCGATGTCGTGTCCCGCGCGCGGGGCGAGCGGTCCGTCCTGGCCCCAGCCGGTCATCCGGCCGTAGACGAGCCGGGGGTTGCGGGCGTGGCAGTCCTCGGGGCCGACGCCGAGGCGCTCGGCGACGCCGGGGCGGTAGCCCTCGATGAGGACGTCCGCGCGGGCGGCGAGGTCGAGGACGCGGGCGGGACCGTCCGGTGACTTGAGGTCGACGATCACGGAGCGCTTGTTGCGGTTGGTGAGGTCGTGGGCGGGGTCGATGCCGAGTCCGGCGCCGCCGGGGCGGTCCACCCGCACCACGTCGGCTCCCAGGTCGGCCAGGAGCATGGCGGCGAACGGTCCGGGGCCGATGCCGGCCAGCTCGACCACGCGCACGCCGGTGAGCGGCCCGTGCCGACCTGACGCCTGTGCCGTTGTCATCGAGCCCCCTTGCCGCGACCACCGTGACACAACTGATGTCACACCGATGATGCTAAGAACCTGTTCCACCGCGCACAAGCCCTGACCGAGCAAGCGCTTAGCCGAGTCATGGCGAGATGTACCCGATACGGCGGTGGCCGTACCGCTCGGCACCCCTCGCCGTCGGGCGCCGTCGTCCCTCACGCTAGCCTCGGCCACCGGCAGCGGCGCGGGCATGTGGGCTGCGGGAGCGACGGCGAGGGGTGTCATGAGCAGGCTGAAAAGGACGGAGCGTCCGTACGACATCGTGCTCTTCGGAGCCACGGGCTTCGTGGGGACGCTCACCGCGGAGTACCTCGCCGCCCACGCCCCCGCAGGGCTTCGCTGGGCGATCGCCGGCCGCAGCGAGGAAAGGCTCCGGGAACTGCGCGAACGGCTGCCGGGCGGCGCGTCCGTCGGGGTGCTGCGGGCGGACGTGGCCGAACCGGACTCCCTGTGGGAACTGGCCCGGCAGGCGCGCGTGGTGGCCACCACCGTGGGCCCCTACGTGACGTACGGGGAGGAACTGGTCGCCGCCTGCGCGGACAGCGGCACGGACTACCTGGACCTGACCGGGGAGCCCGAGTTCGTCGACCTGGTGTACGTCCGGCACGACACGCGCGCGCGGGAGACCGGATCGCGTCTGGTGCACGCGTGCGGGTTCGACTCGGTGCCGCACGACCTGGGCGTGTACTTCACCGTGCAGCAGCTGCCGGAGGGCGTGCCGCTGACGGTCGACGGCTACGTCCGGGCGGACGCGGCCTTCTCGGGCGGGACGTTCGCCTCGGCGCTCAACCAGTTCGCCCGTCCGCTGCGGATGCGGGCGGCGGCCCGGGACCGCGCACGGCACGAGCCGCGGCTGATGGGGCGGCGGGCGTCCGCGCCGGTGGGCGCGCCACGGTTCGCCGGGGAGATCGGCGCGTGGGCGCTGCCGCTGCCGACCATCGACCCGCAGATCGTGGTGCGCTCCGCGCGGGCGCTGGACCGGTACGGCCCGGACTTCCGCTACCGCCACTACGCGGCCGTACGGCACCTGTCGGCCGCGGCGGGCGGGGTCGCGGCGGTCGGCACGCTCGCGACGGCGGCCCAGCTGCCGCCCGCCCGCCGCTGGCTGTCCGGCCGGCTCAGGCCGGGCGAGGGGCCGAGCCCGCAGAAGCGGGCCCGGAGCTGGTTCTCCGTGCGCTTCGTCGGCGAGGGCGGCGGCAGGCGGGTCTTCACCGAGGTCGCGGGCGGCGACCCCGGCTACGACGAGACGGCGAAGATGTTCGCGGAGTCGGCGCTGTCCCTCGCCTTCGACGACCTGCCGCACACGGCCGGCCAGGTGACGACGGCCGCGGCCATGGGAAACACGCTCATCGACCGGCTGCGTGCGGCAGGCATCACCTTCCGCACGGCGGCGAGCCGTTAGCGCGGCGTGTCCGTGCCCCGGCCCCGGCGCCGTGCCTGGGCCGTGGCCTCCCGCAGGGCCCGGCGGCACAGTGCGTCGGCCCTGCGGGTCGTCTCGGGCAGGCGGTAGGCCGGGGTGAGGGCGAGGGTGTGGGCGCAGGCGTTGTCCAGGGTCACCCGGTGGCCCACGGAGACGAAGACCGGCTTCACACCGTCCCGGGTGCGCAGGGCGCGGCCCACCTCGTCGGAGCCCGCCAGCAGTGGGGAGGCGCTGCCACGCGGGGCGCCGGGGTCGTCGTAGGTGAAGGCGAAGGGGTTCTTGGCGACGCCGATCGTGGGCAGTCCGGTGAGGACGCCCAGGTGGCTGGCGAGGCCGAAGCGACACGGGTGGGCGAGGCCGTAGCCGTCGCAGACGACGAGGCCGGGCGGGCGGTCCAGGGCGTCCAGCGCGGCGAGCACGGTGGGGATCTCGCGGAAGGCGAGCAGCCCCGGCACGTAGGGGAAGGAGATCCGGCCGACGGCGGTGGCCTCGGCGACGACCCGCAGGGTGGCCGCCTCCAGCACGACGGCCGCCGCCGCGACGACGTCCCGTTCGTCGTCGTAGGCCACGTCGACTCCCGTGACGTGCCCCGCGCCGGGCTCCGGCCCCCGCTCGTCCAGCACCACGCGGGCGCGCAACTCGTCCTGCACGGCGCGGGCCTGCTCCTCGGTCCCGGGCCAGCCGGCCGGAATGCCTACGGTCGTCGTCATGGTGCTGACGAGGGTACGGCGCACCGCGTCCGCCAGGGACGCCGGGGCGGGAGGCGGGCCCGCCCCGGGCGCGGGTCAGCTCTTGCCGAGGGCCTGCCGCAACTGCTGCTTGTTCATGTCCGAGCGGCCGTGGATGTTGCGCCGCTTGGCCTCCTCGTAGAGCTGGTCGTAGGTGGGCCCTTCGGAGCCCCGGCCGGACCGCTGTGCGGACCGGCTCGCGGTCCTGGACTCGCCCGAGCGGGCGCGCTCCTTGTTCACCGTGCGCGCGGCGATCTCCTGGGCGCGGTCTGCGCTCTCCCCCCGGTCCTGGGCGCTCTCCTTGATGTGCTCGTACTGGCGCTCCCGTTTCGAACTGGAACCGCGTGGCATGCCGTTCACTTCCTCTCTGTCAAGGAACGGATACCCGCATCCTGAAACAGTTCGTCATATCAGGCGATATCCACTCCGCCAGTCGAGCGACCCGTCCCGTGCCGCCGGGCCCCGGCGGCACGGGCCCCGGGCAGCCGTGGGCGCCGTACGCGCCGCGCCCGCCGCCCGGCCGCAGGGCCGCGAGCCACGTCCTCAACTGCCGGGCCGCACGCGGCCGGAGAGCCGCCGTGGCCCACCGGACGGACACCACCCGTAACTTCTGTGCATGAACGCGGTGACAGAGGTCACTCGCACTTCGTGTGCACGGATCGGCCGGTTCCGACGTCTCTTCCAGTGCCCGGCCTCGTCCGTGCGGACGTCCGTCCAGCCGTCCCACGTGATCGTCCCGCCTGATCGTGATCGTCATATGCCGCAAGGGAGCAAGGCGTTGTCCACCGTCATCGAGCAGACCGTCGAGGCGCGTCTGGTCGCCGCCGCGCCGCGGATGCCCAGCATTCCCGCCACCCTCCACTACGACCGGCGCGACCCGTTCGCCGTCCGCATGACCTTCCCGGCCCCGGCCACCCTCGAGGGCGTGGAGGTCTGCTGGACGTTCGCGCGCGACCTGCTCGCGGCCGGCCTGCACGAGACCGAGGGCCACGGCGACGTACGCGTGCGGCCCTACGGCTACGACCGGACCGTCCTGGAGTTCCACGCCCCGGAGGGCACCGCCGTGGTGCATGTGCGCAGCGAGCAGATACGGCGCTTTCTGCGCGCCACGAGCGAACTGGTGCCGGCCGGCCTGGAGCACCTCCAGCTCGACTTGGACCACGACCTCGCGGAGCTGATGCGCGACGCCTGCTGACGCCCCCGGCCCCGGGACGCATTCCACGCACCCGGCACGCGTTCCCCGGCCCTGGACGGGCTCCCCGTGCGGGACGGCTCCCCGGACGTCGGACGTCCGCGTCGGCGGGTGCCCGGCGCGGCCCGATATCCGTTGACAGCCGTCCCGCGCTCTCGTACGGTGTACAGTGGTCCTGTTGCCGTCGATTGGAGAAGGACGTTGCTCGTCTGAGGTCCTGAGACACCGCGTCACACCGAACAGGTGTGTGCGTCGCGTGCGACCTCGGCGTCCGAGCCGTCCTTCGGGTAGTCCGGCCAGGGCTTTTCTCATGCCCCGCGGGCCCTTCCCCTACGGTGATCCTCGCCTTGCGGTGTCTCGACACGCGATTGCCCCCCAACCGCACCCAGCAACCGCGAGGCGCCCATGTCCGCATCCATCACCTGTACCTCCCTGTCCTTCGCCTGGCCGGACGGCACCACCGTCTTCAGCGGTCTCGACATCGCCTTCGGCCCCGGCCGGACCGGGCTCGTCGGCGTCAACGGCTCGGGGAAGTCCACCCTGCTCAAGCTGATCGCCGGCGAGCTCACCCCGTCCGACGGCACCGTGCGGATCACCGGCGAGATCGGCTGCCTGCCACAGAACGTCTCGCTCGACACCGCGCTCCGCGTCGACGAGGCGCTCGGCATCGCCGCACAGCGGGCCGCACTGCACGCCATCGAGGCCGGCGACGCGGCCGAGGAGCACTTCGAGACCGTCGGTGACGACTGGGACGTGGAAGAGCGCGCCCTGGCCACGCTCGGCGAGCTCGGCCTCGGCCACATCGACCTGGACCGCACCATCGGCGAGGTGTCGGGTGGCGAGTCGGTACTGCTGCGCCTGGCCGCGCTGCTGCTGCGCCGCCCCGACGTCCTGCTGCTGGACGAGCCGACCAACAACCTCGACCTCTACGCGCACCGACGGCTGTACGCGGCCGTCGCCGCCTGGCCCGGGGTGATGGTCGTGGTCAGTCACGACCGCGAACTGCTGGAGCTGGTCGACCAGATCGCCGATCTGCGCGCCGGTGAGGTCACCTGGTACGGCGGCAACTTCTCGGCGTACGAGGAGGTCCTCGCCGTCGAGCAGGAGGCCGCCGAGCGGATGCTGCGGGTCGCCGAGGCCGATCTGCGCAAGCAGAAGCGGGAGCTGGCCGACGCCCAGGTCAAACTGGCCCGCCGTAAGCGGTACGGCCAGAAGATGTGGGACAGCAAACGCGAACCGAAGATCGTCATGGGGGCCCGCAAACGCGCGGCCCAGGAGTCCGCGGGCAAGCACCGCATCCTGCACGAGGAGCGGCTCGCCGAGGCCCGGGAGCGCCTCGACGAGGCGGTGGAGGCAGTACGGGACGACGACGAGATCCGCGTCGACCTGCCCTACACGGCCGTGCCGCCGGGCCGCACCGTCCTCACTCTTCAGGACCTCCGGCCGGCGTACGGCGCGCGCGTGGACGGCGGTCTCGACCTGCGTGGTCCCGAGCGCGTCGCGCTGATCGGGCGCAACGGCGCGGGCAAGACGACGCTGCTGCGCACGATCGCCGGGGAACTGGTGCCGATGTCGGGCACCGTGACCGCCCACGTCCCGACGCGGTTCCTGCCGCAGCGCCTGGACTTTCTCGACGGCGAGTTGAGCGTCGCGGAGAACGTGGCCCGGTTCGCGCCCGACGCCACCAACAACCGGATCCGGGCCCGCCTCGCCCGCTTCCTGTTCCGCGGCGCCCGGGCCGACCAGAAGGCGGCGACGCTGTCCGGCGGCGAACGCTTCCGGGCCGCGCTGGCCGCGCTGCTGCTGGCCGAGCCCGCACCGCAGCTGCTGATGCTCGACGAGCCGACGAACAACCTCGACATGGCGAGCGTGCGCCAGCTGACGAGCGCCCTGGAGTCCTACGAGGGCGCGCTGATCGTGGCCAGTCACGACCTGCCGTTCCTGGAGTCGATCGGCATCACGCGCTGGCTGCTGGTGGAGGAGGGAGAGCTGAGGGAGACCGACCGGGACGCCGTCGGGGACCCCGTGTAGCAGGTGTCCCGTGTCGGCCCGGACCGGGCAGCGGTGGCCGGCGGCGAGGCGCCGTGCCGGTCACCGCGGGCCCGTCCTTCGGGCGGACGACGCGACTTTCGGAACACCTCCTGGAGCGGCGGGCCCGGGAGGGCGCACCTCAGGAGCGCATTTCAGGAGGGCTACAGCCCGGCAACGGGGGGTTCAGTCCGCATGCTCCGGTGACGCATGATGGCCAATCGGTGCCCTGCCGTGCGACGCGTCCGCGGGGCACCGGCACCGCACACCAGTACCGCCCCGCTCGATACGGAGACTTTCGTGCCCAGCCAGAAGGCCCTCGTCCGCCGCCCCGGCCCGCGCCTCGCCGAAGGGCTGGTGACCCACATCGAGCGGGAGGCGGTCGATGTGGAGCTGGCGACGCGGCAGTGGGAGGCGTACGTCGAGGCGCTGACGGCCAACGGCTGGGAGACGATCGAGGTCGAGCCGGCCGACGACTGTCCCGACGCGGTGTTCGTCGAGGACACCGTCGTGCTGTACAAGAACGTCGCTCTGATCACCCGGCCCGGCGCCGAGTCGCGGCGCCCGGAGACCGCCGGGGTCGAGGAGGCGGTGGCGCGGCTGGGCTGCTCCGTCAACTGGGTCTGGGAGCCGGGGACCCTGGACGGCGGTGACGTGCTGAAGGTGGGCGACACGATCTATGTCGGCCGCGGCGGACGCACCAACGCGGCCGGGGTGCAGCAGTTGCGGGCCGTGTTCGAGCCGCTGGGCGCGCGTGTGGTGGCCGTCCCCGTCAGCAGGGTGCTGCACCTGAAGTCGGCGGTGACGGCGCTCCCGAACGGCACGGTCATCGGCCACATCCCGAAGGTGGACACGCCGTCGCTGTACCCGCGTTTCCTGCCGGTGCCCGAGGAGTCCGGCGGTCATGTGGTGCTGCTCGGCGGCGGCAGGCTGCTGATGGCGGCGAGCGCGCCGAAGACGGCCGAACTGCTGGTCGACCTGGGCTTCGAACCGGTCGTGGTGGACATCGGCGAGTTCGAGAAGCTGGAGGGGTGTGTGACGTGCCTCTCGGTGCGGCTGCGGGAGTTGTACGCCTGACCGGGTGAGCCGATCACTCGCCCAGCCCCAGGACCTGCGGGTCGCGGAGCTGCTCCGACCGCACGCGCGGCACGGCCGGCTCCCCCGCTCGGCCGCCTGATCAGCGATCTTTACGCCGTACTTAACCTACGGCTTCGTAACCTACGGCCACGTAGCCTACGATCCCGTAGGTTCCGGCACCGCTCGCCGGTATGTCCCCGCTTCCTTGCCGCGTCCCCCTGGAGTTCCCGTGACGATCACTTCCCCGCACCTCGGCAGCCCCTCCGCCTGGACCGACTCCCGGCTGCTGTACGCACTGGAGGAAGTGGTCGAGAACGAGCTGAACCGGCATCTGAAGGTCGCCAAGGACTGGATGCCGCACGAGTACGTGCCGTGGAGCGACGGCCGCAACTTTCCCGGGCAGTTCGCGGACGGCGAGGCCTGGGACAAGGGACAGTCCGAGGTCACCGAGATCGGCCGGATCGCCCTCGTCGTCAACCTCCTGACCGAGGACAACCTGCCCAGCTACCACCACGAGATCGCCACCCTGTTCGGGCGCGACGGCGCCTGGGGCACCTGGGTGCACCGCTGGACGGCCGAGGAGGGCCGGCACGGCATCGTGATGCGCGACTACCTGCTCACCTCGCGGGCGGTCGACCCGGACCAGCTCGAACGGTTCCGCATGTCGCACATGTGCGAGGGCTTCGAGTCCGACAACCGGCACTCGATGCTGCACTCGGTCGCCTACGTCGCCTTCCAGGAGCTCGCCACCCGCATCTCGCACCGCAACACCGGCCACCAGTCCGGCGATCCGGTCTGCGACCGCATGCTGGCGCGGATCGCGACCGACGAGAACCTGCACATGGTCTTCTACCGCAACCTGCTCAAGGCGGCCTTCGAGATCGCCCCCGACCCGACCATGCAGGCGGTGCGGGACGTGGTCGTCGACTTCCGCATGCCGGGCCACGGCATTCCCGGGTTCGAACGGGCGGCGGCCCAGATGGCCATCGGCGAGGTCTACAACCTGCGTATCCACCACGACGACGTGCTCCAGCCGGTGCTGCGCTTCCTGAAGGTCATGGAGATCGACGGCCTCGGCCCCGAGGGGCGGAAGGCGCAGGAGGAACTCGGCCTGTTTCTGGGCGGCCTGGACGCGGAGGCCACCAGGTTCGACGAGAAGCTGGCGGCCCGCAAGGCGCGCATGGCGGCCCGCGCCGGCGCCTGAACCGGCCGGCCGCCACCGAACGACAGGGCCTACCGCGTCGCCCTCCGCAGGTTCTGCCGTTCCTTTTCGGACAGTCCGCCCCAGACGCCGAAGCGTTCGTCGTGCGTGAGCGCGTACTCCAGGCAGGCCGAGCGCATCTCGCACATGCCGCAGATGCGCTTGGCCTCGCGCACGGAGCTGCCCGGCTCGGGGAAGAAGAAGTCGGCCCCGGTCTGCGCGCACAGCGCCTGGGCCTGCCAGGCGCGGTCGGCCGGGGTGAGGGTCTCGATGTGCATGAGCGAGATCGTGCCGGACGGCGAGAAACGTTCGATCAACGCCGGATCAACGGCGGGTGCGCAGGCCGCCCGCGGTCTTGATGATGGCGCCGCGACCGGGGCCGGCGCACGGCGGCGCGCCCGGGGACGGCGGCGACACGCGATTGTCGGTGGGCGGTGCGAGACTCGGCAGAGCAGGCAACGGGTCTCTCCCCGAGGAGGGCAGCGATGCTCACCACCCGTTTCGTGGACGGCGCTCCGAACTGGATCGACGTCGGCACCCCCGACATCGACGGCGCCCGCTCCTTCTACGCCGCGCTGTTCGGCTGGCAGTTCCGTTCCGCGGGGCCCGAGGCCGGTGGCTACGGCTTCTTCCAGCTGGACGGCCGGACCGTGGCCGGCGGCATGCAGATGACTGCCGAGCAGGGTCCGCCGGCCTGGACCGTGTACTTCCACAGTTCCGACGTGGAGGCGACCGCGAAGGCGGTCGAACAGGCGCACGGCAGGGTGCTGATGCGGCCCATGGACGTGATGGGCGAGGGCCGCATGGCGATCTGCGCCGACCAGGCGGGGGTGCCGTTCGGTCTCTGGCAGCCTGGGCGGACCAGGGGCGTGGACCTGGCCGGCGACCCGGGGTCGCTGTGCTGGGTCGAGCTGTACACGCCGGACATCGCGGCGGCCGCCGCGTTCTACCACCGGGTGCTGGGTCTGGAGACCTCGGCGGCCCCCTTCCCCGGCGGCACATACACGTGTGTCAACCCCACCGAGGGCGGCGAGGACGCCATGTTCGGCGGCGTCGTCCCGCTCGCCGACGACCCGTCCGAGGCGGAGGCCGGCCCCCACTGGCTCCCGTACTTCGAGGTCGAGGACCCGGACGCCACGGCCACCCAGGCCCTGGAGCGAGGCGGTGGGATCCACCGGGCCGCCGCCGACGTCCCGGGCGTCGGCCGCATCGCGCGCCTCGCCGACCCCTACGGCGCCCGGTTCGCGGTCATCAAGAGCGCCCCGCGGCAGGCCGCCTGAGGCCGCCCGGCGGCACTACGCGGAGGCGCGCCGTACCAGGGTGGTAGGGAGGACGACACCGTGCGGCGCGGCCTCCGCCCGGGCGTCGGCGCCCGGGCGGTCGAGGCCGCGCAGCAGCAGACGGGCCATCAGCCGGCCCATCTCCTCGATGTCCTGACGGACGGTCGTCAGCGGTGGGTCGGTCTGCTCGGCGAAGGGCAGCATGTCGTCGAAACCGACCACCGCGACGTCCTGCGGGACCCGCAGCCCGCGCTCGCGGAGCACGCGCAGGGCACCGGCCGCGGTCAGGTCGTTGGCGGCGAACACCGCGTCGAGATGTGGGCAGCGGTCCAGAAGTTCCCGCATGCCGCGCTCGCCACCGGCGGGCGTGAAGTCGCTCTCCACGATCAGCCGGGGGTCGGCGCCGGCCATGACGTCCCGGTAGCCCTCCAGCCGGTCCACCGCGGAGGTCTGGTCCAGGGCACCGGAGATGTGCCCGATCCGGGTCCGGCCGAGCTCGACGAGGTACCGTACCGCCTGCCGCGCGCCGCCCCGGTTGTCGCTGTCGACGTACACCACGTCCCGGGTGGCCTCGCTCCAGCCGGGCCGCCCGCCGAACACGGTCGGCACCCCGGCGCGCTGGATCAGCCCGGGCAACGGGTCGTCGAGGTGGAGGGAGAAGACGAGCGCGCCGTCGACGTGGCCGCCCGCGAGGTAGCGGCCGACCCGGGCGTGGTCGTCGCGGCCCTCGGTCAGCAGCAGGACCAGCTGGGAGTCGTGCGCCGTCAGTTCCTTGCTGATCCCGCGCATCTGGAGCGCGAAGAACGGGTCGGCGAAGACGCGGGTCTCCGGTTCGGCGATGACGACGGCGACCGCGTCGCGCCGCTTGGTCACCAGGCTGCGGGCCGCCTGGTTGGGCACGTATCCCAGTTCGTCCACGGCCCGCCGGACCCGCTCGGCCAGGGGCTCCCTGACTCCGTCCGACCCGTTCACCACCCGGGACACGGTGGCCCGGGACACCCCGGCCCGCGCGGCCACGGCCTCCAGCGTGGGACGCGGCGCTGTCTCGGTCACGTCGTAACTCCTCACGGGGCGGGTGCGGGTCAGGATAACCGGCACCCTCCTGAACGTGACGGGGCGGACGGCCTGGGCGTGCCCGTACACCGACTTCCCGCTTCTCGAGGTCCGGGCCGGTGACGAGGTGCGGGTACGGAAGAACCCCGTGCACGGCGCTTCAGGGCTGGCCGTGGGCGGCGACCGCGTGGCGTTCCTCGGCGGGTACCGCGAGCGGCGTGAGCTGGTCACCGAGTGCCGCCTCACCGAGACGACCGTCGAGGTCATGGCGGAGCGGCTGCTCGTGCGCCCCGACGGCGGGGCGCTCGCCCGACGGTACTCCGTCGTCTCCCGCGGCCCCCGCCTGTACGTCCGGGAGCGGGCGGCCACGGAGTGGTGCGTGTTCGAGCTGGGGTGACACCCCGGCGGCCGGTCAGGAGGCGGCGGCCGGTCCTTCCTTGGGTGCTCTGGCCCGGCTCGGCTGCACCCGCTTGGGCTCGCCGGGCATCTTCGGGTATTCCGGCGGGTAGGGCAGGTCGCCGAGGTCGTGGTCGCGCTCGTCCCGCGCGGCCAGCTCCAGGAGCGCCTCCAGGGAGAAGGCGTGGTCGTCCATGTCGGCGTGCACGTCGCCGAGGCCGGCGTACCGGGCGGGCATGGTCACGATGTCGAAGTCCTGGGGGCGGGCGACGCCCACCTCGTCCCAGCGCAGGGGGGCCGAGACGGGGGCGTGCGGGCGGGGGCGCACGGAGTAGGCGGAGGCGATGGTGCGGTCGCGGGCGGTCTGGTTGTAGTCGAGGAAGATGCGGGCCCCGCGTTCCTCCTTCCACCACTTGATCGTCACCTGCTCCGGCATGCGGCGTTCCATCTCCCGGCCGAGGGCGATGGCGGCGCGCCGCACCTGGGTGAAGGTCCAGCGGGGTTCGATGGGCACGAACACGTGCAGGCCGCGCCCGCCGGAGGTCTTGGGCCAGCCCCGCAGCCCGCCGAACTCCTCCAGCACCGCGCGCAGTTCGTGGGCGGCGCGGACGGCGTCGTCGTAGTCGGTTCCGGGCTGCGGGTCGAGGTCGATGCGCAGTTCGTCCGGGTGGTCGACGTCGTGACGCCGTACCGGCCAGGGGTGGAAGGTGAGCGTTCCGTACTGGGCGGCCCACACCACGGCGGCCTCCTCGGTGGGGCACATCTCGTCGGCGCTGCGACCGCTGGGGAAGGTGATGTGGGCGGTCGGGATCCAGTCGGGCATGCCTTTGGGCGCCCGCTTCTGGAAGAACCACTCACCGGCGATGCCGTCGGGGTAGCGCTCCAGGGTGGTGGGGCGGTCGCGCAGGGCGCGCAGGATGCCGGGGGCGACCGCCTGGTAGTAGCGGGCGACATCCAGCTTGGTGTAGCCGCGCTCCGGGAAGAAGACCTTGTCCGGACTCGACAGCCGAACCGTCCGGCCGGCCACCTCCAGTTCCACCGCATCGCCCATGCGAGCCACGGTAGGCGTACGCCGCACACCTCGCACACCGGGCGAACGGCGTCGCATGCGCGCACAATCTCAGCATGGATCTGCCCGTGATGCCCCCCGTGAAGCCGATGCTCGCCAAGTCGGTGGCGAAGATCCCCGAGGGCATGCAGTACGAGGCGAAGTGGGACGGGTTCCGGGCGATCGTGTTCCGTGACGGCGACGAGGTCGAGCTGGGCAGCCGTACCGGCAAGCCGCTGACCAGGTACTTCCCGGAGCTGGTGGAGGCGCTGAAGGAGCGTGTGCCGCAGCGCTGCGTGCTCGACGGGGAGATCGTGATCGCCCGGGAGGGTCATCTGGACTTCGACGCGCTGACCGAGCGGATCCACCCGGCCGACTCCCGGGTGCGCACCCTGGCCGAGCGGACGCCCGCCTCCTTCGTGGCGTTCGACCTGCTCGCGCTGGACGACGAGTCGCTGCTCGACGTGCCGCTCTCGGACCGGCGGGTACTGCTGGTCAGGGCGCTGGCGGAAGCAACCGCCCCGGTGCACGTGGCACCGGCGACGACCGACGTCGAGGTGGCCCGGCAGTGGTTCGAGCAGTACGAGGGCGCTGGTCTGGACGGGGTGATCGCCAAGCCGCCCGGGGTGCGCTACCTCCAGGACGAGCGGGCCATGTTCAAGGTCAAGCACGAGCGCACGGCGGACGTGGTGGTGGCCGGCTACCGGCTCCACAAGAGCGGTCCCGTCGTCGGATCGCTGCTCCTCGGTCTGTACGACGACCAGGGCAGACTCCAGCATGTGGGGGTGTCGGCCGCGTTCCCGATGAAGCGCCGCGCCGAGCTGATCGAGGAGCTGGCGCCGCTGCGGATGGACGATGTGGCCGGGCACCCGTGGGCGGCCTGGTCCGACGAGGCGGCGCACGCGTCGGCCCGGCTGCCGGGCGCGCCGAGCCGCTGGTCGGGCAGGAAGGACCTGTCCTGGGTGCCGCTCAGGCCGGAGCGGGTGGCGGAGGTGGCGTACGACCACATGGAGAACGGGGCGCGGTTCCGGCACACGGCGCGGTTCCGCCGCTGGCGCCCGGACCGCACCCCGGACAGCTGCACCTACGCCCAGCTGGAGGAGCCGGTCCGCTACGACCTCTCGGAGATCCTCGGCTCCCGGCCCCGCTGAGCCGGGGCGTCGTCGTCAGGGTGTCATCAGCACCTTGATCGCGCCGTCCTGCTTGCGCTGGAACATCTCGTACGCGTGCGGCGCGTCCGCGAGCGGCACCCGGTGCGTGGCGAAGTCGTCGACGCCGAGCGGGTCCTCGTCCGTGAGGTAGGGCAGGATCTCGTCGGTCCAGTGGCGGACGTTGGCCTGGCCCATCCTGATCTGGAGCTGCTTGTCGAAGAGGGTGAGCATCGGCATCGGGTCGGCCGAGCCGCCGTAGACCCCGGTCAGCGAGAGGGTCCCGCCCCGGCGCACCAGGTCGATGGCCATGTGGAGGGCGGAGAGCCGGTCCACGCTGAAGCGTTCGGACAGCGGGCCGCTCAGGGCGCGCGGCATGGCGGCGGCCGTCTGCTGGACGAGCCGGGCGACATGGCTGCCGTGCGCCTCGGTGCCGACCGCGTCGATCACCGCGTCGGGGCCGCGCCCGCCGGTCTCGTCGTGGATGGCGGCGACGAGTTCCTTCTCGTGGTCGAAGTCGCGCAGGTCGTACGTCTCCACCCCGCGCCGGCGCGCCCGTGCCAGCCGCTCCGTGACCAGGTCCACGCCGAACACGCGCTCGGCGCCGCGCGCCTTGGCGATCCGGCAGGCCATGTCGCCGATCGGGCCGAGGCCGAGCACGGCGACGGTGCCGCCCTGGGGGACGTCGGCGTAGGCGACGGCCTGCCAGGCGGTGGGCAGCACGTCGGAGAGGTAGACGAAGCGGTCGTCGGCCGGCCCCTGGGGAACCTCGATGGGGCCGTAGTGCGCCTGCGGGACGCGCAGGTACTCGGCCTGGGCGCCCGGTACGGCGCCGTACAGACGGGTGTAGCCGAACAGCGCGGCGCCCATGCCCTCGCTGGTGACCTGGGTGGTCTCGCACTGGGTCTGCAGGCCGGCGGAGCACATGAAGCAGTGGCCGCAGGAGATCTGGAACGGCACGACCACCCGGTCGCCGGGCTTGAGGTTCGGGACCTCGGACCCCACCTCCTCGACGATGCCCATCGGCTCGTGGCCGAGGATGTCGCCGGGTGTCATGAACGGGGTGAGCACCTCGTACAGGTGCAGATCCGAGCCGCACAGGCCGGTCGAGGTGATCCGGATGACGGCGTCGGTCGGCTCCTGGAGCTTCGGATCGGGGACGTCTTCCACCCGGACGTCGCGCTTGCCCTGCCAGGTCACTGCCTTCATGATGTGGCGCCCCTTCCCGTCATGGTCCGTCGCCTTCGCGGACGCCGGGTACCCGGGCAGACGAGGGCGAACCGGAACAACCGGCGGGACGGGCGGCGAGCGCGGACCGGGCGGCGACGACGTCAGGACGGCGCGGCCGCGCGTTCCCCCGGATTGCGCAGTTCCTCGGCGGCGTCCGCGACCCTGCGGATGAGGTCGAAGAAGCGGGTCTGCTCCTCGTCGCTGAGCGGGGCCAGGAAGACCTGGTTCATCCGGGCCGTACGCACGGTGAGCTTGCGGTGGACCCGCTCGCCCTCCTCGGTCAGCCGCAGCAGGAAGCGGCGGCCGTCCTGCGGGTCGCGGACCTTGTCGAGCAGTCCCCTGCGGCCGAGCCTGCTGACGACCTCGGCGATGGTGGACCGGTCGAGGCCCACCCGCTCCCCCACCGTGCGCTGGTCGAGCCCGGGCTCGGCGACGAGCGCGTTCAGGACCGCGAACTGCGGCGAGGTGATCTCCTCGGAGACCATCGTGTTCCACAGCAGGTAGTGGGCCTGCTGGAGCCGCCGGGCCAGGTGCCCGGGGTGGGTGGTCAGGTCCACCGCGGCCATGCGCGCCCCCTGATTGATTCGTCGGTGCACTGAACGATACAAGGCGATCGCCTGGCCTGTCGCTCTTCTGGTTCCAGGAGACGTCGAGGTCTTGACGGTTTCGACCTCCGGTGGCAGCGTGAGGGCCATCGTCGAATTACTCAGTGCCCTGATTAATTACGGAAGGGGTGCGCTGCACGGTATGGACAGGGTGGTCGCCGCGCCGGCCCGGATGACCGCGACCGGTGTCCGCGCCCTCGAGCGGCACGCCGTCGGACTCGCTCCGGCCGAGGCGGCCGACCGCACCCCGGCCGAGGCCGGCCGGACCTCCGCGCGGCTCGCCGGCACCGCCGCCCACCAGCCCGCCCGCGAGGGCTCGGCACCGGCGTCGCCACCCTTCGCATCAGCGTCGGCCGGGGCCCCGTCCTCGTCCTCGAACGCCAAGGAAGCGCCAGGTACCCCATGACCCTCACGCAACACGACATCGACCAGGAGATCGCGGCCGAGCACGCCGCGTACGAGAAGCGCCTCGCCGAAGGCGCGCCGGTCGAGCACCACCCGCGCCGCGACTACGCGCCCTACCGGTCCTCCGTGCTCCGCCACCCCAAGCAGCCGCTGGTCGCCATCGACACCGGCAAGGACCCCGAGCTGGTCGAGCTGTCTTCGCCCGCCTTCGGCGAGCGGGACATCACCGGGATCGACAACGACCTCACCCGGCAGCACACCGGCGAACCCGTCGGCGAGCGGATCACCGTCTCCGGCCGGCTGCTGGACCGTGCCGGGCGTCCCGTGCGGGGCCAGCTCATCGAGATCTGGCAGGCCAACTCCGCCGGCCGCTACGCCCACCAGCGCGAGCAGCACGACGCCCCACTCGATCCCAACTTCAGCGGTGTGGGCCGCACCCTGACCGACGCGGACGGCTGCTACCGGTTCACCACCATCCAGCCGGGCCCGTACCCGTGGCGCAACCACGTCAACGCCTGGCGTCCGGCGCACATCCACTTCTCGGTCTTCGGTTCGGCGTTCACCCAGCGGCTGGTGACGCAGATGTACTTCCCGAACGACCCCCTCTTCCCCTACGACCCGATCCTGCAGTCCGTCACCGACGACGCCGCCCGCCAGCGCCTGGTCGCCACCTACGACCACAGCCTGTCGGTGCCGGAGTTCTCGCTCGGCTACCACTGGGACATCGTGCTGGACGGCCCGCACGCCACCTGGATCGAAGAAGGACGCTGACCGCCATGACGAAGATCGACACCAGCGGCCCGGAGGGCGTGCCGCCCACGCCGTCGCACACCGTGGGCCCCTTCTACGGCTACGCGCTCCCGTTCCCCGGCGGCGAGGAGATCGCCCCCCTGGGCCACCCGGACACGATCACCGTGCACGGGTACGTGTACGACGGTGAGGGGCGGCCCCTGCCCGACGCGCTGCTGGAGGTGTGGGGTCCCGGCCCGGACGGCGAGCTGCCGGCCGTCGACGGCTCGATGCGGCGCGACCCGGCCTCCGGCGGTTTCCTCGGCCGCAACGGCGTGGAGTTCACCGGCTTCGGGCGTATCCAGACCGACTCCGACGGCCACTGGTACGTCCGGACGCTGCGGCCCGGGGCGCGCGGCAGCAACGCCCCTTACCTCAGCCTGTGCGTGTTCGCGCGCGGCCTGCTCGTGCACCTGTTCACCCGGATCTATCTGCCGGGCGACGCGGCGACGGCGGCCGACCCGCTGCTCTCCCGGCTGGACGAGCAGCGACGCGGCACGTTGATCGCCGGGGACGAGGGCAACGGGACCTACCGTTTCGACATCCGCCTTCAGGGCGAGGGCGAGACGGTCTTCCTGGAGTTCCAGTGACATCACCAGCACCACCGGCATCGTCCGCCGACGACGACGCCGGACTGCTCGGGCCCGGCTGGGCCGCCTCCGCCGCCGCGTCCGCGACGGGCGACACCGCCTTTCTGCGGGCGCTGCTCGACGCCGAGGCCGCCCTCACCCGGGCGCAGGCCGTGCTCGGTCTGGCCCCGGCCGAGGCGGCGGACGAGGTTTCCCGGGCGGCCGACCCGGCCCGCTTCGACGTGCGCGCGCTCGCCCGGCGCGCACACGCGGGCGGCAACCCGGTGATCCCGCTGGTCGCCGAGCTGACCCGGGCCGTGGGCGAGGAGTACGGCTCCTACGTGCACCGCGGCGCGACCAGCCAGGACATCATGGACACCGCGACGATGCTGGTGGCCGTGCGCGCCCTGGACACCGTCCTCGCCGACCTGGCCCGCACCGAGGCGGCACTGGCCCGGCTGGCCCGCACGCACCGCGACACGGTGATGCCCGGCCGGACGCTGACCCAGCACGCCGTGCCGACCACGTTCGGTCTGAAGGCGGCCGGCTGGCGGTCCCTGGTGCTCGACGCCCGGGACCGGGTCAGCCGGGTGCGGGAGACGCTGCCCGCCCAACTCGGCGGCGCGGCGGGGACACTGGCGGCCTTCACCGCGTACGGCGCCGACGACGCGACGGCGCTCCCGGCGGCGTACGCCCGGGAACTGGGCCTGCGCGCACCGCTGCTGCCCTGGCACACGCTGCGCACCCCCGTGGCCGACCTCGCCGGATGCCTCGCCTTCACGGCCGGGGCACTGGGGAAGGCGGCGGCGGACGTGCTGGTGCTCTCCCGTACGGAGATCGCCGAACTGGCGGAGGGCAGCGGCGGCGGCTCCTCCGCCATGCCCCACAAGGCGAACCCGGTGCGCGCCACCCTGATCGCGGCGGCCGCCCGGCGCGCCCCGCAGCTCGCTGCCACGCTGTACGGCTCGCTCGCGGCGGAGGACGAGCGCCCGGCGGGCGCCTGGCACGCCGAGTGGGAGCCGCTGCGCGATCTGCTGCGACTGGTGGGCGGCGCGGCCCGGGACGCGGCGGAGCTGGCCGAGGGGCTGCGGGTGGACGCCGATGCCATGCGCGCCCATCTCGGCCTGACCCACGGGCTGATCGTCTCCGAGCGGCTGTCGGCCGAGCTGGCCCCCTTGCTCGGCCGCGCCCGCGCCAAGGAGCTGCTCGCCGAACTCGCCGGCCGCACCCGCACGGAAGGCCGCGATCTCGGGGAACTGCTCGCCGGACAGCCGGAGTCGAAGGACCTCGACCTCGGCCGGACCACCGACCCCGCCCGCTACACGGGCTCCGCCGGAGCCCTCACCGACCGCGCCCTGGAGCGACCGTGACCCTGCACCACCTTGCCGAAGGCCCCACGAGTACTCCCCCGCTGCTGCTCGGGCCGTCGCTCGGCACCTCGTACCGGCTGTGGGACAAGGTCGCCCCGGAGCTGGCGGTCTCGCACCGGGTGGTGCGCTGGGACCTGCCGGGGCACGGCGGTTCGGCGGCCGGCCTGGTCGGTGCGGGCGCGACCGTCGGGGACCTCGCCGCACTGGTGCTCCGGCTCGCGGACCGACTCGGGATCGAGCGGTTCGCCTACGCGGGGGTGTCCCTGGGCGGTGCGGTGGGGCTGCACCTGGCCGTACACCACCCCGAGCGGGTGGCGTCCCTGGCGGTGATCTGCTCGTCCGCGCACTTCGGTGGTGAGAAGGCGTGGCGGGAGCGCGCCGAGCGGGTCCGGCGGGAGGGGCTGGAGTGGCTGGTGGCGAGCGCCGACTCCCGGTGGTTCGCGGGCGACTTCACCGTGCCGGAGCTGGTCCGGGACCACCGGGAGGCCGACCCGGAGGCGTACGCCGCCTGCTGCGACGCGCTGGCCGCGTTCGACCTGACCGACCGGCTGGACCGGATCGGCGCGCCCACGCTGCTGATCGCCGGCCGCGAGGATCCGGCCACGCCCCCCGCGCATCTGCGGCAGATCGCGGACGCGGTGCCGGGCGCGGCGCTGGTGGAGATCCCGGGGGCGTCCCACCTGGCGCCCGCCCAGTGCCCGGAGGCCGTCCTGGCCGCGCTGCGCACCCACCTGGGCGGTGCGCCGCGGCGGGGCATGGAGGTGCGGCGGGAGGTGCTCGGCGACGCGCACGTGGACCGGGCACAGGCCCGGCAGACCCCGTTCACGGCCCGCTTCCAGGACTTCATCACCCGCTACGCGTGGGGCGAGATCTGGGCCGATCCGACGCTCAGCCGCCGTGAGCGCAGCATGATCACCATGACGGCGATGGTCGCGCACGGCCACTACGACGAACTGGCGATGCATGTACGGGCGGCGCGCCGCAACGGGCTCACACCGGAGGAGATCGGCGCCGTGCTGCTGCAGAGCGCCGTGTACTGCGGGGTCCCGGCGGCGAACTCGGCGTTCGCGGTGGCCCGGCGGGTGCTGGACGAGGAGTCCGCGGAGTCCGAGGAGTCCGCGGTCTCCGGAACGGCCGGGGAGTCGGAGGTGTCCGGCGAAGGGTGACCCTGCTGGTCGTACCCGCGACGGCAGCACCCGTGCCGGCGGTGGGTGTGCCTACGGTGGGGGCATGTCCACTGTTCTGATCACCGGCGCCACCTCCGGTCTCGGCCGGTATGTCGCCTTCGAACTGGTCCGCTCCGGGCACGTCGTCCTCGCTCACGGGCGCGACCCGGGCCGCACCGAGCGGCTGGTCGAGGAGCTGCGCGCCGAGGGCGAGGCGGCGGGGTTCTTCGCCGACCTCGCCTCTCTGGCGCGGGTGCGCGAACTGGGGGCCGAGGTCGCACAGGCGTACCCCGGACTGGACGTGCTGGTCAACAACGCGGGCGTCGGCACCGGAGAGCCGGGCTCGGCACGCGAGGTCAGCGCCGACGGGCACGAGTTGCGCCTGGCGGTGAACTACCTCGCGCCCGTCGTGCTGACCCGGTCGCTGCTGCCGGTGCTGCGCGGGAACGCACCGGCCCGGATCGTGAACGTCGGGTCGGCCGGCCAGGAGCCCCTCGACTTCGCCGATCCCGAACTGACCCGCGGCTACAGCGGTGTGGCCGCCTACTGCCGCAGCAAGTTCGCGCTGGCCGCCCACACCTTCGCCCTCGCCGAGGAGCTGGCGGGCACCGGTGTCACGGTGAACGTGCTGCACCCGGCGACATACATGGACACGTCCATGGTGCGGGCGGCCGGCATCGAGCCCCGGAACACGGTCGCCGACGGCGCGCGCGGCGTCCTGGCGCTGGTGACGAAGGATCTGGGTTCGGGCCGCTACTTCGACGGCGCACGTCCGGCGCGGGCGCACGAGGCCGCCTACGACCCCGGGGTGCGGGAACGCCTGGCGGCGGTGACCGAGCAGCTGCTCGGTCTGTGACCTGGGGGTCGCTATCGCAGCCCGCGGCCCGACTCCAGCACCTCGCGGGCCTGGGTCACCAGTCCGTCCGCGCCGCAGGAGCGCGCCAGCGCCAGTCCGCGTTCGAGTTCGGCCACCGATCGGGAGGCGATGCCGTACTCGACGCGGGCGGCGGCGTGTTCGTACTGGCACGGGGAGGCCTCGAGGTAGGTGACCGCCTGGGCGGCCAGGCGGACGGCGCGCTGCCCGGTCTCCAGGGCGGCGGCGCAGCGCAGTGCCTCGCCTATCGCGGTGTCGGTGCCGAACCGCTCGGCCTGCCGGCGGATGTCGGCGGCGAGCCGGGCGGCCCGCGCCGGGTCCTCGGCGGCGAGGACGCGGGCGAGGTCCGCCGCCCAGGGCACCATCACCGGGTTGTGGTGGCCGCGCAGGGCCGCCGCCTTCTCGGCGGCCTCCAGTTCGTTGACACCGTCCTTGGTGCGGCCCACGGCGAGCAGGAGTCTGCCGCGGACGCTGCGCGGGTCCGGGATCACGATCGTGGACGGGTAGGGCGGGGCGAACCCGTACCGCTCGGCGACCTCCCAGGCCTCCTCGGCGTGGCCGCGGGCGAGCAGCGTGTCGACGAGGTTGCAGGTGGCGGTCCAGTACAGGGGGAGCCCGCGGCCGACCCGTTCGGCGAGCCGCAGTGACTCGCGCAGGGCGGCCTCCGCCTCCCTGAGCCTGCCGCGCCTGCGGTGGCCGAGGCCCACGTAGGCGTGTGCGAGGGCGAGGTGGCCGCCGCTCCAGCCCGCGGTCTCGTAGGCGCGCAATGCCTCGTTGTAGAGGGTCTCGGCCCGGTCGAGACGGTCGCTGTAGGCGTACGCGCTGGCGAGCATCAGCAGCAGTTCGATGCCCCACTCGGTGTCGGTCCAGCCCAGTCCGGGAGCGAGTCGGCCGTTGACGAGGGCGCGGTCGCACAGTTCGGCGACCTCCTCGGCGTTCTCGCCGCGGCTCATGGCGTCGAAGCCGCGCAGGATGAGCAGGGCCCGCTCGGAGTTGTCGCGTCCGGTGCAGCCGGCGGCGAGTTCGGCGAGGTGCTCGGAGCGGCCCGGCGAGATCGTCTCGCCGGCGTGCAGTCCTTCCCACATGTACTGCACGGCGTGCAGACGCAGCCGGGTCGGTCCCGGCGCGTGGCGGGCGGCCTCGGCCTCGACCGTGCGGACGGCCTCCTCCAGCTGGTTGTTGTGGAGCAGGGCCTGGGAGAGGCGCCATACGGCGTCGACCCGGGTGTCGCCGTCCAGGCCGGGCATGCTCAGGGCCTGCTGGAGGTGCTCGATGGTGGTGGCGGGGGCGGTCAGGAGGGTGGCGCAGCCCAGTTCGTAGAGGACGCGGGCGTGGACGTCGGGGGTGGGCGGTTCCAGCAGGGCCCGCTCCAGGCAGCGGCGGGCCGCGCCGGGGGCGCCGACGGCGAGGTGTTCGCGGGCGGCCTTGCGCAGCTGTTCGACGAGTTCCTCGTCGTCGTCCGGGTGGACCTGGAGCAGGTGCCTCGAGGCCGCCGCCGCACCGAACCCGGAGTCGGTGACGACCTGGGCGGCGATGCCGTGCATGGCGGTGCGCAGGGCGTCCGGGATGGAGTCGTAGACCGCGGTGGCGATGAGCGGGTGGACGAACTCCAGTTCCGCCTCGCCGGCGCGGACGGTCGCCGGGTCGGGTTCGGTGAGGATGCGGGCGCCGCGCAGCAGGTCGGCGCAGCGCAGCGCGTCGTCGCGGTTCATGGTGGCGAGCCGGGCGACGAGGTCCACGGAGATGCCGGTGCCCAGGATGGCGGCGGCCCAGGCGAACCGGGTGGCGTCGATGCCGAGTTCCTCAAGGCGTGCGACGAGTCCGCCGCCGCGGGCCGCGCGGTTCAGGTCGCGCAGTTCTCCGGCGCGCGCCTCGACCGGTTCGAGTTCGCTGTCGCGGACCTTGGCCAGGAGCTCGACGGTTTCGTAGGGGTTGCCGCCGGTGACGGCCCACACCTCGCGACAGAACGGGGCGTCCACGTGCGGGCCGAGGGCGTCGCGGGTGAGGCCGGCGGTGGCCTCGGGGGTCAGGGCGTTCAGGGTGCTCACGCCGGCCGCGGCGGCGACCGCGTCCAGCCACTGGGCGCTGCGCCCGCTCACCTCGCCGGGCCTGCGGGTCACCACGAGCAGGACGGACAGGTCGTCGAGGCGTTCGGCGAACCCGGCGAGCCAGCGCAGGGTCTCCTCGTCGGCCCAGTGGGCGTCGTCGATCAGCAGCACCAGGGGCCAGTCACGCTTGGCCAGCCGGCGCACCGCGGCGACCAGGCCGTCGCACACCCCCTGCGGGTCCGCCTGCCGGTCGCCGGGTTCCGCTATGCCGAGGGCGGGCCCGGCGATGCTGTACCAGTCGCCGAGGTACTCGCGTGCCTCCTCCGGCATCAGTGTGATCAGGGCGGGTTGCAGCAACTGCCGTACCACGTTGAAGGGGACGGCCCGGAGGATCTCGCCGCCGCGCGCCGACCAGACGGTGCAGCCGCGCTTCTCGGCGATCCGCCGGGTCTCGGCCAGCAGGGCGGTCTTGCCGAGTCCGGCCTCGCCCTGGAAGACGAGCAGTCCTCCGGTGGACGAGCGGTCGGAGCACAGTGTGTCCACCGCGCGCCGGACGGCGGTGACTTCCTCGTCGCGCTCCCACAGGGGAGCCGAGGCGGTCGCACCCGACCGTGCCTCCGTCATCCCGCTACCTCCCCAAGTCGCCCGAACGACGTACGGCTTACGAGCCTAGTCCCCGGGCCGCCGCCGCGGAGGCCGGACGGAACACCTGTTGCCATGTCGGGTGACCCACGGCACGGCCGGGCGACGCACCGCCCCCGCGACCTGCGGGCACGGGGGGCTCCCTGTCACCAATCAGCCGTCAACGGCCGTGCCCCGCACGGACTTTCGCAGCGTTCCGTCCCCGGTCGCGGCGGTCCCGACCGACTCCGACGCCGGTCCGGTCCGCGCCCCGGACACCCGGCGCCCGCCGCGACCCGGGTCCGCAGCCGCCCGCTCACCGGCTTCGCGACGGTCACGGTCCGGCACACGGCCCACGCACCGGCTCTCACGACGGTCACGGTCCGGCGGACACCCCACGCGTCCGGGCCTCGCGGCGGGCACGGTTTCGAGGGGGCGGCCCTCTCATCCGGCTTTCACCGAGGCCTCATACGGTGGGGGCATGACGCAGGTGACTCCCCCCGGGTGGTACCCCGACCCGGGGCAGACAAGTGACGGTCCCGCCACCGAGCGCTGGTGGGACGGTAAGGCATGGACGGACCGGACCCGCCCCGCCGGGTCGGGCACCGTATGGGGGCCGCCGACACAGCCGTCCGCGGCCGAGCCCGGGTACGCGGGACAGCCGGGCCGGAACCAGCAACCGGGACAGCCGGTGCCCCACGGCCATCCGGTGTACCCCGGGTACCCGGTGCATCCGGGGTATCCCGGCTACCCGGTGCAGCCGCCGGCGCGGCGGCGCGGGGTGCGCACGGGTGTCGCCGTGGTGCTGGCCGCGGCGGTGCTGGCGAGCATCGGGGTCGGGGTGTACGCGCTGAGCAACGACGACGGCGCGAGCGGGAACCGGGCCGGTTCGCACCAGGGACAGGGCGGCTCGGGCGGCCGGGAGGGGTCCGGCGGCGGGGGCGGACCGTTCGGCGGCCCCGGCGGGGACGGCGGCCGGGGCGGCTCCGGCGGGGACGGGGACTCGGGCGGCTCCGGCGGCGGCCGGTCCCAGCCGCCGAAGATCCGGAGCGGGTCGGTCGGCGACCGCGCCAGCGGCATCAGCCTGCCCATACCCGACGGCTGGTACGGCCGGCAGCTCGGCGTGGGCGCCCAGGTCACCTCGGACGACGCCTACAAGTGCCCCGGCGACACCAGCGCCACCTGCACCAAGGGCGGCGCGTACTCGGCACCCGCGCTGCTGCTCGGGACCCGGGGCGAGACGGCGGAGGAGGTCGCCAAGGCCGACATCGCGGCGAACGCCGAGAAGTCCTACGGCGGCAAGTCCTACGGCGCGATCACCTCGCACCAGGTGCTGGCGTCCAAGGCGGTGACCGTGGCCGGCCGGAAGGGCTACCTGGTGCGCTGGAAGGCGGTCACCGCGAAGGGCTCGGACGGGTATGTGGAGTCCCTGGTCTTCCCGTCCCCGGCGGACTCCCGCCGGCTGGTCGTGGTCCGCTTCGGCGTGGACGTCTCCGAGCAGCAGTCCGTGATCGACGACATCACCCGGGGCATCACGGTGTACTCGGGCGGGGGCAACGGCCAGAACGTCTGATCCGGCCGGATGTTCGCCGGCCGGGTGGCGTCCCTGTCCGCTCAAGAGGGACACCACCCGGCCGGGGGTGCGCGCCGCCCCCGTCCCCACGGTGCGGCGCGATCAGGTCACCGTCCAGTCATCCCGTGGACGGCGGCCTGAGTCATGGCGCGAGGCCGAGTGCCGGCAGCACGGCGGCCTCCACGAATCGGACCAGATAGTCCGGGTCGGCGTACTCCCCCTCCAGCACGGGCCGGATGCGCTGGACGCCGAACATCTGCGCGGGCACGTACTCCAGCGCCGGGTTGTCGGCGCGGACCTCACCGCGTTCGACCCCGCGCCGCAGGATCTCCCGCAGCGCCGCGAGCTCCGGCTCGACCAGCGTCTCGCGCAGCGCCTGCTTCAGTTCCCGGTCCTGCAGCATCGCGTGACCGAGCGCCTGCAGCAGCCGGGTGTCGTTGCCCGACCACTCGCCCGCGGCGCGCGCCGCCTGCCGCAGGTCCTCGGCGAGCGAGCCGCTGTCGATGCCCGTGAACCGGGGGCACCGGTTGGCGCGCAGCGCGGCCACGACGAACTGCGGCTTGTTGCGCCACTGCCGGTAGAGCGTGGACTTGCTGCACCGGGTGCTGGCGGCCACGCCCTCCATGGTGACGGCGTCGTAGCCGCACTCGCGGATCTGATCGAGGACGGCGTCGAAGAACTCCCGCTCACGCTCGGGCGTGATCTTGGAGCGGCGCGAGGAGGTGACCGTCTCCGGTCCGTCCGCGGCCTGCGACGTCATCACTCTTCTCCTCGCTCGTGGTCCCAGCGGCACTCGGGCCGCTCTCCAGTGTGGCGCTCAAGTGTGAGGCGTTCGATCGATACGTCAGTGTACCGGTACCGAATCGTATCGGTACACTCACGTATCGGTACACTTGCGTATCGGTACGTCACCGTATCGATGTGCGGAACAGCCGCACACACGCACACCGTCAGCAAGGGGACCGGGGCATGAATTCCCGAACCGAGGCGGCCGCGGTGGGTCCCGACCGGACCACCCGGCCTCCGCTCGTGCGCGAGTTGCTGCTCGTCACGGGTCTGTTCCTCGTCTACAAGCTGGGCCGGCAGCTCGCCGCGGACCACACCGGCGAGGCGTTCCGCAACGCCGACCACGTGTGGGACCTGGAGCGGGCCTCCCACCTGCCCGGCGAGGGCTCGGTCCAGTCCCTGCTGCTGCACGGCCACACCGTCGTGCACCTCGCGAACACCTACTACGCGACCGTGCACTTCCCGGCCACCGCGGGCCTGCTCGTCTGGCTCTATCTGCGCCGTCCGGAGCACTACGTCTGGACGCGCCGCGTGCTCGCCGCCGTGACGGCCGCGGCCCTGGTGCTGCACCTGACGTTCCCGCTGGCCCCGCCGCGCATGCTCGCCGAGGCGGGACTGATCGACACCGCGCGCGTCTTCGGCCCCTCGGTGTACGGACCGCCGAAGGCGGACCACCTCTCCAACCAGTTCGCGGCGATGCCCTCGCTGCACTTCGGCTGGGCGCTCATGGTGGCGATCACCCTCATCGTCGCCACCACCTCCCGATGGCGCCTGCTGTGGCTGCTGCACCCGCTGCTCACCCTGCTGGTGATCGTGGGCACCGCGAACCACTACTGGCTCGACGCGGTGGCGGCGACGGCGTTGCTCGCCCTGGCCCTCACGGTGATACCGCTACCGCTCCACCCGGTGGCCGGCGCCGCCGGTCGGTGCCGGCGGACGTCCGCACCGGCCGAGCAGAACACCCTGGTGGGGGCGGCCCGATGAGCGCCGCCCTGCTCGCCGTGGTCCTCTCGCTGTTCTCGGCCGTCGCCTACGCCGCGGCGGCGGTCGCCCAGGAGCGGCTCGCCGCGCGTACGAGGGGCTCGGGCATGCTGCGGCTGCTGTGCTCGGGCGCGTGGTGGTGGGCCGTGGCGCTGAACGGATCGGCTGCGCTGCTGCACGTCGTGGCCCTCAGGTACGGGCCGCTGACCGTGGTCCAGCCGCTCGGCGCGCTCACCCTGGTGGCCGCCGTGCCGATGGGTGCGCGCCTGGCGGGCCGGCGGGTCGCGGCGGCCGAGTGGCGCGGCACGGCGCTCACTCTGCTGGGACTGGGCGGGCTGCTCGTGGCGGCGTCCGGGCCCGCACCCGAACGAGTGCTGAGTCCGGTCGAGGCGCTGACGGTCGCGGGCGCCACCGCCGTCCTCATCGGCGCCCTGTCCCGGCCGGGAACCCGACCGGGTCTGCGGCACGCGACGGCGTCCGGGGTCGCCTCCGGTGTGGCCTCCGCGCTCACCCAGACCGTGACCGTCGCCGCCACCGACCACTCCGGGCCGCTGCTCAGCGGGCGCGTGATCATCGTCGCACTGCTGGTCGCGGCCTTCGCGACGAGCGGGCTGCTGCTGGCGCAGACCGCCTACCAGGGCGGTCTGGGAGCCCCGCTGGCGGTGGTGACGCTGGCCAACCCGGTGGCGGCCGCACTGATCGGGCTCACCCTGCTCGGGCAGGGACTGCACGGCGGCGCGAGCGGGGTGCTGCTCGCGCTGGCGGGAGCCGGGCTCGCCTCCTGGGGGGTCGTGGCGCTCACCCGGGCGACCCCTCACCCCGCGCCGACCGGACCGCCGTACCCTGAGCCCGGCCGTACCGGGCCCGGTCGGCACGACGGCCACGAGGCGCACCCCGTGGCCGCCGTCCTGGCCCTGGAGCCGGAGTCGGCGTCCCGGGAACCGGCCCTGCTGCCCCGGCGCTCCAGGACGCGCCGGTCCCGGTCCGGGCCGGGACACCTCACGCGCCTGTGACGACCGGACCGTCGGCGCGCCAGGAGTCCACGCCTCTACTAGGGCCTTTCGTCAGCCCAGACCACGCGAGTCCTGCTTGAGCGCGGTGTCGACGGTCAGCGCCGTCGCCACCACCAGGCTCAGCAGCGGTTCGGGCAGCTGGTAGTGGATCTGCAGGACGTAGTTGTCGGCGGTGGTGAACATCGTCTTGGCCAGGCCCTCCCAGGTCTTGGTGATCCGGGCGACCTCGTTGTCGGCGTGGTCGACGATCGCGAAGTTCCAGGCGCGCCAGTTCTCCGCCTTGATCGCGCCGATCTGCTGCCCGCCCGCGTTCATCGCGAAGTTGATCTTGCCGAAGACGTTCTGCTGGACGATCTCGCCGACCTGCGAGCCGTCGGGGCGGGAGACGATCACCCGCGACTTGAAGACCTTCGCGGGCCGGGTGAGCAGCAGCTGCGGCTGACCGTAGCCGTCCCGGATCTCCAGCTTGTGCGTCATGAACTGGTCGAGGCTGGAGACGAAGCGCAGGATCTTCTTCAGCGCGTTCTGCCCGACTTCGGTGACCGCGCCGATCTGGTTGCCGTTCTGGTCGAAGACCTTGTACTCGTTGGTCAGCTCGATGAGCTTGGCCTTCTGGTTCACCACGAGCACCGGCTCGCTGAACAGCGTGCCGCCGCCGGCGCCGGTCGGTGCGACGCCGGCCTGCTGCTGCACCTGCTGTTGTACGCGCGCGTCGGGCGCGGGGGCCGCGGGGGCCTGCGCGCCCGCGTGAGTGTGCTGGGTCCACTGCGTGCCGTCCCAGTAACGGAGCGTCTGCGCCGCCCCGTGCGGGTCCGGGTACCAGCCTGCAGGTGTGTTCGAATGCGTGGTCACCCGCGCACAGTACCGCGACCTGGCTTGAAATCAACCGTCGCCCGCCCCCGCCTCAGCCGGTCGCGATCGCCGGATCGCTCACCCCGGGACGCCCGTTCTCGACATGTCCGGCGAACCGCCGCACGAACGCCGGGTCCGCCTCCGAGACGACGGTGAGGTCGTACCAGCGCCCGCTCTCGCCGAGCTTGTAGCGGCGCCGCACCCGGGCGCCCGGCCGCACGCTCACCGTCGCCGCGCTTCCGCCGTAGCCGCTGGTCACCCGCAGACGGACCGTGCCCCTGCCCCCGTTGGTGAAGGTCAGCTCGACGTCGTCGTCGCCGTGCCGTGCGGTGACCTCGGGTCCGGCCGCCCCGCCGGGACCCTTGAAGACCCGCAGGAAGCCGTTCGGGCCGTGCACGGTCAGGTCGTGAAGGCCGCCGGAGTACGCCGAGTTCCAGGTGTCGGAGACGGTCCTGCCCGCCTGCGTGGTGTACGTCCAGGGGCCGTCGGTGCGATGGCCGGAGGTGACCAGGAAGGCGGCCCCGGCCTGCGCGCCGGAGGCGAAGGTCAGGGTGAGCTTCCCAGCCGCCGGATCGACCGATCCGTCCACCAGGGGCGCGTACTTCAGGGGTCGGGTCGGCCGCCGGCCCCGCTCCTGCCGGGGCAAGGCGCCCCGGGCGGGCGGGGTCGGCACGTAGTCGGGGTGGCGGTCGCGGTCCGAGGGCTCGTAGCCGGCGGTGTCGGGCAGGGAGGCCGGGCGGGTGTCCTCGCGGGAGAAGTCGAAGGCGGAGGTCAGGTCCCCGCAGACGGCGCGCCGCCAGGGCGAGATGTTGGGCTCGTGCACCCCGAAGCGCCGCTCCATGAACCGGATGATCGAGGTGTGGTCGAAGGTCTCCGAGCAGACGTACCCGCCCTTGCTCCAGGGCGAGACCACGAGCATCGGCACACGCTGGCCGAGTCCGTAGGGGCCGGCGACCTGACCGGCGCCGCCCTCGAACAGGTCCAGGCCGGGGTCGACCGTGGACCTGCCCTGGCCGGCGGAGTCGGGCGGGAACGGCGGGACCATGTGGTCGAAGAAGCCGTCGTTCTCGTCGTAGGTGAGGAACAGGGCGGTCCTCGCCCACACCTCAGGCACGCTGGTGAGCGCGTCGATGACCTGGGCGACGTACCAGGCCCCGTAGTTGGCGGGCCAGTTCGGGTGCTCGGTGAAGGCCTCGGGGGCGACGATCCAGGAGATCTGCGGGAGCTTTCCGCCCCTGACATCGGCCCGCAGCCGGTCGAAGTAGCCCTCGCCCCGGCGGGCGTCGGTGCCGGTGCGGGCCTTGTCGTACAGGGGGTCCCCCGGCTTCGCGTCGCGGTAGCGGTCGAAGTACAGCAGGGAGTTGTCACCGTAGTTGCCGCGGTAGGCGTCCGGGATCCATCCCCAGCTCCCGGCCGCGTCGAGGCCGTCGCCGACGTCCTGGTAGATCTTCCAGGACACGCCCGCCTTCTCCAGGCGTTCGGGGTACGTCGTCCAGCCGTACCCGGCCTCGTCGTTGCCGAGGACGGGACCGCCGCCCCGGCCGTCGTTGCCGGTGTGCCCCGACCACATGTAGTAGCGGTTGGGGTCGGTGGAGCCGATGAGCGAGCAGTGGTAGGCGTCGCACACGGTGAAGGCGTCGGCGAGCGCGTAGTGGAACGGGATGTCGTCACGGGTCAGGTACGCCATGGTCGTGGTCCCCTTGGCCGGGACCCACCTGTCGTAGCGGCCCTGGGCGAAGGCGGCGTGCCCGTCGTTCCAGCCGTGCGGAAGGTCCTGGAGAAAGGCCAGGCCCAGGTCGTCGGCGGCGGGGCGGAAGGGCAGGACCTCCCTGCCGTCGCCGTCCGTCTGATGCCAGACGCTCGTGCCGTTCGGCCAGGTGACCGGGCGCGGGTCGCCGAAGCCGCGGACGCCTCGGAGGGTGCCGAAGTAGTGATCGAAAGAACGGTTCTCCTGCATGAGGACGACGATGTGCTCGACGTCCTCGATCGACCCCGTGCGACGGTTCGCCGGCAGCGCGGCGGCACGCTGGATGCTGTTGGAGAGCGCGGTGAACGCCGTCGTGGCGCCCGCGATCCGCAGGAAGCGGCGCCGGTTGACTTCGGGCGTGCGGGAGGGCATGGGCGGGAGTCCTCTCATCCTGACGTGCGGATGGCCGGAACAGACGGAATACGCGCGCAGCGAGTGTTCCAAGCGCACCGAACATGACGGAAGGGTGCGATGTCGCCCGCGTGAAAGAAGCGAGTACGCGAGGTGCCGCCTCCCGGGCGGGCGGCAGGACTGAGCGTCCAGGCGATCGGTCTTCGTGGACCTCGGCTGAGCACGGGTGGAGGCGGAACGGTGGAGTTCGACGGCAGGGCAGGCAGCGGGGCTACACCCGGCTCCCGGTCGCCGTGTCCGCCGACAGCCGCTGGGCGACGTAGATCGGCACCACGGAGAGCAGGATCAGAACGGCGGCCACGACATTGACCACCGGGGCCTGTTGCGGCCGGGTCATGTTGTCGAAGATCCAGATGGGCAGCGTCTCGACGCCGGGCCCCGCGGTGAAGGTGGTGACCACGATCTCGTCGAAGGACAGGGCGAACGCGAGCAGGGCGCCCGCGAACAGTGCGGAGCGCACCAGCGGGAAGGTGACGTCGGCGAAGGCGCGGAAGGTGTCGGCCCCGAGGTCCATGGCCGCCTCCTCGTAGGAGCGGGAGGTGCGGCGCAGCCGGGCGACCACGTTGTTGAAGACGACGACGATGCAGAAGGTGGCGTGCCCGACGACCACGGTGAACAGTCCGAGTCCGACCCCGAGCGGCCGAAGCACCGTGGAGAACGCGGAGTTGAGGGCGATGCCGGTGACGATCCCGGGCAGGGCGATGGGCAGCACGACCACGAAGGAGACGGTGCCGCGGCCGAAGAAGCGGTGCCGGGCGACGGCGAACGCGATGAGCGTGCCGAGCACCAGGGCGACGGCGGTGGCGCCGAGGCCCGCGCGCACCGAGGTCCACAGGGCGTCGCGGGCGCCGGAGTTGTGCCAGGCCACCGACCACCAGTGCGCGGTCAGCCCCGGGGGCGGCCAGCTCGCGCTCCGGTCCGGGTTCAGCGAGTTGACGAGCACCAGCAGCAGCGGCACGTAGATCACTGCGAAGCCGAACCCGGCGGCGACGCGCAGCGCGATGCGCGCGGAACGGGAAAGGTGCATGGCGACACACCCCCTAGAGGCTGCTCAGAGCGCCGGTGCGGCGCATCGCGAGCAGGTACAGGACGACGACCACCACCGGGACCGTGCCGAGAGCGGCGGCCATGGGGAGGTTGAGTTCGATGTTGGAGTAGACGAGGTTGCCGATCAGCTGGGTCTTGCCGCCGACGATCTGCACGGTGATGTAGTCGCCGAGGCTGAGTGAGAAGGTGAAGATCGAGCCGGCGGCGAGCGACGGCAGCACCATCGGCAGCACGACCGAGCGGAAGGTGCGTCCGGGACGCGCCCCGAGGTCGGCGGACGCGTCGAGCAGAGCGGCGGGCAACTGCTCCAGCGCGGTGTGGATCGGCAGGATCATGTACGGCAGCCAGAGGTACGTCAGGGTG
The DNA here is from genome assembly GCF_053589015.1 of Streptomyces sp. NPDC003393. Lineage (NCBI taxonomy): Bacteria > Bacillati > Actinomycetota > Actinomycetes > Kitasatosporales > Streptomycetaceae > Streptomyces > Streptomyces sp. NPDC003393. The sequence continues at coordinate 23,641 of NZ_JBSFRB010000039.1, read as the reverse complement.
AGGACGGCGGCCGGGAGGCCGAAGCCGGGGCCGCTCAGCCCGAACGGCTCCAGCATCCAGTCGGCGAGCCCGCCCTGGGACAGGATCAACCGCCAGGCGTACACCTTGACCAGGTAACTCGCCCACAGCGGGGTGAGGATCGCCACCACGAGCAGCGGGCGCCACCTGGGCCGGGCGACGCGCGCGGTGTAGAACGCGAGCGGGAAGGCGATCACCGCGCACAGGGCGGTGACGGCGAGCGCCACTCCGATGCTGCGCAGGATCACCTGGCGGTAGACCGGCGTACCGAACAGTTCGCGGAAGTTGTCGGTCGACCAGACCTTCACCACCTCGGAGGTGAAGGAGTCCGTCGTCCAGAACGCCGAGACGAACAGCACGGCCAGCGAGCCGAGGTAGAGCACCGCCAGCCACAGCAGCGGCGCGGTCAGCAGCAGGGACAGCCGGAGGCGGGGGCGCCGGTGCAGCGCCCCCGCGGTCCGCGTCAGCAGGCTCATGCTCAGCCCTTGATCTCGGTCCAGGCCTGCACCCACTTGGCGTACGGCACGCACGTGACGTCCGTGCGGCCGTCGAGGCACTGCTCGATGGGTGTGTTCCAGAAGGCGATGTGCTTCCAGTAGCCCTCGTCGGCGGCGTGATAGGTCGCGCAGAAGTTCTTGTCGCTGGTGTGCGCGCACGCCTTGGAGTTGGCCGGGGCCTCGCCGAAGTACTCGGCGACCTCGGCGTTGACCTTCGGCGAGATGATCCAGTTCATCCACTGGTAGGCACAGTTGGGATGCTTGGCCTTGGCATAGATCATCCAGGTGTCGGACCAGCCGGTGGATCCCTCCTTCGGCACGAACGCCTTGACCTCGGCGCCCTCGGAGGCGGCGAGGTTGGCGATGACCTGCCAGGTGGTGCCGACCACGGAGTCGCCGCTCTTGAAGGCGGAGACCTCCTTGAGATAGTCGCTCCAGTACTCGCCGACGTCCGCGTTCTGCTTCTTCAGCAGGGCCACGGCCGCGTCGAACTGCTTCTGGTCCAGCGCGTAGGGGTCCTTGATCTTCAACTCGGGCCTGGTCGCCTTGAGGTACAGCGCCGCGTCGGCGATGTAGATCGGGGAGTCGTAGGCGGTGACGTGGCCCTTGTACGCGGCCGCGTCGTCGAAGACCGCGGACCAGGAGGTGGGGGCGGGCTTGACCTTCTGCGTGTTGTACATCAGCAGGTTGGCGCCGCGGCCGTGCGGGATCCCGTACATCGTGCCGTTGACGGAGTTCCAGCCACCGTTCTTCAGGCCGCTGAAGACGTCCTTGTAGTTCGGTACGAGATCGGTGTTGACCGGGGCCGCGTCGCCGGACGCGATCAGACGCAGGGAGGCGTCGCCGGAGGCGGAGACGGCGTCGTACTCCCCGGTCTTCATCAGCTTGACCATCTCGTCGGAGCTGGCGGCGACCTTGGAGTGCACCTGACAGCCCGTTCGCTTCTGGAAGTCGGTGACCCAGTCGGCCTTGGGGCCGTTGGAGCCGTTCTCGACGTAGCCGGCCCAGGCGATCAGGTTGACCTGGCCCTCGGAGGTGCCGAGCTTCGTCGGCGCCTTGAGGTCGGGCGGGTTGAGTCCGGTGGCGGAGGAGCCGCCCCCGGAGGAGCCGCAGGCGGTGGCGGCGAGCAGGAGCGCGGTGACCGCGGCCGCTGCCTGGAGGGTTCGGGTGAGGCGCACGACGTTCTCCATACGTTGGGGGGATCAGTCGGGAACGTGGACGGTGTGGCGTCGGTGCCAGGTGAGGCGGACCCGGGCGCCGCGGTAGGCGGCGACGTCCTCGGCGGAGCTCTCCAGGTTCTGCTGGAGCGCGGTGAGACGGCCGCCGGCGTCGAGGTCGACGAGGAAGCGGGTGGTGTCGCCGAGGTAGACGACGTCGGCGACGGTGCCCGTGGCGGTGGCGTGCTCGGGTTCGTCGACGATGGCGGCCTCCTTCAGGACGCGGATCTTCTCCGGCCGGATGCTGTGGGTGCCGCCGGTGCCGAGCACGCGCCGCGCGACATCGTCCCGGAGCAGGTTGGAGGTGCCGACGAAGGAGGCGACGAACGAGGTGGCGGGGCGTTCGTAGATCTCGGCGGGGGTGCCGACCTGTTCCAGGCGGCCCTGGTGGAAGACGGCGATGCGGTCGCTCATCGTCAGCGCCTCCTCCTGGTCGTGGGTGACGAAGACGAAGGTGATGCCGACCTCGCGCTGGATCGCCTTGAGTTCGAGCTGCATCTGCTCGCGCAGCTTCAGGTCGAGGGCCCCGAGCGGCTCGTCGAGCAGGAGCAGGCGAGGGCGGCCGACAAGGGCGCGGGCGAGGGCGACACGTTGCCGCTGGCCGCCGGAGAGCTGGGCGGGGCGGCGCCTTCCGTGTCCGTCGAGGCGGACCTCGGCGAGGGCCTTGCGGGCCCGCACCAGCCGTTCGGCCTTGGGCACCTTGCGGATCTTCAGGGCGTAGGCGACGTTCTGCTCGACCGTCATGTGCGGGAAGAGGGCGTAGTCCTGGAAGACCGTGTGGACGTCCCGTTCGAAGGGGGCGAGCCCGGTGACGTCCTGTCCGGCGAGTTCCACGCGGCCCTCGGTGGGGGCCTCGAATCCCGCGATCAGCCGCAGGACGGTGGTCTTGCCGGAGCCGGACGGGCCGAGCATCGAGAAGAACTCCCCGTCCCGTATCTCCAGATCGACCCCGGCCACCGCGGTCGTCTCCCCGAACGTCTTGCGCAGAGCTTGCAGTCGGACCGCAATCCCCTCCATGCGGGAACCTTTCTGGCGCTCATGAACGTTGCTCGGAAACATATGAAGTCATAGTTCAAGGTTCAAGACCGCCTCAGCGCAAAGCTTGGGTCAATAGGCAGGGTGGTGGCCGTGAAGCAACGACACGTCGGGAGCGGGGCGGGGGGCATGAGCGGTGACGGCGGCACGGGCGCGCTGCGCGTGGGCGGCCTGAGCGCCGGCGGTCTGCGCAGCGAGCGGGGCGGGCCGGGTGAAGTCGGCGCGCGCAGGACCGTGTTCGCCCCGGTGGAGCGGCGGGCCCGGGTGGACGCGGTGGTCCGCCGGATCGGTGACGCCATAGAGCTGGGTCTGCTGGCCGACGGCGAGCAGCTGCCCGGCGAGAGCGAACTGGCCGGACAGCTCGGGGTGTCCACGGTGACCCTGCGGGAAGCGCTGATGGCGCTGCGGCAGCAGGGGCTGGTGACCACCCGGCGCGGGCGCGGCGGCGGCAGTTTCGTCTCGCTGCCCGGGCGGCCCGGCCGGGCCCGGCTGATGACCCGGCTGCGCGGCTGGAGCACCGAGGAGCTGCGCGATCTCGGCGACCACTGGGCCGCGCTGTCGGGTGCGTCGGCGCGCCTCGCGGCGGACCGTACGGAACCGGAGGACCTACGTCAACTGAACCGCTCGGTCGACGAGTTCACCGACGCGCCCGACGCGGCGGCGCGCGGCCGGGTCCACGGACGCTTCCACGTCGAGCTGGCGGCGGCCGCGCAGTCCGCCCGGCTCACCCGGGAGCAGGTCGCCCTGCAGACCGAGGTGGGCGCGCTGCTGTGCCTCGTGCTCGGGGACGACGAATATCGTGAAGAAGTCGCAGACCGGTACCGCGCCGTCGTCCGCGCCGTGCAGGATGGGGCCCGTGACGCGGCCCGTACGCTGGCCGAGCGGTGCGTGGAGGAGTCGGCGGCGCGACTCGTCGCCCTCCGGCTCACGTTGTAGGGCCCCCGCGCGTGCGCCGGCGCCCGCCGCAAGGGCGGGGCGGGCGGGACTACGGCGACGGGCCCGGACCGCACCGCGTCTCGTCCCGTCCGCTGGAGGGCGCCATGAGCACGATCCCGGCACTCGCCGGAGCGCCGGCCGCGGCACACGGCGCGTACGCCGCCGACCGCGTGGCCGCGCAGGTGGGGCGCGCCCTGGACGCGGTCTTCGAGGCCGTCGCCGAGACCGCGTCCGAGACGGCGGCGCTGCTGACGCGGGTGGCCGCCGAGAAGCGCCGGCCCGCGACCGCCGATCTGGCCGCGTTACGGCCGGGGCTCCATCTGCGGCTGATGCGCCAGGAGTTGGTCTCGGGGATCGGCTTCATCGCCGCGCCGGGACTGCTGGCCGACGTGCCCGCCTGGCTGGAGTGGTGGCAGAGCACCGGTGAGGGTGACGTACGGCCGCTGCTGCTCGACCTGGATCCAGGGCGGTCGGCGTACGCGGACTACACGCACTGGGACTGGTTCGCGCTGCCCCGTGACACCGGGCGACGGGCGGTGGCCGGGCCCTACGTCGACTACCTGTGCTCCGACGAGTACAGCCTGACGCTGTCGGCGCCGGTCGAGGTGGCGGGTCGCTTCGCCGGAGTGGCCGCGGCCGACGTGTACCTGCGCCACTTCGAGACGGCGGTGCTGCCCCTGCTGCGGGAGTTGCCCGGGCCCGCGTACCTGGTGAACGCCCGGGGGCGGGTGGCCGCCTCCGCCGACCCGGCACATTTGGCCGGATCCCTCACTCGGGGGCCCGACTTCGGCGCCGTCCTGGAGCGGGCGCGTCCCACTGCCCGGGGCGAGGTGGGGCTCGTGCCGTGCCGTCCCGTGCCCCTGGTGCTCGTGGTGGGCCCGGCCCTCGGGTCCGCGACGAGCGGGGCGGCGGGGGGCGGGGATGTGGCGCGCGGTGCGGCGGCGAGCGGGACGTAGCGGACGAGGAGGTGGCGGGCCGAGCGAGCTCGGCGCCGTCGGCGACCTGAACGCCGACGGTGCCGGCTCAGGACTCGGGCGTGGGCACCACGCTGAGGTGCCCCGCCGTGCGTCCGGTGGTGCGCGGCCTGCGCGGGGCCGGGGCAGGGCGGCGCGGATCGCGCAGCACCATGGTGAGCCGGGTGTAGCCCAGCTCCCGCAGGGTGTCCGGGGCCTCCTCGACGATCCGGCAGTCGGTGACGCCCCAGCGCGGGTCGGGGTGGATCAGCGGCCGGACGGCGCCGTCGGACCGGGCGGCCGCCTCGCCGACCGTGCGGATCCAGTGCGGCAGCCCCTGCCGGAAGGCCGCCTCCATGATCGGGTCCTGGGCGATGTCCCGGCGGATGGCCTGAAGGCCGTGGTCGGGGCCGCAGCGCTCCATGGTGGCGGAGAAGTGCGCGAGCATCGGCAGACACCAGCGGGACTCGTGGTCGCCGAGGACCGTGCCCACGTCCGGGTGGAAGAGCACGAAGCGCAGGAAGTTGTCGCCCGGCATGGCCGTCGGGTGCGGGCCCATCCCTCTGAAGAGCGAGGTGAAGGCGCTGTTGGACAGGACGACGTCCCAGCGGTGGTCGACGACGAGGGAGGGAAAGGAGACGGCCTCCAGCAGCATGGCGTAGTCCTGCAGGTAGGCCTGCGCCTCGGGACTGACGGGGACGGGGGGCGGCGCCGGCCGCTGCCCTCCTGCCTGAAATGCCATCGGGAGGTCACCCCTCTTGCCTCTGCGGCCTTCACGCGGCGACCCGATCCTGCTGGTCCGACGCGAGCCGTGTCAACTATCGTGGCATTTCATGCCGGTTGACGGCTGAAATTGGCCACAGTTGTGGCGAGACCTGGATGCGAGTTCGAACAACCGGCTACTCTCCGGGAAGTTCACGGCACCCCGCCCTGTGAGAAGCCTGTGAGAGACGTAGGAGATCTGTCGGTGACGGACGGCATCGAGGATCCGGGCGCCACGGCGTCGGCTGTGCTGCCGGTGGTCGTCGCACGCGTCACCGCGCTCGCCGACCGGCTCGGCGTGCCTCAGGCGGAGGTCTTCGACGTCGGCCGTCTGTCCGTGGCCTGCGGCGTGCCCGAGCCCGTGGTGAGGGCCCTGCTGAGCGGGCGGCCCGCGGGCGAACCGGATGTCCAGGCCCGCTTCCTCCAGCGGCTGGACCTGCTGCGCCGTACCCGGCTCAAACCGAACGGGCGCCGCTACACCCAGCAGGAGATCGCGGACGGCGCGGGCATGTCCCGGCAGCAGGCCGGGGCCCTCATCAACGGCGACCGGCGCCCCACCATGGAGCACTGCGACGCCATCCAGCGCTTCTTCCGCGTGCACGCCGGCTTCCTCACCGCCGAGGACCCCGAGGCGCTCGCGGGCGCCCTGCAACGCACCGAGCAGGAACTGCTGCAACGGCTCGCCGACCGGGAGCGGGAGGCGGAGGCGACCGCCGACGACCCGCTGGAGCGGCTGCTGCAGGACCACGGGGTGCGCGGCATCGCCTGGCGCGCGGCCCAACTTCCCACGGACCAGCACCGGGACAAGGTGGCCGAGTGGCTGGACATGCTGCTGGAGAGCGTCAGACGTCCCGAGGCGTGAGGCCGTGAGCGGTGCCGCCGGGGAGCACGGTCGGCGACGTCGCCGGCCGCACGGGAAGCGGTACACCCGACAGCCGAAGTCCCCGTTTCCGCCCGCCGTGCCCTCCGGTCTGCTCCGGGCGGGCGAACCGGGTCGGAGCGCGGGGGCGTTGTCAGTGGTGGGCGGCAAGCTGGAGGGTGCGCCGCCGCTGCGCGGGGGCGCCCGCGCCGTCCGGGACACCGGGTGCGCGACCGTGTGACGCCGAAACCGGGGAGAGCGACCCATGCCCACCGCCGTGCTGACCGACCGTGAGCGCGCCGCCGTCCAGGCCTACCTGCGGCTGCTGCACACCGTGCGCGCGACCCTCGACGGCCCTCCGGCCGCCGGCCGGCCACCGCTCGTCCCGCCGTCCGTCCTCGCGGAGGCGGACCAGGCCCTGGCCCGCGCCGGGCTGACGGGCAATGAAGAGGCGTTCTTCCAACTCCTGCACGAGTGCAACCCGCGGGCGTGACATCCAGGGCTCGGCCGGGGCGACCGCGCGGGACGAGAACGTCGCCCGCGCGCCCCTTCCCGCCGTGCCCGGACGGGCGCGCCCCCTCTTCGCCCGCCGGACATCCCGCCGACGGGGCGTCCTTCCGACCGGCGGCGTCCCCCCGGTCGAGGGCATCCCCCGGTCAGGGGTGCGGGACCGTCACCGCCGTGGCCAGCAACTCCGGTGTGACGGTCCAGCGACCGTCGAAGTGGCGAAGGCGGACACCGTCCAGCTCGGGGCCGGGGACGAGGAGTTGGGCGCGGAAGCGCCCGGTGCGTGGGACGTCCGGACCCGGGACGATCTCGATGTCCGCTCCCGCGAAGTCCAGCCACCGGCCGGTGAGCGGGAACCACGCCTTGTAGACGGACTCCTTCGCGCTGAACAGCAGCCGGTCCCAGTGGACGCCGGGATGCCGCTCCGCCAGGCCGGCGAGCCGCCGTCGCTCGGCGGGGAGGGCGACGACGTCCATCACCTCCCCGGGAAGCCGCTCGTGAGGTTCGGCGTCGATGCCGAGCGAGGCCAGGTCACCGGCCCGCACCAGGGCGGCGGCGCAGTAGCCGTCGCAATGGGTCATGCTGCCGTCCAAACCCTCCGGCCAGCGCGGGGCGCCCCGCTCGCCGGGCAGGATCGGCTGCGGCGGCACGCCGAGTTTCTCCATGGCGCGCCGGGCGCAGCGCCGCACCGCGGCGAACTCGCGGCGGCGCTTGTCCACCGCCCGCGCCATGACCGCCTCCTCCTCCGGATACAGCGGGGCGTCGGCGCAGGCGTCTTCGCCGTACGCCTCCACGGCCACCACCGTGTCCGGGAGCAGGTCACCGATCACCGGTGCCGTCCTCCGTCGGCAGTACGCGGCGCGGTCCGCCCGGCGGCTGCGGGCGCCGCCGCCACTCGCGGGGGTATCCCACCGACACCTCCTCGAAGCGGACCCCCTCGTGCCGGGTCGTCCGCGGGATGTGGAGATGTCCGTAGACCATGGCGGCCACGCGGAACCGGCGGTGCCAGTCGTCGGTCAGCGTGGTGCCGCACCACATGGCGAACTCCGGGTACCACAGCACGTCCGTCGGGTGCCGGTGCAGCGGGTAGTGGTTGACGAGCACGGTGGGCAGGTCGGCGGGGAGTTCGGCGAGCCTGCGCTCGGTCCCGGCGACCCGGGCCCGGCACCACGCCTCCCGACTGGGGTACGGGTCGGGATGCAGCAGGTACTCGTCGTTGCAGACGATGCCGGTGCGGTGCGCGTAGGCGAGTCCCTCCTCCCGGGTCGCGCAGCCGGGTGGCAGGAAGGAGTAGTCGTAGAGCAGGAAGAGCGGCGCCACCGCCACGGGGCCGCCCGGGCCGTCCCAGACCGGGTAGGGATCCTCGGGCGTGGTCACGCCGAGTTCGCGGCACAGCTCGACCAGGTGCTCGTAGCGGGCGACGCCACGCAGTGTGACCGTGTCGCGTGGATGCGTCCACAGCTCGTGGTTGCCCGGTACCCACAGGACCTTGCGGTATCGGCCCGCGAGGGTCTTCAGGGCCCAGCGGATGTCGGTGACGGTCTCGGCGACGTCCCCCGCCACGATCAGCCAGTCGTCGTCCGACTCGGGGGTCATCCGCTCGACCAGGGCGCGGTTCTCGCTGTAGCCGATGTGCAGGTCGCTGATGGCGAGCAGCCGCCCGGTCCCGCCGACCGTCCCCGTCACCTCTCGCCCCCTGTCGCACACACGTGGGCCACCACCACAACACACCCGGCACCGACCGGACAAGCGCATCCGTCCCACCGCCGCCACGTGTCCGAATCCGTCACATGCGTGTGGCACGCCACAGCCGGCAGAAGCCGTATGATCGCCCCAACACCGCCGCCGTCAGCCATCCCTCGCGCAGGGCGGTTCGGTGTCCCTCTTTCTCCTCTGGCCGGGCACGGCCGGCTTCGCCCTGCCCGCGAACCCGAAAGGCGGCCCGCATGATCTCTCGCGTACGCGTATGGCTCAACCGCACGTACGCGGAGAACGTGTTCTTCATCGATCAGCTGCGCAGAAATCCCCGCGACCGGGCCGTCGAGATCCATGCCACGCACAGCGACCCGGACTCCCCCGTGCTCGCCGCCGCCGACACCGCCGAGTTGGAACCGGAGGGCCTGTCCCCCTCCGCGTACGCCGAGTACGCCCTCGACCAGTGCGCGCGACGCGGCATCGACGTGTTCGTGCCGCGGCTGCACCAGGCCGCGATCGTGGCGCACCGCTCCGAGTTCGAGGCGGTCGGTACGGCGTTGCTGGCGCCGACCCCGCGGGCGGTGGCCGTCTTCGAGGACAAGGTGACGGCGTACGAGGCGGTCGGGGCGATCGGCGTCCCGGTGCCGCCCTGGCGGCGGGTGCGCACCGCCGACGAACTGCTCGCGGCCGTGGAGGAGCTGGAGCAGGCCGGTCACCGTGCCTGCTTCAAACCGGCGTCCGGTGCGGGCGGGACGGGCTTCCGCGTCATCACCCGCGGGTCGTTCTCGCTCACGCATCTGAGCGGTTTCCCGGGCCCGTACGTCCCCTTCGACCTGGTGCTGGGGGCCCTGGCGCGGGCGGATGAGCCGGTCGACTGGCTGGTGATGCCGCACCTGGAGCAGCCGGAGGTGTCGGTCGACTGTCTGACGGGCCCGGACAACCGGATCCGTATGGCCGTGGGGCGCACCAAGAACGGCCGCCGCCGCGGTTTCACCCTGCACGAACAGTGGCTGGAGCCGGCCCGGCGGATCGCCGAGAGCTTCGGCCTGCACTATCTGTCCAACATCCAGTTCCGGATGTACGGCGACCGGCCGGTGCTGATGGACGTCAACACGCGTCCGGCCGGCGGACTGCACCAGCTGTCGCTGTGCGGGGTCAACGCCCCGTGGGCGGCCGTGAGCTTGGCGCTCGGCGAGGATCCGGGCGAGCTCCTGCCCCCGTTCCTCGGGCAGGACTACACGGTGGTGTCCGGGCCGCGCCCGCTCCGGCCGGTGGCCCTGCCACGGCAGCGGACGGAGGAGGCGGGGTCGCCGGCGCCGGGAGCACCGGCGCCGGGCGGCATCGTCACGGCGGCGGAGGCACTGCGTCTGTAGGCGGGCGAGCTGCGACTCGTACCGCGTTTCCTTGTTGCCGACGGTGCCCGCGCGGACGTTCACCGTCGACTGCTCCACGCGGTTTTTTTCTCCCCGGGGTGTATCAACGCCCCCTCCCCCGACTCTCAAAGGGTGAGGGCGGCAGAAACACGGGGGACGCCCGAGGGGAGGACGGGGGATCACGGGGGGTCGGGGCGGCCGGTCGCCGTACGGGGGAGCGACCGGCCGCTCCGACGCGCGTCAACGGCCCGCGGCCACGCAGAGCGCGCCGCTTCGGCGCTCCTTCGATGCCGCGGGCCTCCCCTACGTGAGGTACGCCAGGCCCGGGTGGACCGCCATGTAGTCCTCGACCAGCCCGCGGGCCACGTTCACCGAGTCGACCAGCGGGTGCAGCGCGAAGGCTCTGACCGCCGTCGCCCGGGAGCCGGACTCGGCGGCGGCGAGCACCTCGCGCTCGACCGCCTTGACCGCGCAGACCAGGCCGGTGGCGTGGCCGGGCAGCGGCTCGACCGACACCGGGTGCGCGCCGCACGCGTCGACCAGGCAGGGGACCTCGACGACGGCCTCGGCGTCCAGCGCCGACAGGGTGCCGCGGTTGCGGACGTTGAGGATCAGCGTGGTGCGCTCGTCGCGGGCGATGGCCCGCATCAGGGCGAGAGCCACCTTCTCGTAGCCGCCCGAGAGGTCGTCGGCCTCCCGCTCCCCCGCGCCGGCGGTCCGGCGGTTCTCGGCCATGTAGGTGGCCTCGCGCTCGTGCCGGGTGCGGTTCCAGGTGTCGAGCGCCGGGGCCCCGGGCTTGCGCAACTCCGCGTAGAAACGCGCCTGTTGTTCGTGCAGGAAGGCGCCGCGGGTCTGAGCGGCGTTCCGGTGGGCGCGCACGGTCTCACGGGTGAAGTAGTAGTAGTGCAGGTACTCGTTGGGGATCGCGCCCAGCGAGCGCAGCCAGTCCGCGCCGAACAGCCGGCCCTCCTCGAAGGAGCCGAGCAGGGCGGGGTCGGCGAGCAGGCGCGGCAGCTGGTCGCGGCCGGCCACGCGCAGCCCGCGCACCCAGCCGAGGTGGTTGAGGCCGGCGTAGTCGATCCACGCGGTGCCCGGGTCCGCACCGAGTGCGCGGGCGACACGGCGCCCGAGGCCCACCGGCGAGTCGCAGATGCCGATGACACGGTCGCCGAGGTGACGGGACATGGCCTCGGTGACCAGGCCGGCCGGGTTGGTGAAGTTGATGACCCAGGCATCGGGCGCGAGACCGGCCACCCGCCTGGCGATGTCGACGGCGACGGGCACCGTGCGCAGGCCGTAGGCGATACCGCCCGCGCCGACCGTCTCCTGACCGAGCACGCCGTGGTCGAGTGCCACCCGTTCGTCGTGGGCGCGGCCCTCCAGACCGCCCACGCGGATCGCGGAGAACACGAAGTCGGCGCCGCGCAGCGCCTCGTCCAGGTCCGTGGTGGCGCGGACCCCTGGCGCGTCCGGCACTCCGGCGGCCTGTTCGGTGAGCACCCGGCTCACCGCGTCGAGGCGGCCGGCGTCGAGGTCGTGCAGGACGACCTCGGTGACCCGGCCCTCGGCGCGGTCGCCCAGCAGCGCCCCGTACACGAGCGGCACCCTGAATCCGCCGCCGCCCAGAATCGTCAGCCTCACCCTCGCTCCCTTCCCGGCGCCGCCGTCACGACGGCCGTCCCGGCCCGCCGCCCGGCCGTCCACCGGACCGTCACCGGGCCCGTGCGGGGCCCGTGTCCGGCCGGTTCCGGCACCTGACGGAAACCCTACTGTTCAGCTGCGGCGTCTCCCGGAAACGGTGACGAACGGCCCGGCGCATGGTTCCATGCGAGCGCCATCCTCACCTTCGTCGATTCGGCAGGTATCTGATGAGACGTCAATTACTCGCCGTGGCAGCCCTGACCGCGGCCGTCACGCTCGGTGCGGCCATGTCGCCGGCGTCGGCGGCCGCGCCGGTCTGGCAGGAGACCGGCACGGCGTACGTCGACTCGCTCGGCGGCGGGCAGGGGCTCGCCAGTCGCGCGGACGGCTCGCTGCTGCACCGCGGCCTCGCCTCGATCCCGCTGGACCTGCGCTTCAAGGGCTGGAACCACGTCGGGGACCCGGACATCGCCCAAGGACACGTGTTCGACGCCTACCAGGGCGGGGACACCGCGACGTCCAAGATGTTCGCGGTGACCACCCCGTCCGGCAAGCGCTACGAGTACGTCCACAAGCTGGACGCGGGCGAGAAGCTGAACAACTCCTTCGCCTCCGTCTCGCCGGACGGCCAGTGGCTGGTGTCGGGCGAGTGGGGCGACCAGAACCGGCTCCAGGTCTTCCCCGCCCCCCTGCTCAACGCGGCCACCCCGCGCACGGGCGGTGCGCTGCCGCAGGCGCCGCAGATCACGCTCGACAGGCCGGTGCGCGACATCCAGGGCTGTGACTTCGTGAACGACACCCGGCTGCTGTGCGCCTCGGACGACGGCTCGAAGGAACTCTTCCCCGAGGACCGGCCGCTGCTCCAGGTGGACCTGACGCACCGGCTGGACGGCGGCCCCGTCACCGGCCATGTCACCAGCCTGTTCGCGCTGCCGCAGCGCAGCGTGTGCAGTGGCGCGTTCGAGGCCGAGGGCGTGGACTTCGACGCGGCGCGCGGCGTCCTGCGCGCCGCGGTGATCTCACCGGGCGTGTGCCAGGTGGCGACGACCGTCTACTCGTACCGCCTCCGGTAGGGGGCGGTTCCCACCGTCCCGGCCGCCGCGGACTCCTTCCGCGCGGCCGGGTACGGCGGCATCAGGCTCTGGTGCGTGACACCCAGTGCACCGGCCGCCGTCTTCGGGCTCCGGGCACAACCCGGAAATCTCCGCCTTCATCAGCTGAACTCCCGTGCACGGCAGGGACTTTCCTTGCTTCAACTCTTGACGACCGGGGTGCCTGGGAGCACATTGGCGGCGCGCACTGCCTGAGAGCGCTCTCAGAACTCTCCGACCCCACCACTCCGGACCCGAGAGGCCCCCCATGAGTGAACCCTCCGGCATATCCACCGGCCTGCCTGCCGGTGCCCACCGCAGACGTCGCCCGGTGCGACGGGCGCTCGTCGCCGTCCTCAGCACTCTGGGCCTGGCGGCCGCCGCGGCGACCGCCGCGACACTGCCCGCGAACGCCTCCGCCCCCACGCCCCCCTCGGGCTGGTCGCAGGTCTTCCTCGACGACTTCGACGGCCCCGCCGGCTCCGGAGTCGACACCGGCGACTGGCTGTACGACACGGGCACCTCGTATCCGGGCGGCGCCGCCAACTGGGGCACCGGCGAGGTCGAGTCGATGACCTCCTCCACCAGCAACGTCTCTCTCGACGGCAACGGCAACCTGCGCATCACCCCGCGCCGGGACGCCTCCGGCCACTGGACCTCGGGCCGGATCGAGACCACCCGCACCGACTTCCAGCCGCCGGCCGGTGGCAAGCTGCGGGTGCAGGCCCGGATCCGGATGCCCGACGTCACCGGCGCCGCCGCCAAGGGCTACTGGCCCGCCTTCTGGATGCTGGGCTCGCCCTTCCGCGGCAACTACTGGAACTGGCCGGGCGTCGGCGAACTGGACATCATGGAGAACGTCCAGGGCCTGAACACCGAATGGGCGACCATGCACTGCGGCACCAACCCGGGCGGCCCCTGCAACGAGACGTCCGGCATCGGCGGTTCCACCCCCTGCGCCGGCGCCACCTGCCAGGGCGCCTTCCACACCTACGCGTTGGAGTGGGACCGCTCGACCAGCCCGGAGGAGATCCGCTTCTCCCTCGACGGCGTCGACTTCCACACCGTGAGGGCCAACCAGGTGGACGCGACGACCTGGGCCAACGCCACCGACCACGGGTACTTCATCATCCTGAACGTGGCCATGGGCGGCGGCTTCCCCGACGCGTTCGGCGGCGGCCCGGACAGCGGCACCGAGCCCGGCCACCCCATGGTGGTGGACTATGTGCAGGTCCTCCAGTCCTCGGGCGGCGGGGGCGGCACCACTCCCCCGCCCTCCGGCAACCGTGACGCCTACCGCCCCGTGCAGGCCGAGTCCTACGACGGCCAGAGCGGCGTGAACACCGAGGCGACCACGGACAGCGGCGGCGGCCAGGACATCGGGTCGATCGCGAACGGCGACTGGGCGCTCTACAAGGGCGTCGACTTCGGCTCGAACCCGGCGCGGCAGTTCTACGCCCGGGTCGCGAGCGGCGCGGCGAACGGGGTCAGCGGGCTGGTCGAGGTGCGCCTGGACAGTCGTACGAGCGCCCCGGTCGGCAGCTTCGCGGTGGCCGACACGGGCGGCTGGCAGTCCTGGCGGACGGTCCCGGCGAACATGTCCGCGGTGACCGGCACCCACGACGTCTATCTCACCTTCACCAGCGGCCAGCCGGCGGACTTCGTGAACGTCAACTGGTTCGACTTCGGCCACTGACCGTCACCTTCGCGCACGGGGCCTCACGCGCACGCGTGGGGCCCCTCCTCGTGTGCGCGGCCCGGTGTGTTCAGCGCAGTTCCGCCCGGAAGGCCACCGGCGTGTGCCCTGTGTGCAGATGGAAGAACTTCGAGAAGTTGGCGGCGTCGGCGAAGCCGACGGCCGCGCCCACCCGGCCGATCGGCAGGTCGGTGTGGGCGAGCAGGCGCTTGGCCTCCAGCACGACACGTTTGTCGATGAACCCCTTGGGGGTTTCGCCGGTGGCGGCGCGGACCGCGCGGACGAGGGTGCGGCGGGAGTAGCCGAGGGCGTCGGCGTAGGCGCTGACGCTGTGGTTGGTGGTGAACCCCCGCTCGACCGCCTCGCGGAACAGCGTGAAGGTGGTGTCCGCCTGATCCCGTGCCGCCTGGGCCGAACTGGCCGCCAGATGGGCCAGGCGCAGCAGGAACGCGGTGAGCGAGTGGCGCAGTACCGCGGTGTGCAGGCTCAGCGGAAGGGTCTCGGTGTCCTCGTACTCGCGGCGCAACTGGGCGAGCGAGGCGGTCAGGGCGGCGCGCTGGGTCTCGTCGGGACGGAGCAGGGGAGGCTGGTCGTACCGGTAGAGGCCGGTGGCCTCGACCGTGTCGCGGGGCAGGAAGCCGGGCTGCATGGCCAGGACGGTTCCGCGGTACTCGCTCGCACGGGAGAAGCGATGGACCTGTCCGGGGCGGATCCACAGCACGTCGCCGGCCGCGGCCTCGTACTCGGCGAAGTCGATCATGTGGCGCACGGGGCCGTCGCTGAACAGCATGACCACGTGGAAGTCGATGCGGTGGACGCGGTGGAGAGGAGCGGCGGCGTGCCAGAAGTGCTCGGTGCCCATCGGGCCTATCTGCAGCCCGACTCCGAGCAGGCTGAGGTCGACGGGGAAGGGGAAGGTCCTGATCCCCTCGCCGTCGGCGTGCCCGCGACCGCCCCGGTCGCCGTTCACCGCGCCGGCCCGGTCGTCGCGCGCCTCGCCGGTCCGCCCGCCGGGCACCTCGTCGGTCGGGTCGCCGTTCCCCGTGCCGCCCCGGTCGGCATCCCTGGCAGCCGGTCCGCTCTGGGCGTTTCCGTCCGTCATGTCCCTTTTCTACCGCCTTGCTCGCCCGCCAGGCGGCCCCGCCCGACAGGTTGTGTCCCACTTTCACCACAGAGTGACACACGCAGACCTTCCGGCAAATAAGTCTGACTTTTAAGTTCGAACGCGTCCGGCAATCAATCCCGCTGCTTTCGAGGACTTCTTGAAGATGAGCGAGCAGACAACCGACCGCTTCGAGTGGACGGAGCTCGACCGGCGTGCCGTCGACACCGCCCGCCTGTTGGCCGCCGACGCCGTGCAGAAGGTGGGCAACGGCCACCCCGGCACGGCGATGAGCCTGGCCCCAGCCGCGTACACGATCTTTCAGAAGGTGATGCGCCACGATCCGGCCGACCCCGAGTGGACGGGCCGCGACCGCTTCGTCCTCTCCCCCGGCCACTCCTCGCTCACCCTCTACACGCAGCTCTACCTCGCGGGGTACGAGCTGGAGCTGGACGATCTCAAGGCCTTCCGCACCTGGGGTTCCAAGACCCCCGGCCACCCCGAGTACGGGCACACCGCCGGCGTGGAGACCACGACCGGTCCGCTCGGCCAGGGTGTCGCCATGGCGGTCGGCATGGCGATGGCCGCCCGCTACGAGCGGGGCCTGTTCGACCCGGACGCCCCCGAGGGCACCTCTCCGTTCGACCACACGATCTGGGCGATCGTCTCCGACGGCGACCTGGAGGAGGGCATCTCCGCGGAGGCGTCCTCGTTGGCCGGCCACCAAAGGCTCGGCAACCTGGTCTTCCTCTACGACGACAACCACATCTCCATCGAGGGCGACACCGCCACCGCCTTCTCCGAGGACGTGCTGAAGCGCTACGAGGCGTACGGCTGGCACACCCAGCGCATCGAGCCGGCCGAGAACGGCGACATCGACGTCCACGCCCTGTACGCGGCGCTGACGGCGGCGAAGGCCGAGACCGGCCGTCCCTCGATCATCGCGATGCGCACGATCATCGCCTGGCCCGCCCCGAACGCCCAGAACACCGAGGCCGCGCACGGCTCGGCGCTCGGCGATGACGAGGTCGCCGCCACCAAGCGCGTCCTCGGCTTCGACCCCGAGCGGACCTTCCAGGTGGACCAGGACGTGCTCGCCCACACCCGCGGGGCCCTGGACCGGGGCGCCGAGGCGCACGCGGCCTGGGACAAGCAGCTCGGTCGGTGGCGCGCCGGACAGGTGGAGCGGGCCGAGCTCTTCGACCGGATCGTGGCCGGGCAGCTGCCCGAGGGCTGGGAGGACGCCCTGCCGGTCTTCGAGGCGGGGAAGTCGCTCGCCACCCGCGCGGCCTCCGGCAAGGTGCTCCAGGCGCTGGGCGCGGTCCTGCCCGAGCTGTGGGGCGGCTCCGCGGACCTGGCCGGCTCCAACAACACCACCATCGACAAGACCTCCTCCTTCCTCCCGAAGGGGAACCCGCTGCCGGGGGCCGACCCGTACGGCCGCACCGTCCACTTCGGCATCCGCGAGTTCTCCATGGCCGCGGAGCTGAACGGCATCGCCCTGCACGGCAACACCCGGATCTACGGCGGCACCTTCCTGGTGTTCTCCGACTACATGCGCAACGCGGTGCGGCTGTCCGCGCTGATGCAGCTGCCGGTGACGTACGTGTGGACGCACGACTCCATCGGCCTGGGCGAGGACGGCCCCACCCACCAGCCGGTCGAGCACCTGGCCTCGCTGCGCGCGATCCCGGGCCTGAACATCGTCCGCCCGGCCGACGCCAACGAGACCGCGATCGCCTGGGCCGAGATCCTGAAGCGGCACGCGAGGCGCCCGGCCCCGCACGGACTCGTGCTCACCCGCCAGGGCGTGCCCACGCACGCCCCGGACCCGGCCGCCGCCAAGGGGGGATACATCCTGCGCGAGGCGTCCTCCGGGAGTCCGGACGTGGTGATCATCGCCACGGGCTCCGAGGTGCAGCTCGCCGTGGCCGCGCGGGAGCTGCTGGAGGCGGAGGGGACCGCCACACGGGTGGTGTCGATGCCGTCCGTGGAGTGGTTCGAGGAGCAGTCGCGCGAGTACCGCGAGCGGGTGCTGCCGCCGTCGGTGCGGGCGCGCGTGGCCGTGGAGGCCGGCATCGGTCTGACCTGGCACCGCTACGTGGGCGACGCGGGACGCGTCGTCTCCCTCGAGCACTTCGGCGCCTCCGCCGATGCCGCGACCCTGTTCGCCGCATACGGCTTCACCCCTGAGAACGTCGCCGCCGCGGCCCGCGCCTCGCTGGCCGCCGCGCGCGCATGATCCGAACGCGACAAGGAAGATGATCACTGTGAGCGAAGCAACCGCGACCGCCGGAGCGCTCGAGCGCCTGTCCGAGGAGGGCGTGTCGATCTGGCTGGACGACCTGTCGCGGCGGCGGATCGAGTCCGGAAACCTGGCCGAGCTAGTCGAGACCCGGCACGTCGTGGGCGTCACGACCAATCCGTCGATCTTCCAGGCGGCCATCGGCTCCGGGGAGGGCTACGAGGAGCAGCTCGCCGACCTGGCGGTGCGGGGGGTCACGGTCGACGAGGCCGTACGGATGATGACCGCCGCCGATGTGCGCGCCGCCGCCGACGTGCTGCGGCCGGTGTACGAGGCGACCGGCGGCCGTGACGGCCGGGTCTCGATCGAGGTCGACCCCCGGCTGGCCCACGACACGACGGCCACGGTCGCCGAGGCCCGGCAGCTGGCCTGGCTGGTGGACCGGCCCAATGTGATGATCAAGATTCCGGCCACCCGGGCGGGTCTGCCGGCGATCACCGAGGTGGTCGGGGCGGGTATCAGTGTCAACGTGACGCTGATCTTCTCCCTGGAGCGCTACCGCGAGGTCATGGACGCCTACCTCGCCGGTCTGGAGCAGGCGCGCGCCGCGGACCTGGACCTGTCCAGGATCCACTCGGTGGCCTCCTTCTTCGTCTCCCGGGTCGACACCGAGATCGACAAGCGGCTGACCCTGCTGGGCGGCGAGGAGGCCCTGGCGCTGAAGGGCCGGGCGGCCCTCGCGAACGCGCGGCTGGCCTACGCGGAGTACGAGCAGGTGTTCGGATCCGCGGACGGTTCGACCGCGCCCGGCGAGCGCTTCGCCGCGCTGGCGGACGCCGGAGCGACCCGGCAGCGTCCCCTGTGGGCGTCGACCGGGGTGAAGGATCCGGCCTACAAGGACACCCTGTATGTGGACGAACTGGTCGCGCCCGGCACGGTCAACACCATGCCGGAGGGCACGCTGAACGCCACCGCCGACCACGGCTCGATCACCGGTGACACGGTGACCGGCGGCTATGCGCGGGCCCGCGCCGACCTGGCGGCGGTCGAGCGGCTGGGGATCTCCTACGACGAGGTCGTGCAGCAGCTCGAGGACGAGGGTGTCGCCAAGTTCGAGGCGGCCTGGCAGGACCTGCTGGACGCGGTCACGAAGTCGCTGGACAGCAAGGGAGTTGACGCGTAATGAGCAAGAAGCCCGCCGCGCCGGCGGCGCCGGACGTGGCCGTGGGCCCCGCCCCGGACGCCACCGCCGAGGCCAAGGCGCAGGCCCCCGGGGCGGCGCGGCCGGACGCCGCGCCCTCCCAGGCCGCGCCCTCCGATGTACGTGTCCCCGTCGCCCCGTCCGCCGACTGGGTGAATCCGCTGCGCGATCCTCTGGACCGCCGGCTGCCGCGGATCGCGGGCCCCTCCGGCCTGGTGATCTTCGGCGTCACCGGCGACCTGTCGCGCAAGAAGCTGATGCCCGCCGTGTACGACCTCGCCAACCGTGGCCTGCTGCCGCCGGGCTTCTCACTGGTCGGCTTCGCCCGCCGCGACTGGGAGCACCAGGACTTCGCCCAGGTGGTGTACGAGGCGGTCAAGGAGCACGCGCGCACGCCCTTCCGCGAGGAGGTCTGGCACCAGCTGTCCGAGGGCATGCGGTTCATTCCGGGTGACTTCGACGACGACACGGCGTTCAAGCAGCTCAAGGCGGCCGTCGAGGAGCTGGACGCCTCCCGCGGCACGGGCGGGAACTTCGCCTTCTACCTCTCCGTACCGCCGAAGTTCTTCCCCAAGGTCGTGCGGCAGCTGAAGAAGCACGGCCTGGCGGAGGGGCCGGAGGACTCCTGGCGGCGCGCCGTCATCGAAAAGCCGTTCGGTCACGACCTCGCCAGCGCCCGTGAGCTGAACCGGATCGTGCACGACGTGTTCGACCCGGAGCAGGTCTTCCGCATCGACCACTACCTGGGCAAGGAGACCGTCCAGAACATCCTGGCGCTGCGCTTCGCCAACCAGATGTACGAGCCGATCTGGAACCGGTCGTACGTGGACCATGTGCAGATCACCATGGCCGAGGACATCGGTATCGGCGGCCGGGCCGGCTACTACGACGGGATCGGCGCCGCTCGCGACGTCATCCAGAACCACCTGCTCCAGCTGATGGCGCTCACCGCGATGGAGGAGCCGATCGCCTTCGACGCCGAGGCGCTGCTGACCGAGAAGCTGAAGGTGCTCAAGTCGGTGCGGCTGCCCGAGGACCTGGGCGCGCACACCGTGCGGGGCCAGTACACCGAGGGCTGGCAGGGCGGTGAGAAGGTCCCCGGCTACCTCGAGGAAGAGGGCATCGACAAGAAGTCGAAGACCGACACCTACGCGGCGATCAAGCTGGGGATCGACAACCGGCGCTGGGCGGGCGTCCCCTTCTATCTGCGCACCGGCAAGCGGCTGGGCCGGCGGGTGACGGAGATCGCGGTGGTCTTCAAGCGGGCCCCGCACTCCCCGTTCGACTCCACGGCCACCGAGGAGCTGGGCGAGAACGCGATCGTGATCCGCGTCCAGCCGGACGAGGGCATGACGGTCCGCTTCGGCTCCAAGGTGCCGGGCACCTCGATGGAGATCCGGGACGTGTCGATGGACTTCGCCTACGGCGAGTCCTTCACCGAGTCCAGCCCGGAGGCCTACGAGCGCCTCATCCTGGACGTGCTTCTGGGGGACGCCAACCTGTTCCCCCGCCACCAGGAAGTGGAAGAGTCCTGGAAGATCCTCGACCCGATCGAGACCTTCTGGGAGGAGAACGGCAGGCCCGCCCGGTACCGGTCGGGGACGTGGGGTCCGGCGGAGGCAGACGAGATGCTCGCACGAGACGGACGGAGCTGGCGCAGGCCATGAAGATCGACCTGACCGAGACCACCGCAAGCAAGATCAACAAGGCGCTGGTGCAGGGCCGCCGCGCCATCGGCACACCCGCCGTGGGCATGGTCCTGACGATGGTCATCGTCACGGACGAGGAGAACGCCTACGACTCGATCAAGGCCGCCGAGGACGCCTCGCACGAGCACCCCATGCGGACCCTGGTCGTCATCAAGCGGCACGCCCGTACCCTGCGCGACCGCACCCACTCCCGGCTCGACGCCGAGGTCCGGGTCGGTTCCGAGGCCGGCACCGGCGAGACGGTGGTGCTGCGCCTGTACGGCGAGGTGTCCGACCACGCCGACTCGGTCGTCCTGCCCCTGCTGCTGCCGGACGCGCCGGTCGTCGTCTGGTGGCCGGTGGACGCGCCGGACGACCTCGCCGAGGACCCGCTGGGCACGCTGGCCCAGCGCAGGATCACCGACCTGTACGCCTTCGAGCGCCCGCTGGAGGTACTGCAGAGCAGGGCGGAGCACTACGCCCCCGGCGACACCGACCTCGCCTGGACCCGGCTCACCCTGTGGCGCTCGATGCTCGCCGCCGCCCTGGACCAGGCCCGCGTGGAGGTGACCTCGGCGACCGTCGAGGCCGAGGCCGACAACCCGAGCGCGGAGCTGCTGGCCCGCTGGCTCGAGGCGCGGCTCGGGGTCAGGGCCGACCGGGTGCACAGCCCCGGCCCGTTCGTGACCTCCGTACGCCTGGGCACCGCGAACGGCGAGATCACCATCGACCGGCCCGAGGGCCCGCTGGCCACGCTGTCCCTGCCGGGCCAGCCGCCGCGCACCCTCGCCCTCAAGGTCCGCCCCACCTCCCAACTCATCGCCGAGGAGCTTCGCCGCCTCGACGCCGACGACATGTACGCCGTGGCCCTGCGCGGCGCCGGCATCAAGGAGACCGTCTGACATGCCCGACACCCCCGAGCTCACCCAGCGGCCGGAGTGGACCGCCCTGGAGGACCACCGTGCCCGCTCGCAGCCGCATCTGCGCGAGCTGTTCGAGGCGGACCCGTCCCGCGCGGAGCGCTACACGGTGCGCGTCGGTGACCTGCGTATCGACTACTCCAAGAACCTGGTCACCGACGAGACTCTGCGGCTGCTGCGGGAGCTGGCCGCCGCGACCGGCGTGGCCGGGCTGCGGGACGCCATGTTCCGCGGGGAGAAGATCAACGTCACCGAGCGGCGGGCCGTGCTGCACACGGCGCTGCGCGCGCCGCGGGACGCGGTGATCGAGGTCGACGGCGAGAACGTCGTGCCCCAGGTCCACGCGGTGCTGGACAAGATGAGCGACTTCGCCGGCCGGGTCCGTTCCGGGGAGTGGACCGGGCACACCGGCCGGCGGATCCGCAACGTGGTCAACATCGGCATCGGCGGCTCCGACCTGGGCCCGGCGATGGCCTACGAGGTGCTGCGCGCCTACACCGACCGCGACCTGACGGTCCGGTTCGTCTCCAACGTCGACGGGGCCGACCTGCACGAGGCCACCCGCGACCTGGACCCGGCCGAGACCCTGTTCATCGTCGCGTCCAAGACCTTCACCACCATCGAGACGATCACCAACGCCACCTCGGCCCGCTCCTGGCTGCTGAAGGGCCTGGGCGGCGACGAGAAGGCGGTCGCCAAGCACTTCGTGGCGCTGTCGACGAACGCGGAGAAGGTCGCCGGGTTCGGCATCGACGTCGACAACATGTTCGAGTTCTGGGACTGGGTCGGCGGTCGCTACTCCTACGACTCCGCCATCGGCCTGTCCCTGATGATCGCCATCGGTCCCGACCGGTTCCGGGAGATGCTCGACGGCTTCCGCATCGTCGACGACCACTTCCGCAGCGCGCCCGCCGAGGCCAACGCCCCGCTCATCCTGGGCCTGCTCGGCGTCTGGTACGGCAACTTCCACGACGCGCAGACGCACGCGGTGCTGCCCTACTCGCACTACCTGTCGAAGTTCACCGCCTACCTCCAGCAGCTGGACATGGAGTCCAACGGCAAGTCGGTGCAGCGTGACGGCGAGCCGGTGCGGTGGCAGACCGGCCCGGTGGTCTGGGGCACCCCCGGCACCAACGGTCAGCACGCCTACTACCAGCTCATCCACCAGGGCACCAAGCTGATCCCGGCGGACCTGATCGGCTTCGCCAATCCGGTCGGCGAGCTCAGCGACGAACTCAAGGCGCAGCACGACCTGCTGATGGCGAACCTGTTCGCCCAGGGTCAGGCGCTGGCCTTCGGCAAGACGCCCGAGGAGGTGCGTGCCGAAGGGGTGCCCGAGGAGCAGGTTCCGCACCGCACCTTCCACGGCAACCACCCCACCACCACGATCCTGGCGACCGAACTGACCCCCTCCGTCCTCGGCCAGCTGATCGCCCTCTACGAGCACAAGGTGTTCGTGCAGGGCGCGATCTGGAACATCGACTCCTTCGACCAGTGGGGCGTCGAGCTCGGCAAGGTGCTGGCCAAGCGCGTCGAACCCGCCCTGACCCGGGGCGCGGACGTGCCCGGTCTGGACGCCTCCACCGCCGCCCTCGTGGCCGCGTACCGCACACTCAGGAAGTGAACTGACATGGCATCGATGCAGTTGGGCCTGATCGGCCTGGGCAAGATGGGCGGCAACATGCGCGAGCGCCTGCGCAACGCCGGCCACACGGTGGTCGGCTACGACCGCAACCCCGAGGTGTCCGATGTCCCCAGCATGGTCGACCTCGTGGACCAGCTCCCCCAGCCGCGCATCGTCTGGGTGATGGTTCCCGCAGGCGGCGCCACTCAGCACGTCATCGACCAGCTGGCCACCCTGCTCAAGCCCGGCGACCTCGTCGTGGACGGCGGCAACTCCCGCTGGACGGACGACGAGAAGCACGCCAAGCAGCTGCACGCGCGGGGCATCGGCTTCATCGACGCGGGCGTCTCCGGCGGTGTGTGGGGCCTGCAGAACGGCTACGCGCTCATGGTGGGCGGCGACAAGGAGCACGTCGAACAGGTCAAGCCGGTCTTCGACGCGCTCAAGCCGGAGGGCCCGTACGGCTATGTCCACGCGGGCAAGGTGGGCGCCGGGCACTTCGCGAAGATGGTCCACAACGGCATCGAGTACGCGATGATGCAGGCCTACGCCGAGGGCTGGGAGCTGCTGGAGAAGGTCGA
>NZ_JBSFRB010000038.1:0-91768 GCF_053589015.1 Streptomyces sp. NPDC003393 | reverse complement strand
AGGGGCAGATCTTCGTCAAGGGCGAGGTCATCAAGACCGTCCCCGAGTCGAAGATCGTGGAGACCCTGATCGAGGAGGCCATGAAGATCGCCGAGGAGACGGAGCGGAACAAGGTCGCGGGCGCCCCCACCGTCATGGGGACACCGACAGTGACAGTGAGTTGATACACGGCACGGACCGAGAGGGGGCCCTGCGTGACCATTCTGGAGAGCATCCGGGGACCACGCGACCTGAAGGCGCTGTCCGAGGCGGAGATCGGGGAACTGTCCGACGAGATACGTGACTTCCTGGTGCACGCGGTAGCCAGGACCGGGGGTCACCTCGGGCCCAACCTGGGGGTGGTGGAACTCGCCATCGCACTGCACCGGGTCTTCGAGTCGCCGGTGGACCGGATCCTGTGGGACACCGGTCATCAGAGTTATGTGCACAAATTGCTGACGGGACGTCAGGACTTCTCCAAGCTGCGCGGAAAGGGAGGCCTGTCCGGCTATCCCTCGCGCGAGGAGTCCGAGCACGACATCATCGAGAACAGTCACGCCTCCACCGCCCTGGGCTGGGCCGACGGACTCGCCAAGGCGCGCCAGGTGCAGGGGGAGAAGGGCCACGTCGTGGCCGTGATCGGGGACGGCGCGCTGACCGGCGGCATGGCCTGGGAGGCGCTCAACAACATCGCGGCCGCCCGGGACCGGCCCCTGATCATCGTCGTCAACGACAACGAGCGGTCGTACGCGCCGACCATCGGCGGCCTCGCCAACCACCTGGCCACCCTGCGCACCACCGACGGCTACGAGAAGGTCCTGGCCTGGGGGAAGGACGTCCTGCAGCGCACCCCCGTCGTCGGCAACACGATCTACGAGTCACTGCACGGCGCCAAGAAGGGCTTCAAGGACGCCTTTGCCCCGCAGGGCATGTTCGAGGACCTGGGCCTGAAGTACCTCGGTCCGATCGACGGGCACGACGTGCGGGCCGTCGAGTCGGCGCTGCGCCGCGCCAAACGCTTCCACGGGCCGGTGCTCGTGCACTGCCTCACCGAGAAGGGGCGCGGCTACGAACCCGCCCTGGCCGACGAGGAGGACCACTTCCACACCGTGGGAGTGATGGACCCGCTCACCTGCGAACCGCTCGTCCCGTCCAGCGGCCCCTCCTGGACCTCCGTGTTCGGCGACGAGATCGCGAAGATCGGCGAGGAGCGCGACGACGTCGTGGCGATCACCGCCGCCATGCTGCACCCGGTGGGCCTGGGCAAGTTCGCCGAGCGCTTCCCGGACCGGGTGTGGGACGTCGGCATCGCCGAACAGCACGCCGCCGTCTCCGCGGCGGGCCTGGCCACCGGGGGCCTGCACCCGGTCGTCGCGGTGTACGCCACCTTCCTCAACCGCGCCTTCGACCAGTTGCTCATGGACGTGGCGCTGCACCGCTGCGGAGTCACCTTCGTCCTGGACCGGGCCGGCGTGACAGGCGTCGACGGGCCCTCCCACAACGGCATGTGGGACATGTCCGTGCTCCAGGTCGTGCCGGGCCTGAGGATCGCCGCGCCGCGCGACGCCGACCAGCTGCGCGCCCAGCTGCGCGAGGCCGTCGCCGTGGACGACGCACCGACGCTGGTGCGCTTCCCGAAGGAGACGGTCGGCCCCGACATCCCGGCCGTGGACCACGTGGGCAGCATGGACGTCCTGCACCGCGCGGAGCGGTCCGACGTGCTGCTGGTGGCCGTCGGCGTGATGGCACCGGTGTGCCTCCAGGCCGCCGAGCTGCTCCAGGCGCGTGGCGTCGGCTGCACGGTCGTCGACCCGCGCTGGGTCAAGCCGGTGGACCCGGCGCTGCCGGGGCTGGCCGCCGAGCACCGGCTGGTGGCCGTCGTGGAGGACAACAGCCGGGCGGCCGGGGTGGGCTCCGCGGTCGCCCTGGCGCTGGGCGACGCCGACGTGGACGTACCGGTACGGCGGTTCGGCATCCCCGAGCAGTTCCTGGCGCACGCCAAGCGCGGGGAGGTGCTGGCCGACATCGGCCTCACGCCGGTCGAGATCGCCGGACGGATCAGCGCGAGCCTGGCGGTGACGGACGCGGCCGGCGCCAGGCCGAAGCGTACGGTCCCGGCCCAGCAGAGCGCCCCGGCCGTCACGGCAGTCAAGGAGAAGACTGAATGACCACGGAGTTCGACCTCGGCGCCCTGCTGGCCGAGCGCGGCGCCGAGCGCTACGAGCTGCACGCCAAGCACCTGAACCACCAACTGCCGCGCATGCTGCACACCATCGGCTTCGACAAGGTCTACGAGCGGGCGGAGGGCGCCCACTTCTGGGACGCCGAGGGCAACGACTATCTGGACATGCTCGCCGGGTTCGGGGTGATGGGCCTGGGGCGGCACCACCCCGTGGTGCGCAAGGCGCTGCACGACGTCCTGGACGCCTCGCTCGCCGATCTGACCCGCTTCGACTGCCAGCCGCTGCCCGGGCTGCTGGCGGAGCGGCTGCTGACCCACAGCCCGCACCTGGACCGGGTGTTCTTCGGCAACAGCGGGACGGAGGCGGTGGAGACCGCGCTGAAGTTCGCCCGCCGCGCCACGGGCAAGCCGCGGATCCTGTACTGCGAGCACTCCTTCCACGGCCTGACCACCGGCTCCCTGTCGGTGAACGGCGAGGAAGGCTTCCGGGAGGGCTTCGCCCCGCTGCTGCCCGACACCGCCGTCCCGCTCGGCGACCTCGACGCGCTCGCCCGGGAGCTGAAGAGGGGCGACGTGGCCGCCCTGATCGTCGAGCCGATCCAGGGCAAGGGCGTGCACGAGGCCCCGCCCGGCTATCTGCGCGCCGCCCAGGAGCTGCTGCACAAGCACAAGGCGCTGCTCATCGCCGACGAGGTGCAGACCGGTCTCGGCCGCACCGGCGACTTCTACGCCTACCAGCACGAGGACGGCGTCGAGCCGGACCTGGTGTGCGTGGCCAAGGCGCTCTCCGGCGGATATGTGCCGGTCAGCGCAACCCTCGGAAGGGACTGGATCTTCAAGAAGGTCTTCTCCTCGATCGACCGGGTGCTGATCCACTCGGCCAGCTTCGGGTCCAACGCCCAGGCCATGGCTGCGGGGCTCGCGGTGCTGTCGGTGATGGAGAACGAGCAGATCGTGGCCAACGCGCGGGCCACCGGCGAGCTGCTGAAGTCCCGGCTGGCGGCACTGGTCGGCCGCTACGAGCTGCTCGCCGACGTGCGCGGCCGGGGCCTGATGATCGGCATCGAGTTCGGCCGGCCGAAGTCACTGAAGCTGCGCGGCCGGTGGACCATGCTCCAGGCCGCCCGCAAGGGCCTGTTCGCGCAGATGGTGGTCGTGCCGCTGCTCCAGCGGCACCGGATCCTCACCCAGGTCTCCGGGGACCACCTCGAGGTGATCAAACTGATCCCGCCGCTGGTCATCGGGGAGGCGGACGTCGAGCGGTTCATGGACGCCTTCACCGCCGTGATGGACGACGCACACGGCGGCGGACTGATGTGGGACTTCGGAAAGACGCTGGTCAAGCAGGCGGTCGCCAACCGGTAGGCACTGCGGCTCAGGCCCCTGTGGTCACACTCCCGCCCGCCCTGGGGGCGGGAGTGTGACGACAGGGGCCCGGCCAGGGCTCGGGCGGTACGGACCCGGTTCCTTCCGAGTTTGCCCCTCAGGCAAGAAATTTGCCTGAGGGGCAAGAGTGCGGCTCAATGGAGCCATGAGCTCCCCCGACTCCGGGCCCCCGGAGGGGCAGGCGCAGAGCCTGCCCGCCGTGGCGCCCCAGCTGCGGGCGCTGCGCCGACGCGCCTCTCTCACCCTGGAGGCCGCGGCACGCGCCGCCGGGCTGTCGCCCGCCCACCTCTCCCGCCTGGAGACCGGGCAGCGCCAGCCCTCACTGCCGATGCTGCTCGCGCTGGCCCGTATCTACGGTACGACGGTCTCCGAACTGCTCGGCGAGACGGTGGCCGACCGTGACGCGATCGTCCGCGTCGCGGACATGGAACCCACCGAGGCCGGCGGCTGGACCTACTGGCAGGCCGGCTCACCCGGCCGCGGGATGCAGGCGCTGCGGGTCCGTGTCCCGCAGCGCTCCCAGGGCGACATCGTGCGCGTGCACCCCGGCGAGGAGTGGCTCTACGTCCTCAAGGGACGGCTGCGGCTGCGCCTGGGCGACACAACGTACCTGCTCTCGCCCGGCGACAGCGCGCACTTCGACTCGCTGACCCCGCACCGTATCGCCGCCGAGGACCCCGACGGACTCGAACTGCTGTTCGTCCACACCCTGCTGCAGAGTCCCACCGCCACGCTGTGCCTGGGCCCTCACATAGGAGAGACGCCATGAGCAACATGGAAGACAAGTTTCCGCGCGCCCTGTGGGTCCGCCTGATCATCTACATCGCCGTCGGGCACCTGTTCGCCGCGTTCATCTGGCTGCTGTTCGAGATCGGCGCCAAGTAGCCGCCACGGGGCGCGGCCGCGCGGCAGCGACTCAGTCCAGCAGCCGCGCCCGCAGCCGCTCCCGGGTCTCGGGGGCGAGCCGCAGCCCCCGCTCCAGGTAGGCGTCGACGCCACCCCAGGTCTCCTCCATGGTCTCCATGGCCGCCGTCAGGTACTCGGCGCGGGCGTCGAAGAGCGGGTCGAGCAGCTCCATGACCTCGGGGGAGTAGGCCGAGGACGAGGTGCTGCTGCGGTGCACCTTGTAGCGGCGGTGCTTGGCACTGGACTCCAGGTAGTCCGCCACGATCGCGTCCCGCTCCACGCCCAGGGCGAGCAGGGTCACGGCGATCGAGAGACCGGCACGGTCCTTGCCTGCGGCGCAGTGCATCAGGGCCGGCACGCTGTCCTCCGCGAGCGCGTGCAGCACCTGGGAGTGCTCGCCGGTGCGCTCCTTGATGATGGTGCGGTAGGAGGCGACCATTCGGGCCACGCCCTTGCCGTCCGCGAGGATCCCCCGCAGCTGGTCGAGGTCGCCGTCGCGGACCATCTTCCAGAACTCGGCGCCGTCCGCCGGATCGCTCAGTGGCACGCCCACGTTGCGCACGCCGGGCAGCTCGACGTCGGGCCCGTCGAGCTTCTTGTCGGCCGCGTTGCGGAAGTCGAAGATCGTGTGCAGGCCCAGGGAGGCGAGGAAGGCCGCGTCCTCCTCGGTCGCGTGAGCCAGGTGGCCGCTGCGGAACAGCATCCCGTTCCGCACCCTGCGTCCGTCCACGGTCGGCAGCCCGCCCACATCACGGAAGTTGCGCACACCGGCCAGCTCCGGCTCGGTCGACGGGACCTGCTGCGTCACGGGGACTCCTCCCTCTCGGCCCCGCCGTCACCGTTCGCCGGCGGGCACGGCTTCGACGATACGACACGGCTTCCTGGGGCAACGAGGTGTCCCCGGGCCCCCGGTCAGGTATTCCCGGCCGGGCACCGAAGACGGAGTGGCTTTTCTCACCGCCCGTCAACCCTTGCCTACGGTCGCGTAGGTCACATTCCAAGGGGAATGATGGGCCGACGTGGCAGACGATTCGAAGAGTGACAGCAGATCAGTGATCGGGTCGTACGTGGCGGTGGGGGACAGCTTCACCGAGGGCGTCGGCGACCCCGGCCCCGACGGGGCGTTCGTCGGCTGGGCCGACCGGTTCGCCGTCCTGCTCGCCGACCGGCGGCCCGAGGGCGACTTCCAATACACCAACCTCGCCGTGCGCGGAAAGCTGCTCGACCAGATCGTGGCGGAGCAGGTCCCGCGGGCCGTCGAACTCGCCCCCGACCTGGTCACGTTCAGCGCGGGCGGCAACGACATCATCCGCCCCGGCACGGACCCGGACGACGTGGCGGAACGCTTCGAGAAGGCGGTCGCCCGGCTCGCCTCGGCCGCCGGCACCGTCATGGTGACGACCGGCTTCGACACCCGGGGCGTGCCCGTGCTCAAGCACCTGCGCGGCAAGATCGCCACCTACAACGGCCACGTACGGGCCATCGCCGACCGCTACGGCTGCCCCGTGCTCGACCTGTGGTCCCTGCGGGCCGTCCAGGACCGCCGCGCCTGGGACGAGGACCGGTTGCACCTCTCACCCGAGGGACACACCCGCGTGGCCCTGCGCGCCGGCCAGCTCCTCCATCTCGACGTCCCCGCCGACCCGGAGCAGCCCTGGCCGCCGCTGCCGCCCCGCGGCACCCTGGAGATCCGCCGCGACGACGTGCACTGGGCGCGGGAGTACCTGGTGCCGTGGATCGGCCGCCGCCTGCGAGGGCAGTCGTCGGGCGACCATGTGACGGCCAAGGGCACGCTGTCCCCGGACGACATCAGGACGCGGATCGCACCGGTGGCCTGACGGACACGGCCGCAAGGCGGGTGTGCCGGGGCGGGACAGGGCACCCGGGCCCGGCCCGCCCCTGCCACGCCGCACCACCTGCGCCGTCCCGGCCTCGCGCGACGCTGTCGGCCGCACCGTCACCCCGTGGCGGTGTCGGCCGTACCGTCACCGTATGACGGACGCAGTCAACGCCTCCCGCTCCAGACCGAGTTCGCGGGCGAGCGCCTCGTCCACCCACTCCCGGGCCCGGGCCCGGGACACCGTGCCCCCGTAGGACGTCAGTTGTACGGCCGGTCCGTCGAGCAGGGCCGTCAGACGCAGGGCCGTGGCCGCCGGGTCCGGGCACCGGAACCCGCCGGCCGCCACCCCGTCGGCGACGACGTCGGCGACGGCCGCCTTCCACTGCCGGTCGAGATGGCGTGCGACGTCCCGCAGAGCGGGCTCGCGCAGCGCGGCCGCCCAGCCCTCGATCCACAGCCGTTATCCCTTGGCCGTACCGGTGGGCGCGTACCAGCGCACGGCGGCCCGCAGCCGGCGCAGCGCCGTGATACGCCGGCCGAGCAACTCGCGCAGCCGGGCGAGGTCGTCCTCGGCCGCGTGCGCGAACGCGGCGGCGACCAGCTTCTCCTTCGTCGAGAAGTGGTAGAGGACCAGTGCGTTGCTCACCCCCAGCACCGAGGCCACGTCGGAGATCCGTACCGCCGCCACACCGCGCGCCTCGATCTGCCCGATGGCCGCACGCAGCAGTTCCTCGCGCCGCTCGGCCACGCTCAACCGCACTCTCGCCACGCGGTCACCTCAGTGGCTCCTGACCCGGAGGAAATGCGCGCGCGAGACCCGGCCGGAGACGAGCGCGGAGCGCGGGCGGCGGACGGGACGCAGCGCGGAACGCGGGGCAACGGGCGGGACGGAGAGCGGAAACGGACGACGTCCGGCCGCCCGCGGCGATTCGGCGCCCCGGCCCCGGCCGGGCCGTCGGAGGGTCCCTTCATAATGGAAGGCCTCACCGACTCCATTGGGAGGCACCGTGGCCGGCATCCGATCCCTGAGCTCCGGACTGCGTGCGCTGGGGCCCCCGGCCTTCGGCGCGGACCCCGACGGAGAGCGCATGGCGCGCATCCGTCGGTCCCCCCACTTCAAGGACGGCGTCTTCCAGAACCCCGGAGGCGCCGCGCGGATCCGGCCCTCCGGCTCGATGCTGGACTTCGCCAAGGTCTACTTCGACAAGGAGCAGCGCCCGCACCGCTCCCCGCGGGGCCCCGTACCGGTGCACCCGACCACGTTCGCCGACCTCGCCCGGCCCCCGGCGACGGGCCTGCGCCTGACCTGGCTCGGGCACTCCAGCGTCCTCGCGGAGATCGACGGCCACCGGGTGCTCTTCGACCCGGTGTGGGGCGAGCGCTGCTCCCCGTTCCCCTTCGCCGGCCCCCGCCGTCTGCATCCGGTTCCCCTGCCGCCGGCGGCCCTCGGCCCGGTCGACGTGGTCGTCGTCTCGCACGACCACTACGACCATCTGGACATGCCCACCATCAAGGAACTGGCCGGCACGGACACGGTCTTCGCCGTGCCGCTCGGCGTCGGCGCCCACCTCGAACACTGGGGCGTGTCCGCGGACCGACTGCGCGAACTCGACTGGCACGAGTCGGCCGAGGTCGGTGGGCTCACCCTGACCGCCACGCCGGCCCGCCACTTCTGTGGCCGCGGCCTGCGCAACACCCAGCACACACTGTGGGCGTCCTGGGTCGTCGCGGGCGAGGAGCACCGCGTCTACCACAGCGGTGACACCGGCTACTTCGACGGCTTCCAGCACATCGGCGCCGAGCACGGCCCCTTCGACGCCACGATGATCCAGCTGGGCGCGTACTCCGACTTCTGGCCCGACATCCACATGACCCCGAAGGAGGCACTGCGCGCCCACCTCGACCTCCAGGGCGGTGAGCCGCGCGGCGCTCTCCTGCCCATCCACTGGGCCACCTTCAACCTCGCCCCGCATCCCTGGGCCGAGCCGGGGGAGTGGACGCTGGCCGCGGCCGGTGCGGTCGGACAGGCGGTCGCTCTGCCCGTTCCAGGCCGGCCCTTCGAGCCTGCCGGCGACCTGCCGGCGCGTCCTTGGTGGCGGGACGTGTCCTTGCCGCTCAGCCGCGAGTGGCCGGTTCCGGAGATCCTGCCGGCCGCGTCACGCGAAGATCTGGATCTCGTGGGCGAGGGATGAGCGCGGGGGAGCTGCGGCGCCCGACGGAAATCCTCGCCGCCGTCTCGGAGGCCGAGCGAGAGCCGGTCCTGCGGGTCGTCGACGGGCCGGTGCGCCGGCAGATCCAGGAACGGGCCTCCGAGTTCCGGCCGCCGCCCACGGACAGCGCACCACCGCCGAAGGCTGTCGCAACCGGCTGGAGCAGTGGCGCGGCCCGGCCACACGATGCGACGACCTCGCCATCGCCGACCAGACCGCACTCACCTCGCCGCCGTGCCCGTCCGGGCACCGCGCCGACCGTGGCCAGCGGGTGTCAACAGTTTCGGTAGGGGTCTCGAAATCTTTCTGGCTGGTGAATTTTGCCGGTGAGATCGTAGTGCCTGGTCAAAGGCTATTTCTCGCGATCTGACCGGCGTTCTCTTTCGGGCAGGGCAAGGAGTTGCGCACCTGACGGATCGTCGACTGGTCTTGGGCTTCGAAAGTTTCGAGAGCCACTTGCGGCCGGCGGACGCGGTGGCACGGCAACGCGAGGGGCCCGCACGCCGGCTGCGTGCGGGCCCCAGGGTGGTGTTCCCTCGCCGGGGGAACTACTCCCGGGCGGTCTTCCGGCGCCGCATCCACCACAGCAGGGCTCCGCCGGCCACGGCGAGTACCGCGGCGATGCCGCTGATCAGGCCGATCGGGGCGTCGTTGCCGGTGTGGGCGAGGTCGCCGCCCGGCTCGCCGGGCGCGGGGGCCTGGGAGGTGGGGGCGCCGGCGCTCGGTGCCGGGGTGGGGGTGCTGCCGCCCTGACCGCTGTGGGTCGGGGAGGGCGTCGGTGCGGTGGTGTGCGACGGGGTGGGCGTCGGCGGTTCCCCACCACCGCCGCCGGTGTCATCGGCGGCGGTGGTGCCACCGAGGATCAGGCGTCCCTTCGCGTCGGTGTCGTCGGTGAGGGTCCGCACGCCGGTCTGCGTCTGCCGGGGCAGATAGCGGTGCTCGGCGGTGAAGCGGGCCTTGCTGACGTTCTGCTTGGGCTGCTTGCTCATGTCGACGCCGCCCACGATGTAGATCTGCGTGGTGCCGTTCGCGGGGATGTCGTACTGGAACTCGCCGTGCGTGTAGATGTAGCGGTACTTCTGGAACAGGGCCTCGCGGGTCCAGTTCTGGTTGGGGGCGCGCAGCGGCCAGCGGGAGACGTCACCACTGTCGATGATCTTGTGGTAGTCGGTGGGCGACTTGGCGTCCTGCTGGCGGATGTACTCGGCCGCGACCCGGGCGGTGTAGACGCGCCGCAGATCCGCGTACTGGGGCGCGGTGTTGATGGTCTTCTCCACCGCGGGCACGATCATGCGGTCGATGACGCGCTGGGCCGCCTCGGTCTCCGCCTCGTCCGGCGTGCAGATCGGTTCGCCGGGGCCCGGGGTGCGCGTGGTCTGCGCGGTCGACTTCAGGCGCAGCGGGGTGTCGAGGATGTAGATCCCGCCGTCCTGCTCGCGGACCTGCGCGGTCTTCGGCTCGATCCAGTTGCGCAGACCGGGCATGCACGGGCGGCCGTTCTCCTTGGGCAGGGCCGCCCAGTACCGCTTGCCCAGGTCGGTCCTGGGGTCCATGGCCTTGTAGAAGTCGTGCTTCATCTGGAGGTCGGCCTCCAGGAGCACGCGACCGGCGTCGGTCCTGCCGAACTTCGCGTCCATGATGCGGTCGGGCTCGTCCGGGTTGAGGTTGACCCAGAACTTGTCGGGGGTCAGGGCCAGCCAGGTGAAGAACGCGTCGGAGATGAGCTGGGCCTTCGCCTTGCCGCCCCAGCCGGACCGCTCGCTGGGATCCTCCTTCGCGTCGAACGCGAAGTCGACGCCCTTGCCCTTGACCGGCTTGCCGATGTACTTCAGGTCCAAGGTGGAGAAGTCCACACCGCCGGGGCCGCGCGGAAGACCGCCCGGATTGGCCATCCGGGTGCGCTCCAGCTGCCGCGCCATGTCCGCCGGAGTCGGCCGGGACTGGCGGATGAGGTCGGTGGCGCCGCCCCGGCTGCTGCCGGACCGGCCGGGTGGCTGCAACAGGTTGCTCGTCGCCCGCTGGCCGCCCTTCGGGGCGAGTTCCACGCGGTCGGAGCGGTAGTTGTACTCGGTGACCCGGTTGCCGCCGGCGGTCTGCCTCAGCTCTCGCAGGAAGTTCTTCGCGTCGCTCTTCTGCTCCTCGGCGAAGACATACTTCATCCGGGAGTCCTTCCAGGCGGGGTCCTTGGCCCACGCCCGGTCCTTGGGTATCCGCTCCCGCTCCGGGGAGCCGTTGGACTTGATCTCCAGGATCTGCTTCGTCCGCGTGTTGTAGGCGTCGAGCTTGCGCCGGTAGGTCTTGCCGGTGTCGGGGTCCTTGAACTCGACCTCCTTCTGGCAGATCCAGTCCGGTCCGACCAGCCCGTGGTCCTTGATCACCTTGCGTTCGAAAGCGTAACCCCGCGGGTAGTTCCCGGAGTTGGTGATGTACTTGGCGTCACGCCAGTCCGTGAACTTCGCCCACGCGCTGGGGTTCTTCTTCCTGGCCTGGAGCCAGGACCACCAGATCCGGTCGACCGGCTTGGACTTCGGAGGCTGCTTCGCCAGCTTGTCCAGCCGGTCGATGTCCTCCTGGGACGGGCCCTGGAGGCCGTCCCACTGCTTGGCCGGGTTGACGTACTCGTAGGTGTCCCACTGGGACTTGGCGCGGGAGGCGTCGAACCGCGGCAGCGGGACGGTCGGGCTGGTGCCGCTGGGCAGGCCGTACATCTCGTCGCAGCGCTTGCCCGGATCCAGCGGCTTGGGCGCCGGAGCGGCCTGCGCGGACGTCAGGCCGGTGACGGCCACGACGGATGCGCACAGCAGAGTGAGCGAGGAGCGGCCCAGAGCGCGCAGTCGCCCTGTTCTGGTCGATAAAGTCACGATGCGTGTGTCCCCCTGGGGGCCCAGCGAGGCAGGGCTCTGTGGCGTCAGGGGCCCCCGTGCTGTGTGTGACGTCGCAGAGCAACCCCTACCTTAAGAAGTTCCTGTGTGCGGGAGTCGCCGACCCGTTCGACGCGTACACGGTCAACTCGGTTCGTTCGCAGGACCGTTACAAGGGCGATTCCCGGCGGAGGCTACGGTCGGTTGTCATGACCGAAGAGGAGTACGAGAGCCTGCGGGAGCTGGACCGGCTGCGGTCGGACAATCCGCTGCTGAACGGCTGGCTGGAGTCGATGCGGAAGAAGTTCCCGGCCTGGAGCGAACGCCACAACGGTGGCTGGGACTTCGCGCCGGCGTCCATCGGACGCCTTCAGGAGCTGGTGCGGAACGTCTACGACGGCAGCTGCGCGAGGGCGGACGCCGACAAGGGCGGCGACTTTCTCCAGGTCGCCTCCTGGTATCTGGGGGAGGTCCACAACCGGCACTACGGGTCGGTGTGGCAGTGGCACCCGGACTCGCTCACGGTCGATCCGCCCGTCCACCCGTTCGTCATCCAGCCGTTCGAGCGGCTGGAGGAGTTCCCCGACGAGGACGGCGTCGAGGAGGACGGCCGCCCCGTGTACACGCCGGTGGACCGGCTGTGCGGGTTCATGCTCCCGGGCCAGGGGGACCTGGTCGAGGACACGCTGATCCACGTACCGCCTTCGGACCGCCCTTGAGGCCGCAGGACCGCTCGTGCGGGGTCCGTGCCTGTGGTTCCGGAGCCGTCTCGCGCCGGTCGGCCGGTCCGTGGACCCTCAGGCCGCTTCCCGGTCGGCGCGGTGGAGAGCCTCGGAAACGGTGATCAGTTCGCGCTGTTCCCGCTCGGAGCCCACCATCGGCTGAGAGCCGTTGAGCGGCACCTGGGCGCTCTCCGGCAGGAACTTCACGGTCAGCAGGCCGACGGCGCCGGCCAGCATCAGGTAGTAGGCGGGCATCATGGCGTCACCCGTGCCGTTGACCAGGGCCGCGGTGACCAGCGGGGTGGTGCCGCCGAACGCGGCGACGGCGAAGTTGAAGCCGATGCCCATCGCCGCGTAGCGGACGGCGGTCGGGAAGAGCGCGGGCAGGGTCGCGGCGCTGGGCGCGGCGAAGCAGGCCAGCAGGGAGGACAGGATCAGCACGCCGAGGACCGGCGGCCAGGTGCCGTGCATCCTGATCAGCAGGAAGGCGGGGACGGAGAGGACGATCATAGCGGCGGCCGCCACCGCGTAGACGGGGCGGCGGCCCACGTGGTCGCTGAGCCGGCCGATGAAGGTGATCAGCAGCACGATCCAGACCATGCCCACCAGCACCAGGAGGTCCGCGGAGCCGCTGGAGCGGTGCAGGGTCTCCGTCTGGTAGGTGGGCAGATAGCCGGTCACCATGTAGTTGGTGACGTTGTACAGCAGCACGATGCCCATGCAGACGAGCAACGCCTCCCAGTGGTTCTTGACGATGGCCCGCAGCTCGCTGCCCGCCGACTTCTGGGCGAGGCTCTTCTCGTGCTCGTCCAGCTGCTGCTGGAAGGCGGGCGACTCCTCCAGCTTCAGCCGCATGTACAGGCCGATGGCGCCCAGCGGCCCGGCGATCAGGAACGGGACGCGCCAGCCCCAGGCGATCATCTGGGTATCGGTCAGAGCGAAGTTGAGCAGGGTGACCAGGGCGGAGCCCAGCGCGTAGCCGACGAAGGTGCCGAAGTCCAGCCAGCTGGAGAGGAAGCCGCGGCGGCGGTCGGGGGAGTACTCGGCCACGAAGGTGGTGGCCCCGCCGTACTCGCCCCCGGTGGAGAAGCCCTGGACCATACGGGCCAGCAGCAGGAGCACCGGCGCCGCCAGGCCGATGCTGGCGTAGCCGGGAATGACGCCGATGCCGAACGTGCCGATCGCCATCATGATCATGGTGGTGGCGAGGACCTTCTGCCGGCCGAGGCGGTCGCCGAGGGGCCCGAACACCAGACCGCCCAGCGGGCGCACCACGAACGCCGCGGCGAAGGTCGCGAAGGAGGAGATCACCTGGGCGCCCGGTGAGGCGCCGGGGAAGAAGACCTTTCCGATGACGGCGGCGAGGTAGCTGTAGACGCCGAAGTCGAACCACTCCATGCAGTTGCCGAGGGCGGAGGCCCCGACCGCGCGCCTGAGCAGCGGCGGCTCCACGATCCGGACGTCCTCCTCGCGCAGGGCGCGTCGGCTCCGGCGGAGCCTGCGGGTCAGCTCCTGACGCACCTGACGGGGCAGGTGCGCGACGGCGTCCCGCAGCCGCTCCGCGCCGAAGGGGCCGCCCTGGCCCTCTGGAGTCACATCCACACCGCGCCGCCCTGCCCGCTCGTCCTGCGACCCTGACGGGTGCCTCGCCCGGTCAGCGGCGGGCCAGACGTCGCTCGCCGGCTGCGCCGGGGTTGTAGGCCAGCTCGTAGTGGCCGAAGACGGCGGGTTCCTCCGTGGCGGGCAGGACGCCGTCGGTGTCGATCGACGGTGCCTGCTTGACCACCTTCTTCGGGTAGGCGACCTTCACGTAGCTCGGGCCGACGGTCGCGCCGATGAGCGGGACGAACGCCAGGCGGCGCCGGGTCGGCACGCCCATCGTGACCGTGGCGAAGAAGGGCTGGTCGGTCGTGGTGTCGACATAGACGGACTCCAGCGTGCCGATCTTTGCGCCGTCCGTATCGACGACGTCGTGTCCGCGCCATTCGCGGATGTCGCCGGCCTCGAACATCACTGACCTCCTGGGGGAGCTGCTCCGGGATCTCCTTCTCGTGTTCCCCGCATGCCGGGCTTCATCGTGGTCCGCGCGGAGGGTCCGTCCGGACGGGTCACAAACCCGTGACCCGGTGGGGCCGGGTGAGGGGCCGCCGGGGCGCCGCCGGCCGCGTCCGGGCCGCCGGAAGCGGGCGAGCGCCCGGAGCCCGCCTCGGGGTGCGGGCTCCGGGCGCTCGCCGGGAAGGCGCCGGCGGTCGTGGGGGAAGGCGCCGGCGCCCCCAGGGGGTGTCCCGTCTCGATCAGATCGAGGCACCCCTTCGGGGGGACGGGAGGAGGTCCCGGGGGAGCGGGCCGCCGGTCAGCAGGGGCCGAGGTCCTGCCAGACGCCCCACTCGCCGGTGGTTCCGGGCTCCTCGCCCAGCGTCCACCACTTGGCCTTCCAGGTGTGGCTCTCGTGGGAGACCGTCTGCCCGCCGGTGTAGATCTCCGTCCTGTCCCAGGGGGCCGCGGTGCACTGGTTGCCGCTGCTGCCGGTGACGGTCAGCGTGTACGTCGCCGAGTGGCTGCCGGCGGGGCCGGCCCCGGTGACGGTCACGGTGTACGTGCCGTTGAGAGCCGCCGAGGTCGTGGAGAGGGTCAGTGTGGAGGAGCCGCCCGCCGTCACGGAGGCCGGGCTGAGGGAGGCGCTGACGCCCGCCGGAACCCCGCTGACGCTGAGGTTCACCGTCTGGGCGCCGCCCCGCGTCACGGCCGTCTTCACCGTGGCGGTGGTGGACCGGCCGGCCGCCACCGAGCCCGAGGCCGGGGCGAGCGCGACCGAGAAGTCGTCGGACGGGGTGGTGCTGCCGCTGGTGAAGGGCTCGAAGATGTGCGAGAAGTCCCAGGTGTTCTGTTGGATGCCGGAGCAGTTGTCCGCGGCCGAACCGCCCGGGCAGCCGCCGTTGTCCCGCTGGAGGGCCCAGAAGGACAGAGTGTTGATGCCCTTGGCGACCGCCCAGTCGTACACGGTGCGGGCGTTGGCCAGGCTGAAGGTCTCGGCCGGCCCGAAGTCGTCCACGCCCGGCATCTCGATGACGCCGATCATGTGCCACAGCTGCGCGGGAGTCTTGCTCGGGTAGAGCGAGGCCAGCGTGTTGTACAGCCCCTGGGCGGCGGTCTGGGTGTCCTTCGCCATGTCGTGGGGTTGGTTGTCGTAGTAGTCGAACGTCATGATGTTCACGACGTCCACCCGGGTGCCGTTGGTCACCGCGTTGCGCAGCACCGCCTCGGCGTTGTCCGCGAGGCCGCTGGTGGTGGTCGGCAGGGTGTAGGAGATCTCGAGCTTGCGGCCGTTGGCCGCCGCCCAGTCCTCGACCATCTTGATGGCCTTGTTGCGCCGGTCGATCCCGGCGGACCTGTCCAGCGAGTCGACCTCGATGTCCATGTCGAGCCGCGCGATGTCGTAGGTGGTGATGACCTTCTCGTACGCGGCGGCGATCTGCGAGACGTCGGTGCAGCTGTCGGCGATCTCGGTGCCGGTGGTGTCGGCGGTGTAGCCGCCGAACGACGGGATGACGTCGCCGCCGGCGGCCTGGATGGCCCTGATGTCACTGCCGAAGGTCGAGGCGGCGATCGGCATGCTCGTGTCGCCGTTCCAGTAGGGCGTGCAGGAGCCCGCGGAGGCCGTCTGCAGGAACGCCATCGTCAGGTGCTTGGCACCGGACTGCGCGGACAGGGCGGCGGGGCTCTCGCCGGTCCATGCCTCGAAGTAGGGGGCGAAGACATGGCTCGGCAGCGGTGTCGCCGCCTGAGCCGTGCCCGTGCTCGTCAGCGCGAGGCCCACCGAGGCCGCGGCCGTGGCGGCCGCGGTCAGGGCCACGCGGAAGGAACGCATGAGTCTCATGTCAGTCCCGGTGTGAGGAGGGGGGTTTCGCCAATTCCCTTACGCAGGGGAATGGTTGGTGTTCTCTGGGATATCGCCCGCTCCCCGGGTGGGTCAATGGTCTGGACCAAAAAGGGACTAGACCATATCCCGGCCCCGGGCCTCCTCCGCCTGAACAGAGCCCACGGGGCCGGGCTGGACCACCTGCGTCACGACATGGTTCGGTGCCC
This sequence comes from Streptomyces sp. NPDC003393, assembly GCF_053589015.1. Lineage (NCBI taxonomy): Bacteria > Bacillati > Actinomycetota > Actinomycetes > Kitasatosporales > Streptomycetaceae > Streptomyces > Streptomyces sp. NPDC003393. Next base: position 75,596 of record NZ_JBSFRB010000038.1, on the reverse strand, counting down.
CTCGGCCCTGCCGGGCGCCGGTCGTTCAGCGCTTGCGCAGGTGATCCGCGCCCAGCGCCCGCAGCCGGTCATGGACACCGTCGTAGGCGCGGGCGCGGCCGAGAACGCGCTTGGGCAGCTTCGCGACCATCGTGTACTGGGTGTCGCAGACGTTCGCCGCCGGCGCCAGCCCGGCCTGACTGACCAACTGGTAGGCGTCCAGCTGGTCCAGCCCGAGCAGCTCCGCCGTCCACTGCACCAGGTCGTGCTGGCTGATCCGGAACGCGTCCTCGAGCGGCCGGGCGTGACCCGTGCTCAGCAGGAAGTCGTCGTTCTCCAGCCGTGGCACGGCCGGTGCGCCGCCCTTGACGAGGTCGACGGCCACCACCGTGTGCATGGCGGTCTCCACCGCCGTCCCGCACACCTCACCCTCGCCCTGCCGGGCGTGGCCGTCGCCGATGGCCAGCATGGCGCCCTCCACGTTCACCCCGAAGTAGACCGTGGTTCCGGCACGCACCTCGGGCGTGTCCATGTTGCCGCCGTGGACGCCGGGGGAGATGGACATCAGCCGTTCACCCGCGGCGGGGGCGACACCGACCGTGCCGTGCATCGGGTCCAGCGGCAGGTCCACCGCGAAGTCGCCGCGGGTCGCCTCGAAGCGGCAGGTGCCGGCCTTGGCGTCGATGGCGTAGACCCAGACCTGTTCCTCCAGCGCGGGATGCAGCATGGCCGTCGCGTGGGTGGCCGTCAACGCGCCGAAGTGCGGGAAGGTGCTGGACACACCCCAGTCGCGGCCCGGTGAGATGTCCACGAAGTGCACCGCGAGCGCGTCCCCGGGTTCGGCTCCGGCGACGGCGATGGGCCCGGTGACCGGGTTCAGGTACGGGAACGTGCACACCCGGCTGGGCAGGTCGCCCGCCCCGCGCACCCGGCCGCCGAAGCAGTCCTCGGTGGTCAGCTCCACGATGCTGCCGGGCGCCACGGTCACCACGGGCGACCCGCCGCCGAACGAGTAGGCGTACCGCTCCGGGTCGTCGGGAACGCTGATCACCTGGACGGGCGTGTTCATGCGGATGGTTCCTCCTGCCGAGCGGGAAACGGATGGGAAGTGCGGTGCCGGTGCGGGCTATCCGTTGCGGGGCGGCGCCGCCACCGGCTCGTCCGTGCTCTGCACCGCCGGCAGCTCCGGGCGCCGGCCGGCCAGCAGCAGCCCGGCCAGCACCACGACGCCGATGCCCAGCCAGACGAAGCCCAGCCGCTGCGCGGCGATGTCGGCGTTGACCACCACGTACGCCAGGATGGCGAAGCCGATGGCGGGCGCGATGAGGTGCCGCCAGTAGTCGCGGCTGCGCCGGCGGATCAGATAGTGCACGACCACGGACACGTGCAGCACCAGGAAGGTCGTCAGGGCACCGAAGTTGACCAGACTGCTGAGCAACGTCACCCCGTCGTCACGGGAGTTCATGTAGAGGCCGAGGCCCAGGGAGACCGCCGCCGTGAGCAGGGTCGCGTTCACGGGGACCCGGTGGCGCGGATGAACCCTGGCGAGGAACGAGGGCAGTTGCCTGTCCCGGGCCATCGCGTACAGCAGCCGGGAGGTGGCGGCCTGGGCCACCAGCGAGTTCGCGAAGCCCCACGCCACGGCGGTCGCCGCCGCGGTCAGGGTGGCCAGCCACTCGCCGGAGGCCACCCTGGCCGCGTCGTAGAAGGCGGTGCCGTCCGGGTCGCCCCGGCTGATGAGCCCGCCGGGGTCGGGCACCAGCAGGGAGGCCAGCCACGTCTGGACCACGAACAGCGCGCCCGCCAGCAGCAGCGCCGCCACCATGGACCGGCCGATGGCACGCGCGGAGTCCTTGTTCTCCTCGGCCAGCATCGAGATGCCGTCGAAGCCCAGGAAGCTCAGCACCGCGATGGAGACCGCGCCGAAGACCAGCGACCAGGAGAAGGTGTCGGCGTTGTAGACGGCCGTGAAGTCGAAGCCGCGGCCCTTGCCCTGGGCCAGCGCCACCACACCGACCACCACGAACACGGCCAGCACCAGCAGTTCGGCCAGCAGCATCACCTTGTTGACCCGCGCCGTCATCCGGATACCGGAGTAGTTGACGGCCGTGTTGAGCACCACGAAGCCCACCAGCCACAGCCACACGGGGACCGACGGCACCAGTGAGTTCATGGCGATCCCGGCGATCAGATACAGCAGCCCGGGCACCAGCACGTAGTCGAGCAGGATCATCCAGCCGGCCAGGAACCCGACCGGGGCGGCGATCCCGCGTCCGGCGTAGGCGTAGACCGAGCCGGACATCGGGAACGCCCGCGCCATCTGCGCGTAGCTCAGCGCGGTGAACATCATCGCCACCATGCCGATCGCGTACGTCAGCGCGACCATGCCGCCCGAGCCCTCGAAGACGCTGCCGAAGATCCCGAAGGGCGCGATCGGCACCATGAAGACCAGCCCGTAGACCAGCAGGTCACGGAAGCTCAGGGAGCGGTGGAGTTCCTGGCGGTAGCCGTAGCTCCCCAGTGAGCCGGGGGCCGGTTGTTCGGTCATCGCGTTCTCCTCGCTGCCGGGTGCCCGCGTCGCGGGGAGAGCGTACGGCCGGTTATTTCCAGATGGAAGTATCCGGTGCGGGGGAGGAGGCGCCCGATGCGGAGGAGCGGGCGGAGAACGGGAACGACCGGACGACCCGCAGCTCCGCGTCCTGAGCCCGGGCCAGGTGCATACGGGGGTGCGACGGCCCCAGCGGCGCCGACCGCCACGCCCGGCGGGCCGCCGCGTCCGTGCCGTGCAGCAGCCGGTGCACCGCCAGGGGCAGTCGGCCGTCCGGCCGCAGGGCCCCGCGCGCGGCCAGCGCCGCGACCAGGTGGACGCCGTCGTACAGGCCGCGCGCGTAGGCGTCCAGCACCGGCGCGGACGGGCCGAACAGCGCGCGGTGCCGCTCGGTCAACGCCAGCGCCCGGTCCTCGGCCAGCGAGGCGAAGGAGTCCATGCAGGAGTACAGGCCACCGGTGTCGTCCCCGCCGAGGGCCAGCAGCCCGTTCTCCTCCAGCGCCCCGGACAGCCGTATCAGCCGGCGATCGAGGCCGCTGTGCCGCAGCCCCCGGTTGAAGCACACCAGGTCCCGGCCGATCAGGCTCACCAGCACCGCGTCCACCCGGCGCCGGCGCAGCTCCTCCACCAGCCGCTGCAACGCCGGACCCACCCCGCCCAGAGGCACCCAGCTCTCCAGCACCACCTGGGCGTGCGCCCGCGCGATCGCCCGCCGTGCCGCCCCGTGCACGGCCCTCGGCCAGATGTAGTCACTGCCCACCAGGGCCCAGCGTCGCACCCGGTGACGTCGCGTCAGCCACGCGAGCGAGCCGGCGAGTTGCGGTCCGGGGTCGACGCCGGTGCACACCACGCCCGGCAGCCGGCCGCCGCCCTCGTGCGGCGGGGTGAAGACGTACGGCACCCGTCCGGACACCACCGGCTCGACGGCCCGGTGCACATCGCTGGCGTGGAAGCCGGCCACGGCCTCCACCACCCCGGCCCCGACCAGGCCCGCGACCTCCGCCGCCACCGCACGCGGCGCACGGCCACCGTCCACCAGCACCAACTCCAGCCGGCGCTCGGCGGGCCGGACCGGGACCGGCCGGGCGGCTCCGGTCGCCCCCGCGACCGTCCGTCCGCACCCCTCGCCCCCGCACACCTCGATGCCGCCCCCGGCGTTGACCTCGTGCGCCGCCAGCAGGGCCGCGTCCAGTGCGGACGGCCCGATCATCCCCAGCGCGCCGGACTGCGGCACCAGCAGACACAGCCGGAAGGCCGCCGGGTCCAAGGGCCCGTGCAGCGCGTCGAGCGGCTCCAGCAGCCGCGACTGGAGGTCCACGCCGAAGTCCCCGCCGAGATCCACGCCGCGAGTATGCTCCAGGAACGCGGGCGACGGAGGAGGTGAGTACGCATGGAGCGCGTACGGCCGACTCCGACCGGACCCGCCCCGGCACCGTCCGGCGCGGCGGACGGCGGCGACCGGCGGCCCGCCGCGACCCCGCTCGTCGAGGTGCTCACCCTGGCCCAGCGCCGGCTGGCCCAGGGCCTGGCCGCGGTGCTCGACGAGGAGCACTGCACGGTCGACCAGTGGCGGGTCATGCGCGCCCTCGCCGACGACGGCCGCGCGATGGGCGAGCTGTCCCAGGCACTGCTCATCCCGCAGGCATCCCTCACCCGGCTCGTCGACACGCTCGCCGACGACGGCTGGGTCCACCGCCGCCAGTCCGACACCGACCGGCGCCGCATCCGCGTCCACCTGTCCCGGCGCGGCCGGACCCGGCTCGCCCGGCTCGACGCGCTCGCCGCCGCCCACGAGTCGGCCCTGCGCGCCGCCGTCGGCACCGACGCCCTCGGCCCGCTGGTCACCCACCTCGCGGCAGGCCGCGAGACCCGCTGAATCACTGAGTGAGAGTGCCGGCCGAGCCGGGCGAGATCGGTCTGCCGTACGACCCGTGATTCCGGACTGCCGTACGACCCCTCATACCAGAGCGGGGTGATCCCCGGGCGATTTTGTCAACTGCCCACCGCACATGATGCGCGGGTGACTACGGTGAGTGGTCGTCGGGAGACGCTGTGCCGCTCTTCGCGGACCGGCCGACCGGCACAGCGATGGCGCATGCCCGCTCGCGCCCCACGTGCGAGCACACAGGCCCGACGGACCAGTACGAGGATCAGATGTCTCACCTCCGTGCACCGGCCGCCCGCGCAGACCGCCGTGAGGGCGGACGGCACGGTCGCCCGGTCGCCCGCACCGTCCCCTCGCTGCCCCAGACCCACATACGGCCCCAACTGCTCCGCCTCGCGGTGCTGCCACCGACCGCGGTCGCCCTCGCCGCGGGCGCCGCCGTGCTCTTCACGGTGCGCTCCGCCGGCGCCCGCCCCGGCCCCGTCCTGTGGGCGGTGCTCGCCGGGGCGTCGGCGGTGGCGCTCGCGGGCATCGTCACCGCCGCCGTCGCCGCGGGCCGGGCCGCCCGGTCCGTGACCGAGCGGCTCGACGCGCTGCGCCGCGGCACGGTGCGCCGCGAGGACGACCTGGGAGCCCTCGTCGACGCGCTGCGCCACGGCGAGAGCCCGCCCGAGCGCACGCCGCGCGGCGTACCGCCGGACGGCGCCGACGAGTTCGAACTTCTCGCCGCCGACCTGGCCCGCGCCCACGACGGGGCGGTCGCCGCGGTCGTCCAGGCCAGCAGGCTCTCCAGCCAGGCGGGCAGCGAGCAGAAGCTCGAGGTCTTCGTCAACCTCGCCCGGCGCCTGCAGTCCCTGGTGCACCGCGAGATCTCCATCCTCGACGAGCTGGAGAACCGGATCGAGGACCCCGACCTGCTCAAGGGCCTCTTCCACGTCGACCACCTCGCCACCCGCATCCGCCGCCACGCCGAGAACCTCGCCGTGCTCGGCGGCGCCGTCTCCCGCCGCCAGTGGAGCCACCCCGTCTCCATGACCGAGGTACTGCGCTCCGCCATCGCCGAGGTCGAGCAGTACTCCAGGGTCAAGCTCGTCCCGCCCGTCGACGGACGGCTGCGCGGCCACGCCGTCGCCGACGTCATCCACCTGCTGGCCGAACTCGTCGAGAACGCCACGGTGTTCTCCGCCCCGCAGACCCAGGTCCTGCTGCGCGCCGGCCTCGTCACCTCCGGACTCGCCGTGGAGGTCGAGGACCGGGGCCTCGGCATGCCCGTCGACGAACAGGTCAGGATGAACTCCCTGCTGGCCGACCCCGACCAGGTCAACGTCGCCCGTCTGCTCGCGGACGGGCGGATCGGCCTGTTCGTCGTCTCCCAACTCGCCAAGCGGCACGGCATCACCGTCCGGTTGCAGACGAACATCTACGGCGGCGTACAGGCAGTCCTGGTCATCCCGCAGGCGCTGCTGGGGGCCGGACCGGGGCCGGACGCCGACGCTCCCGCGGACGTACGGCCACCGCGGCGACCGCAGCCCGCGACAGGCGACGGCCCACACCGCACCGCGGCGGCAGGACCGCCGTACGCGGCCGGACCGGTCCCCGCTCCCGTCGGCGCGACCGGCCCCGGCACGCCCGCGCAGGGCGGCGCAGGGAACGACGGTGACCGCGGCGATCGCCGGACCGGGGACGGCGATGGACAGGGCGGCGTGCGTGACGGCCGTACCGGCAGGCACTCGGCGCCTCCGGCCGGGCGGGCACCCGGGCCGGCGTCCTTCGGCGGAGGCATCCCCACGGTGGCCGCCCCGAACGGCGTCCGCGTACGTCCTCCGGCCGGAACGCCCACCGGTGGCGCGCTTCCCCCGGTCGGCGGACACCTCCTCGGCCCCGTCCCGTCGGCAGGGGGCAACGGGACGGACGGGCCCGCGGTCACCGGCGTGGAGCCCGCCCGCGAGCTCCCGCCGGCCGGCCCACCGGCACCACCGGCGGCTGGCGGCGGTCCCGCGCCCCTGCCCCGGCGCGGCGCCCGTACGGGACGGGCGAACCCGGCGGAGGCGGTGCCCGGCATCCAGCCCGAGGACCGCGCCACCGTGGCCGCGAACGAGGGGGTCGTGCCCGGCCCGCGCGATGGCCTGGTACGCGGCACCATGGGCAAACCGCAACTGCCCCAGCGCCGTGCGCAGCAGCACATCGTGCCCCAGTTGCGCGGCGGCCCGGCACCCCGCCAGGGCGGCGAGTCCTTCGCGGGGCACGACCCCGGCCTGATGGCCGCGTTCCAGCGCGGGATCGGACTCGCCGATTCCGATCACCGCCGGCAACCGCACCCGCCGGACCAGGAGACCGCGGCCGAGGCGGGGACACGGGCCGACGGGGAGACGGCGGCGAACCCCCCGGACGAGGGGCCCGGCTCCGCCACCCTGCCGACCACGGCCGCGTCCTGGGGCGGCGCGCCCTCCACGGACACACCACCGCACGACACGCCACCGGCCCCGCAGGCCGTTTCGCCCGAACCCGTGCCGCCCACACAGGGGCGGCCCACGTCACCCCTGTCGGCGCCCATGCCGTCCGTGCCCGACCTCACCGCTCGGCACGACGGGAGCGCGCCGCCCGCATGACCCCCACCAGCACGATCGGCGTCACCGGCAGGACCGGCCCGCGGCCCCCTCGATCCCGGGGGCACGTCCCCGCCCGGGCCCCCTCGCCGGTCTCCGCGACCGCTCCCGTCCCCGAACCGGCCCCCACGTCCACCGCCAATCCCCCTGCCACCCCCATCTCCAGCGCTCCCGCAGACCTTCGTACCCCAAGGAGTCGATCCACCATGGCGAGCGATGCGCCGACCGGCCACGTGTCCGACCTCGACTGGCTGATGAGCGGCCTCGTGCAGCGTGTACCGCACACCACCAGCGCGGTCCTGCTGTCCTGCGACGGACTGGTGAAGTCCGTGCACGGCCTGGACCCCGACAGCGCCGACCACATGGCCGCGCTGGCCTCCGGCCTGTACTCCCTCGGCCGCAGCGCCGGGATCCGCTTCGGCGACGGGGGTGACGTACGGCAGGTCGTCGTCGAACTCGACTCGACCCTGCTGTTCGTCACCACGGCCGGCTCCGGCACCTGTCTCGCCGTGCTCGCCGGCCGTGAGGCCGACGCGGCGGTCCTGGGCTACGAGATGGCGATGCTGGTCAAGAGCGTCCGTCCCTACCTCGTGACCGCGCCCCGCCAGTACACCGTCGAACCCCCGGCGCTGCGGCCTTGAGCGCGGCGGCGGCCGGCGACGGGCCCTGGCTCGACGACGCGGCCGGACGGCTGGTGCGCCCCTTCACGGTCAGCAACGGCCGCACCCGGCCCAGCATCGCACTCGACCTCATGTCGCAGGTGATGGCGACCGGGGTGACGCCGCTGGGGTATCTCGGCCCCGAGCACGGGCAGGCGCTCGAACTGTGCCTCGCACCCGTCTCGGTGGCCGAGATCGCCGCTCATCTGAGGTTGCCGGCGGCGGTGGCCAAGGTGCTGCTGTCCGACCTCGTCGACTGCGGCGCCCTCACCACGAAACCCCCCGTGACCCACCACCACCCCACTGACCGGGCTCTTCTGGAGGCAGTGCTCGATGGACTACGACGACAGCTCTGACCACGGCGGCGGCCACCACCGCGGCGGCGGGTACGACGGCGGCGGGCACGACTACGGCGGGCACGGCCACGGCGGGCACGAGAACGGCACGCAAGCCCGGGGCGGCGGCTCCGACCCGTTTCCCACCGCGCTCAAGGTCCTGGTGGCGGGCGGGTTCGGCGTGGGCAAGACGACCTTCGTCGGCGCCGTCAGCGAGATCGCGCCGCTGAGCACCGAGGAACTCCTCACCACCGTCAGTGAGGGCACCGACAACCTCGACGGCGTCGAGAACAAGGTCGAGACGACCGTCGCGATGGACTTCGGGCGTATCACCCTCGACCCGCGGCACGTGCTCTACCTGTTCGGAACGCCCGGTCAGGAGCGGTTCTGGTTCATGTGGGACGAGTTGTCGGAGGGCGCGCTGGGCGCGGTGATCCTCGCCGACACCCGCCGCCTCCAGGAGTGCTTCGCGGCCGTCGACTTCTTCGAGCAGCGCGGTCTCTCCTTCATCATCGCCGTCAACGAGTTCGACGGCGCCTACCGCTACCACCCCGACGAGGTGCGCTCCGCCCTCGACCTCGACCCGGAGATCCCGGTGGTCCGTTGCGACGCCCGAATCTCCAGCTCGGGCGTGCAGACCCTGCTGACCCTCGTACGGCACCTCCTCGCCCAGACCCCGCACAGCGCCGGAGCCCGGCCATGAGCTACGACCCGCCGCGCCCGGCCGGTCGCCTGCTGCTCACTCCCGAGGACACCGAGGCCCCCGCCCGCACCCTGCGGCTGCGCGGCCTCGGTCTGGGGGAGCGTCCCGAGCCGGCCCTCGACGCCTTCGCGGACCGGCTCGCCGAGCGCACCCGGGCGCCCTACGCGATGGTCAACTTCCCGCACGAGAACGGCCAGTTCTTCGCCGGCCTGCACCGGCCGGCACGGGACGTCCTGAACGTCGACGCTCCCGCCCCCGTCGCCTCCGCCGACGGCGGCGACGGACGGGCGGCCCGTGCCGTTCCGGCGGACGTGACGGCCCTCGCTCCCGCCGACGGCGAGAGCCCGCGCCCCGAAGTGGGCCGCCACCTCGCCCGCGACCACAGCTTCTGCCCCCATGTGGTGGCCCGGCGCAGGGCACTGGTGCTGGAGGACGTGCGCGACTATCCGCGGTTCGCGGGCAACCCGGTGGTCGACGAGTTCGGCATCCGTTCCTACCTCGGTGCCCCGCTCATCGACAGCACGGGGATGGTGCTCGGCACGGTGTGCGTCGTCGACGTCGTGCCGCGCCCGTGGGGCCGGGAGGGCCTGGACACGATCAAGTCGGCGGCGGCCGAACTCACCCGGCGGCTGGAGGAGAGGGCGGCGGACGGCTTCGGCAGGTGAGGGGGTGTGAAGGAAAGCTGTGGCCGCGTTTAAGAAATCCTCGATGGACCCGCGCGCCGTCGTACGGCAGATTGCTGTCCGATCCCACCCCCTTCCCCGGACGCGGGTTCCTCCGGCATGCCCGGATCCCGCCCCGGGCGCCGAGTACAGGAGCCGTTGCGTTGAAGGCGCTGGTCAAGCAGAAGGCGGAGCCCGGACTGTGGCTCGCGGACGTGCCCGAGCCCGTCATCGGGCCCGGTGACGTACTGATCAAGGTGCTGCGCACCGGTGTCTGCGGCACCGACCTGCACATCCGGGCCTGGGACGGCTGGGCGCAGCAGGCGATCAGCACGCCGCTCGTGGTCGGTCACGAGTTCGTCGGCGAGGTCGTCGAGACCGGGCGCGACGTCGTGGACGTCAAGGCCGGCGACCGGGTCAGCGGCGAGGGTCACCTGGTGTGCGGCAAGTGCCGCAACTGCCTGGCCGGGCGCCGCCATCTGTGCCGGGCCACCGTCGGTCTGGGGGTGGGCCGCGACGGCGCCTTCGCCGAGTACGTCGCCCTGCCCGCCTCCAACGTCTGGGTGCACCGCGTCCCGGTGGACCTCGACATCGCCGCGATCTTCGACCCGTTCGGCAACGCGGTGCACACCGCGCTGTCCTTCCCGCTGGTCGGCGAGGACGTGCTGATCACCGGCGCCGGACCGATCGGCCTGATGGCCGCCGCGGTGGCCCGGCACGCGGGCGCCCGTAACGTCGTGATCACCGACGTGAGCGAGGAGCGCCTGGAACTGGCCCGCAAGATCGGCGTGAGCCTCGCGCTCAATGTCGCCGCGTCGACGATCGCCGAGGGGCAGCGCTCGCTCGGCCTGCGCGAGGGCTTCGACATCGGCCTGGAGATGTCCGGCCGTCCCGAGGCGATGCGCGACATGATCGCCAACATGACGCACGGCGGCCGGATCGCCATGCTCGGCCTGCCCGCCGAGAAGTTTTCGGTGGACTGGGCCCGGATCGTCACCTCGATGATCACCATCAAGGGCATCTACGGCCGTGAGATGTTCGAGACCTGGTACGCCATGTCGGTGCTCCTGGAGGGCGGCCTCGACCTCGCCCCGGTGATCACCGGCCGGTACGGCTACCGCGACTTCGAGGCGGCGTTCGCGGACGCGGCCAGCGGCAAGGGCGGCAAGGTCATCCTCGACTGGACCGCGTAACCCCCGTCATCCGCAAGCACTTTCAGGAGATCTGCCCCATGTTCGACACCGTCCGCGACGACCTCCGCGCCACCCTCGACGAGATCCGGGCCGCCGGTCTGCACAAGCCCGAGCGGGTCATCGGTACCCCGCAGTCCGCGACCGTCGAGGTCACCGCGGGCGGCCGCCCCGGCGAGGTCCTCAACTTCTGCGCCAACAACTACCTGGGCCTGGCCGACCACCCCGAGGTGATCGCCGCCGCCCACGAGGCCCTGGACCGCTGGGGCTACGGCATGGCCTCCGTGCGCTTCATCTGCGGCACCCAGGAGGTGCACAAGGAGCTGGAGGCCCGGCTGTCGGCGTTCCTCGGCCAGGAGGACACGATCCTGTACTCCTCCTGCTTCGACGCCAACGGCGGTGTGTTCGAGACGCTGCTCGGCCCCGAGGACGCGGTCGTCTCCGACGCCCTCAACCACGCCTCCATCATCGACGGCATCCGGCTGTCCAAGGCCCGCCGCTTCCGCTACGCCAACCGCGACATGGCGGACCTGGAACAGCGGTTGAAGGAGGCGAACGAGGGCGGCGCCCGGCGCAAGCTGATCGTCACCGACGGCGTCTTCTCCATGGACGGCTACGTGGCCCCGCTGCGTGAGATCTGCGACCTCGCCGACCGCTACGACGCGATGGTCATGGTCGACGACTCGCACGCCGTCGGCTTCGTCGGCCCCGGCGGCCGCGGCACCCCCGAACTGCACGGCGTGATGGACCGCGTCGACATCATCACCGGCACCCTCGGCAAGGCCCTCGGCGGTGCCTCCGGCGGCTACGTCGCCGCCCGCGCCGAGATCGTCGCCCTGCTGCGCCAGCGCTCGCGGCCGTACCTGTTCTCCAACACCCTCGCGCCGGTGATCGCCGCCGCCTCGCTGAAGGTGCTGGACCTGCTGGAGTCGGCCGACGACCTGCGGGTCCGGCTGGCCGAGAACACCGCGCTGTTCCGCTCCCGGATGACCGAGGAGGGCTTCGACATCCTCCCCGGCGACCACGCCATCGCACCGGTGATGATCGGCGACGCGGCCAAGGCCGGACGGATGGCCGAGCTGCTGCTGGAGCGGGGGGTGTACGTGATCGGCTTCTCCTACCCGGTCGTCCCCCAGGGCCAGGCCCGCATCCGTGTCCAGCTCTCCGCGGCGCACTCCACCGCGGACGTCGACCGCGCCGTCGACGCCTTCGTCGCGGCCCGCGCGGAGCTGGAGGGCTGAACGAGACGCACGGCTGACCGGCCCGCGGCCTCCCGGCCGGCGGCCTCCCGGCCCGCGGCCTCCCGGCCCGCGGCCTCCCGGCCGGCGGCCCGGACTGCCGGCGGTCTTGCGATAATCGATCTCATGATCGAAGCGCGGCGGTTGCACATCCTCCGTGCGGTGGCCGACCACCGTACGGTCACGGCGGCTGCCGCCGCGCTGTACCTGACGCCCTCGGCCGTCTCGCAGCAGCTGACGGCCCTGGAGCAGGAGACCGGGCACCGGCTGGTGGAACGCGGCGCGAAGGGCGTACGGCTCACCCCGGCCGGCGAGATCCTGCTCGGCCACACCAACGCCGTCCTCGCCCAGCTGGAGCGGGCGGAGGCCGAGCTGGCGGCCTACGGTTCGGGCGCGGCCGGCACGGTCACCGTCGCCTCCTTCGCCACCGGCATCGCCGAGGTGGTGGCACCCGCGGTGGCCCACCTGGTCGAGGCGGCGCCCGGCATCCGTATCCGCGTCCGGGACGCCGAGGGCGACGCCAGCCTTCCGATGGTGCTGGACCGGCAGGTCGACGTGGCGGTCGCCGTGGAGTACCGGGGCGCGCCGCCCGCGGACGATCCCCGCCTCGCCCACCTCCCGCTGTACGCAGAGCCCTTCGACGCGGTCGTCCCGGCCACCCACCGCGTGGCCGACGCGGCCGAGGTGCCGCTGGCCGAGCTGGCCAAGGACCCGTGGATCAGCCCCTACCCGGGCAACCCGTGCCATGACGTGGTGGTCCTTGCCTGCGAGAACGCCGGGTTCCAGCCCCGTATCGACCACTCCTCCGACGACTTCCGCGCGGTCGTGGCCCTCGCCGCGGCCGACGCCGGCGTGGCCCTCGTGCCGCGCTCCGCGCTGCGCGGCATGGACCTGGGGGGCGCGGTCGTCCGGCCGGTCGACGGGGTGGCGCCCACGCGCCGGGTCTTCGCGGCGGTGCGCCGGGGCGCCGAGGAGCATCCCCTGATCCGCCCGGTGCTGGACGCCCTGGGCGAGGCCGCCCGGGAATGAGGACTCCGTAACACTGCTGTCTCATATCCGGGGTAACTTCCCGGATATGAGACGCACCCAGGAGAGCTCACCGGACTCGATGAGCCTGCCCGACCGGACGACGGACCGGACGAGCCCGTCGAACCCGGATCCGGTGGACGCCCGACTCGGCGCACGGCTGGCCCAGCTGAGAACCGAGCGCGGCTGGTCGCTGGGGGAACTGGCGGAGCGCAGCGGAGTGAGCCGGTCCACCCTGTCGCGGGCGGAACGCGCCGAGACCAGCCCCACCGCCGCGCTGCTGAACCGGCTGTGCCACGTCTACGGGCGGACCATGTCCCAGTTGCTCAGCGAGATCGAGGCGGAGCCCGCCCCGCTGGTACGGGCCGCCGACCAGCCGGTGTGGGAGGACCGTGACTCCGGCTTCGTACGGCGCTCGGTGTCGCCGCCGCACACCGGACTGCGCGGCGAACTCGTCGAGGGCCGGCTCGCCGCCGGCGCCGACATCGCCTACGACCGTCCGCCCGTCGCCGGTCTGGAGCAGCACATCTGGGTGCTGGAGGGGGCCCTGGAGGTGACCGTGCGGGACACCGTCCACCGGCTCGGGGCCGGCGACTGCCTGCGGATGCGCGTGTGGGGGCCGACGCGGTTCCGGTGCGCGGACGACATGGGTGCGCGCTATCTGCTGGCGGTGGTGCGGCCGTGACGGCGCGATCCCCGGCCCCGGAGGCCATGGACCCGGACCGGCTGGAGAACATGGCCGAGGAACTGGCCGCGCTCCTGGTCGACACGGTGGACGGTGGCGCCTCCGTGGGCTTCCTCGCGCCCATGGAACCGGCCGAGGCCCTGCTGTGGTGGCGGGAGAGTGCGCGGGCCGTGGCCGCCGGGCGGCTCGCGGTGTGGGTGGCGTACGACGCCGGCGGCCCGGCCGGCACCGTGAGCCTCGCCCTCCCCGACAAGCCCAACAGCCGCCACCGCGCCGAGGTCGTCAAGCTGATGGTGCACCGCTGTGCCCGCGGACGCGGGCTGGGCCGCACGCTCCTGGCCACCGCCGAGGCGGCGGCCGCCGCGGCCGGGATCACCCTGCTGCACCTGGACACCGAGACCGGCAGCCCCGCCGAGGCCCTGTACCGCTCCGCCGGCTGGACCCGCGCCGGGACGATCCCCGACTACGCGGCGAGCCCCGGCGGCGGGCTGCGGCCGACGACCCTGTACTACAAGCACGTGGGGGCACCCGCCGGCGGCTGACTGTCAGTGCCCGCGACTACGGTGCATGCCATGCCGGACGCCGAAGACGTACGCCGTATCGCCCTTTCCCTGCCGGACACGACGGAGAAGACCGCCTGGAGCATGCCCACGTTCCGGGTCGCGGGCAAGATGTTCGCCACGCTGCCGGAGGACGAGACCTCCATCGCCGTGCGCTGCCCCAAGGAGGAGCGCGACGAACTGGTCCTGGCCGAACCGGAGAAGTTCTGGATCGCGGGCCACGAGGCCCAGTTCGCCTGGGTCCGCGCCCGACTCGCCGCGCTGGACGACGAGGAGGAACTGCGTGACATCCTCGCCGACTCCTGGCGCCAGGCCGCCCCGCCCCGCCTGCTGGAGGCCCACCCCGAGCTGGGACAGCCCACCGCCCGCTGAAATCCCCTCGGGCGCTGTCGGCGGGCCATGGCATGATCCGGAACACGGAGGCGGTCGGCGCGGAGGGGATCTCGGCTGCCGCCGCGGGGAGGAGACAGGGGCGAGCGGGGCACGGACCGGGCGGGGTCCGGCCGGGGAGGGAGTGTCGAGGGGATGACCGGGACATCATCGCAGTCGTCACCGGGGGAGGCGGCACGGCAGGCCGGCGGTGCCGGAGCCGGTGCGTCGCGCGCCGCCGGTGGGCGAGCCGACGCCGGAGCCCGGGCGGCGGCCGGGCCGGGGCCCGAGGACGGAGCGCGGGAGCGGCCGGTCTGGTCGCGGGACTTCGCGCTGTTCTTCGTCGCGCGAGCCGTCGCCCGTCTCGGCGACACCATGCTGCCCGTCGCGCTCGCCGCGGGCCTGCTGGAACACGGGTACGGTGCGGGCGCGGTCGGCCTCGCCATGGCCTCGACGGCCGCCGCCTTCGCCGGACTCGTGGTCTTCGGCGGGGTCATCGCCGACCGGTTCAGCACCCGCAAGCTGATGATCGGCGCCGACCTCGTCCGGCTCGGCACCCAGTCACTGGCCGCCGTCCTGTTCTACTCCGGGCACGTCGTGCTGTGGGAGATCTGCGCGATCGGCCTCGCCAACGGTGTGGCGGGCGCGGTGTTCCAGCCCGGCGTGGCCAGTACGGTGCCCCGGCTCGCCGCCGACATCCAGGGGGCCAACGGCGCCATACGCATTGCCGAGTCCGCCGCCCAGCTCGCCGGCCCGGCCGTCGCCGGCCTCCTCGTCGGCTTCGCCTCGCCCGGCGGAGTGTTCGCGGCCCACGCCGCCACCTACGCGGTCAGCGCCCTGTGTCTGCTGCTGCTCAGGCTGCCCGCGCTACCCGCCGGGAGCGACCCCACGGCCGGCCACGGCTCGGGGACGTTCAAGGCCGACCTGGTCGAAGGATGGCGGGAGTTCAGAGCCCGGACCTGGCTGTGGGGTGTCATCGCCGTCTGGTGCCTCTACATGATCGCCGTCTGGGGGCCGACCGTCCCGCTGGTGGCCACGGAAGTGGTCCAGCAGCACGGCCCGCGCTCCTACGGCCTGGTCAACTCCGCCCTGGGCGCGGGCACCGTCGTCGGCGGCTTCCTCGCGCTGCGGCTGCGGCCACGCCGGATGCTGCGGGCCGGCGCGGTCGCCCTCTTCGCCTTCGTCTGCTTCCCCGCGGCCGTCGGGGCCGGCCTGGGGGTGCCGCTGATGGCGGCGGGCGCCGCGGTCGCCGGTGCGGGCATGTCGTTCTGGGGTGTGATGTGGGCGACCAGCGTCCAGACCCAGGTTCCACCCGACGTCCTGAACCGCATCCACGCGTACGACGTGGCGGGTTCCCTGGCCATGATGCCCGTCGGCCAGGCCCTCGCCGGGCCCGCCGCCTCGGCCCTGGGCGCCGGCCATGTGCTGCTGGTGTCCGCCGCGGTCAGCCTGGTCGTGCCGACCGCGCTGCTCGCGGTCCCCGCGATACGCGACCTGATACGCGCCGACGCACGGCCTGCCGCCCCCGTGGCGGGCGCGATGGCCGGACCGGGGCGGCCACCGCACCCGGAGAGGCCGTAGCCCGCCGAACGGCACCGCGACCCCGTCGGTCTCACACGCGCCCCGGCACCGGTCCACCGCCGAGGAACGCCGAGATCCGCTCCCGCAGTGATCGGGCGTCGAGCCCGTGCGCGGCGGTGTGCTCCGCGACGGTTCCGTAGCGTCGCAGTTCGGCGCGTCCCACGCCGAGACCCAGGATGCGGTGCGGGACGTCGGACAGCGCCTCGTTCGCGGCGGCCGTCGAGGTGCCCGCCAGGTACGGTTCGACGAGGACGACGTCGGTCCCGGCCGTCCGCGTGGCCTGCCGCAGGGCGGCCGCGTCGAAGGGCCGTACGGTCGTCGCGTACAGCACGGTCGCATCGAGCCCCTCGGTCGCGTCGAGCACCGCGTCGAGGGACGGGCCCACGGCGACGACGACGCCCGAGCGGCCCTCGCGCAGGGTGGTGAAGCGCTCCCCGTCGACGGGGCGCGCCTGTGCGTTGGACTGCGCGGAGAGCCGTACGTAGACCTTGTCGTCGCCCGCGGCGACCGCGTGCCGCAGCAGGGTCTCGGCCTCGTCCGGATGGCCGGGCACATGGACGGTCCAGCCGTCCAGGGTGTCCAGCAGCGCCACATCGCCCGGCGCCATGTGGGTGTAGCCGCCCGCGGGCCAGTCGTAGGACGCGGCGGCGCTCACCAGCACCGCGCCCACGCCCTGGTGCCCGAGATCGAGTTTGACCTGCTCGAAGGGGCGCTCGACGAGAAAGCTCGCGAAGGTGTGCACCACCGGCCGCATCCCGGTCAGCGCCAGCCCCGCGCCGGCGCCGACCAGGAGCTGCTCACGGATGCCCACATTGATCACCCGGTCGGGATGCCGGCGCCGGGCCTCGGCGAAGCCGTCCTTGCCGATCTCGGCGAGGACGACCGCGACCCGCGGATCCTCGTCGAGCAGACGGGAGACGACGGGCGCGAAACGGTCACGCATGGTGTCCATGAGGATGGACCCTTTCCACGGAGAGGGAGAAGGCAGGAGGAGGTCAGGCGTTCTTCGGCTCGACCCGGGCCACCACCACGTGCGGCCGGCCGGGGTGCGGTGCGGTGAAGGCGGCGTACAGCGCCTCGTGGTCGCGGCCGTCGACCGTCAGCGCCGACCAGCCGGCCGCCTCGAAGCGGGCCGCGATCCCGCCCGGACGGGCGTGGCTGGCGGAGGCGTTGTCGACGACGACGGTGTGCAACTGCTCGAGTCCCGCCGGTCCGGCGAAGGCGAGCGCCTCGTGGTTGCTGCCCTCGTCCAGTTCGGCGTCCCCGGTCAGCACCCACACCCGGGGCCGGTCGTGCCCCTGGGCACGCAGCCCCAGGGCGGTGCCCACGGCGATCGGCAGTCCGTGCCCCAGCGACCCGCTGCCGATCTCGGCACCCGGCACGAGGGTGCGGTCGGGATGGTGCCCGAGCGGGGAGTCGTAGGCGCCGAACCGAGGCAGCCAGTCCACGGGCACGAAACCCTTCGCGGCGAGCACCGCGTAGTAGGCCATCGGTCCGTGCCCCTTCGACAGCAGGAACCGGTCCCGCTCCGGGTCGTCCCGCTGCTCCGGGCGGATGCGCAGCACCCGGTCGTAGAGGACCCAGAGCACGTCGAGCGTGGAGGTGGCGGCGGGTCCGTGCTTCTCGTCGCCCGTCATGAGCCCCATCAGGCGCGGCAGGTCGGCGTACCCGTGGGTGCGCCCGCGTTCTTCGGTGATCGGCATGGGTACGATCGTGCGACCTCAATCAAACTTGAGGTCAAGTGCCGTTGTCCTCGCCGGCGGGTGAAGCCCTCGCCGAGCGCGTCGGCCAAAAGGGGTGCGCGACCACCGGCCCGAGTGCGGTATTGTTTTCCTGCGCGTTCGGCCGGGGGAAACCCCAGGTCAGACGGGCAACGGGACGTGGCGCAGCTTGGTAGCGCACTTGACTGGGGGTCAAGGGGTCGCAGGTTCAAATCCTGTCGTCCCGACGTGTGAAGACGCAGGTCGGAGGCCGTGCCGGAGAAATCCGGCACGGCCTCTCCGTCATTCCGTCGGGTGCCCGCGCACCCGGCGAGGCGCCCACGCACCCGGGAGGCGCGCGGGCGCCTCACCGGGTGCCTCGAAGGGGTGAGGCGGGACGGTCGGTGGGGTGCCGCTACCGCAGGACGGTGATCCGGTCGGCGGGCGTCGGCGCGTACGGCGCGGACGGCGACGAGTGCGCCGTCAGATAGTCGACCAGCGCCGCCAGGTCGTCCTCGCCGACCAGCTGGTCGGTGCCCTTGCCCAGTTCGGTGAAGCCGTCGCCGCCGCCGGCCAGGAAGGAGTTCATGGCGACGCGGTAGGTGGCCGAGGGGTCGATCGGTTCGCCGCCCAGCCGGACGGAGTCCGCCACCACCCGATCCGCGCCCGACTTGGACAGGTCGAGGGTGTAGGTGAGTCCCTCGGAGATCTGGAGGATCTTCGGTGCCTCGGCGTTGCCGCCGCTGACCTGCTGCTGCAGCGCCGTGATCAGCTGGGCGCCGGTCAGCGACTTGATGTTGACGGTGTTGCTGAACGGCTGCACGGCGAAGCCCTCGCCGTAGGTGACGACCCCGTCCCCCTCGTCGCCGGAGGCGGCGTGGACCAGGTCCGCGCGGATGCCGCCGGGGTTCATCAGGGCCAGGTCGACGTCGCTGTCGACGGTCCTGGCGTAGGCCAGCTGGGCGTCGGCGATCAGGTCGCCCAGCGGCGACTCGGGCGCGCCCTGGGTGCCCCGCGTGATGTCGGCCGAGATGTAGCCGACGGCCTTGTCGGCGACCGGGGCGGCGAGCGTCTTCCAGTGGTCGATGAGCCGGGTCAGGTCCGGGGCCGCCTGCTGGGTGCGGTCGACGACGTGGTTGGCGCCCTTGACCGAGGTACGGACGATGTCGTGGGTGCGCCAGTCGTACTTCATCTCCAGCTCGGTGAAGAGCCGTCCGTAGGAGGCCGCGCTGGTCACCAGGCGCGGGTGGCCGGCCGGGTCGGGGACGGTGCAGACGTAGGCGTTGTGGGTGTGGGCGGTGACCAGGGTGTCGACCTCGGGCGAGACCTTCTGGGCGATGTCCACGACGGGACCGCTCAGGCCGGAGCCGTTGCCGCCCGCGTCGCAGTCGTAGTTGTACGCCGACGAGGCCGGGTAGCCGCCCTCGTGGATGAGCGCGACGATCGCGTGCACGCCCTGCCGCTGGAGGACCTTGGTGTACTTGTTGATCGTCTCGGCCTCGTCGAGGAACTTCAGCCCCTGGACGCCCTCGGCGGAGACGATGTCGGGGGTGCCCTCCAGGGTGACGCCGATGAAGCCGATCCTGACGCCCTTGACGTTCTTGACGCTGTAGGGCCGGAGCAGCGTACGGCCGGTCTTCTCGTCGATCACGTTGGCCGACAGGATCGGGTAGTCGGCGCCCTCGAAGGTGCGGCCCGTCTCGTAGCAGCCGTCGTCGGGGTGGCAGCCGCCGTTCTGCAGGCGCAGCAGTTCGTCCTTGCCCTCGTCGAACTCGTGGTTGCCCACGCTGGTGACGTCCAGGCCGAGCTTGTTCATGGCCTCGACGGTGGGCTCGTCGTGGAAGAGGCCGGACAGCAGCGGGCTGGCGCCGACGATGTCGCCGCCGGCCACGGTCAGCGTACGGGCGTGTCCCTTGCGCGCGGAGCGCAGACTGCTCGCCAGGTAGGCGGCACCGCCGGCGTCCACGGACTTCGTGGTGCCGTCCGGCTCCTGTTCGGTGACCCGGCCGGAGGATCCGGCGGGCGGCTCCAGGTTGCCGTGGAAGTCGTTGAGCGCGAGCAGTTGCAGGTCCGTGGTGTGGCTCGGGTGCCCGCCGGGGCGGCCCTGGGCGGAGCCGGCCTGGGCGGGAGAGGCGGCGCCGAGCGCGCCCAGCGTGGCCAGTGCGGCGGTGGCGGCGAGAGCGGTGGTGACGGCTCTTCTCGGGGTGCGGCGGCGTTGACGTGTCGGAGACATGGTCCCCCCTCTGACGTGACCGGATCAAGAACAGACCAGTGGCCGCAGCCTAGGGTCAACGCGCGTAGTTGTCAGGAGCTTTGCGCTGAACGGAGGAGCACACCTGAGCCGCATCTACGGCGAATTCGGCGACGGCGCCCGTGCGGGCGCCGTCGCCGGGGAGCAGCGCCGGCTGCCCCGAGGGGCGGGCAAGAGCGCGTGCGGGAAGGTTCAGTACACGTAACCGACGTGCGCGAGCGCCTGCTTCAGCAGCACCCCGTGCCCTCCGGGCATCTCGCTCTGCACCGCCGGGGAGGCCGCCTCCTGCGGGCTGAACCAGACCAGGTCCAAGGCGTCCTGCCGGGGGCGGCAGTCGCCGGTGACCGGGACGATGTAGGCGAGCGACACGGCGTGCTGGCGCGGGTCGTGGTACGGCGTGATGCCGGCCGTGGGGAAGTACTCGGCGACCGTGAAGGGCTGCAGGGAGGCGGGCACCCGGGGCAGCGCCACGGGCCCGAGGTCCTTCTCCAGGTGGCGCAGCAGGGCGTCGCGGACCCGCTCGTGGTGGAGCACCCGGCCGGAGACCAGGGCCCGGCTGACCGTTCCGTCCGGGCCGATGCGCAGCAGCAGGCCGATGCTGGTCACTTCGCCGCTGTCGTCGACGCGCACCGGAACCGCCTCGACGTACAGGATCGGCATGCGGGCGCGTGCCGACTCCAGTTCGTCGGTGGTCAGCCAACCGGGCGTTGTTTCGGTCATGTCAGACATCGCTTGATCATACTTTCCGGGTGGGGCGCCCGCCGGGGTCGCGGGCCGGTTCGGATAGGGGCGGTCCGTAGAGTCGGCGGGCGTTGTCGCGGCCCGTCCAGGCGACGATCCGCAGGGCGTCGGGCAGGCTCAACTCGTCGGCGTCCACGCGGCTCTGCAGCAGACCGGCCAGCCCCTGCCGGAAGGACAGCGCACCCAGGTGGTGGAACTCGGCCACCCCGTAGGCATCGGAGCTGTACAGCAGCTTGCGGAACGGGGTGATCTCCAGCGCCTCCTCCAGCACCGCGCGCGAGCGGGCCGGGCCGGTGTAGTGCAGCGCCAGCCCCACGTCCAGGTACACCTGCTCGAAGACCGTGGCGAGGTAGGCGGCCTGGCGCTGGTAGGGCCAGCAGTGCAGCAGCAGGACGGGGATCGTACCGGCGGTCAGCCGCAGCCAGTCGGTGAGCAGCGCCGGGTCGGCGCGGTGCAGCCGTACGTCCGCGTCGCCGAAACCGGTGTGCAGTTGCAGGGGCAGACCCAGGTCGACGGCCGTCCACAGCAGGTGCCGGGTCAGGACCGGGTCCACGAGGCGGCCGCCGTGCGCGAGCCAGCGGGCGGCCGCCCCGGTGACCTCCGCATCGGCGGGCCGCTCGGGGTCCAGGCCGAATCCGGTCCGGTAGGCCGCCACCGACTTCACCGCCACCACACCGGGCCGCCGCACGGCTTCCTCGGCGGCCGACCGCACCGAGGCCGCGTACTCGCCCGCCTCGACGCCCCGCGCGGCCACCGTCTCGGCGAGCTGCTCCAGCCGTACGACCTCGCGGCCCGCGGCGCCCGCGCAGCGGCCCAGTTCGGCGGGGGAGGTGACGGGGTGCGGGGCGTAGCCGGTGTCGACGAAGAACGACTCGGCTCCCGCGGCGGTCAGGAAACGGCGGTTCACCTCCTGCCAGCCGAGTGCCGCACGCCGGGCCAGGTAGTCGGCCGGCGACGCGTGCCGGGGGAGGTCCAGCAGGGGTGCGCAGTGGCGGCGCACGGCCACGCCGACGGGGCTGTCGAACGGCGAGACGCCGGGCCAGGCCTCGCCCTCGGTGATGAGGGACGCGAACTGCTCCGGGGTGAGGTCGGCCGTGACGGCGCCGTGGCAGTGGTGGTCCACCAGGCGCAGCGCGGCGAGCGCCTCGTGGACCGGCCCGGCTCCGGCCGGCCCACCCATCAGTACCTCCACCGGTAGGCCGCCGCCACCTGCTCGTCGTCGAACCCGGCGACGGCCGCGATCTCCCCTTCGCGCACGGCGGCCACCGCGTCGGCCAGGACGGGACCGAGGGCGGTGCGCAGCACGTCGTCCTCGCGGAACGCGGCGACGGCCTCCGCGAGGGAGGTCGGCAGGCGTCGTACGCCCCGGTCCGCCGCCTCCCTCTCGTCCAGCCGGGCCGGGTCGCCGGTGGTCTCCTCCGGCAGCGGCGCCGACGACGTGATCCCGTCCAGACCGGCGGCGATCAGGCAGCCGAGCGCCAGATACGGGTTGGCCGCGAGGTCGACCGGCTTGATCTCCAGGTTGGCGGCCCGGTCGCGCACCCCCAGGGTCCCGGTGACGACCCGCAGCGCGGCCTCGCGGGTCTCCCGGCCCCACGCGGAGAACACCCCGGCCCACTGGGAGGGCCGCAGACGCAGATAGCTGGCCGGGCTCGGTGCGGTCACCGCGGTGAGCGCGGGCAGGCGGGCCAGCAGACCGGCGGTGAAGGACTCCGCCTCGGCCGTCATGCCGTACCGGCCGTCGCCGCCGGCGTGCAGGTTCGTTCCCCCGCGCCACGCCGACAGGTGGACGTGGCCGCCGTTGCCGACGCCGTCGCCGCGGACGGCCGGGGCGAAGGAGACCCTCAGCCCGTGCCGCAGGGCCACCGCCCGGATCGTCTGCCGCACCAGCACGCTCAGGTCGGCCGCCGCCACCGGATCCAGGGCGCCGAACGACATCTCGAACTGCCCGGCCGCGTACTCGGGATGGAACTGGTCGACGTCGACGCCCTGCGCCGCGCAGGCCGCCAGCAGGTCGGCGGAGCAGTCGCTCAGCTCGACCTGGCGGATCGCCCCGTACGCGGGCCCCGACACCGCGGGCTCGAACGCCTCCTCCGGGGCGCTCGCCCGGCCCACGGCCCACTCGATCTCGACGGCCGCCCTGAAGGTCAGACCGTGGCGCCGCTCGGCGTCGGCGACGACCCGGCGCAGGAAGGTACGGCCGCAGCCGGGGTGGCGCTCGCCCTCCTGGGTGATCCGGTCCACCGGCGCCCAGGCCCAGCCGGGCTGCGCGGACAGCGCCACCACGCGGTCCAGGTCCGGGTAGAGCCGCAGGTCGCCGTCCGGGGAGCCGAGGACGTCGGTGGTGACGACCGAGTCGTCGGCCAGGAACGTGTCGAACACCGGCGACATCCCCACGCCCCAGGCCGCCGCCGCGGGCAGCTTCGCCACCGGGACCGTCTTGACCCTGCCGATCCCGGCCGTGTCCACAGAGGCCAGGACGACCCCGTGCACGCCCCGGCCGGCCAGTTCGCCGGCGAGCGCGACGGCCCGTTCTTCGTCACCGGGGCGCCCGCCGGGCACGGGATCGGCAAGGCGGGTCATGCGTCCTCCGTAAGTTGTTAGGCGGCCCGGGAGGGCCGGGTGTGGCTTATGCGTTCTTGCCTCAGTGGCTTCCGACAACTCGGGCGCGGTACGCGGACCTGCGTCAGGGTTTCACGGCCACCGCGCCGAACTGCGGCACCGCGGCGGGGGATCCCGACGCCGGCCGCCACCGGGAGCACGGAACCAGGCCCGGTTCCACCAGGTCCAGGCCCTCGAAGAAGGCCGCGACCTCGGCGCGCGAGCGGGCGGTGATGGCAGGCGTGGCGTTCTCGTTCCAGAAGCGCATGGCCGCCGCGTTGCCCTCGCCGCCGAGGTCGGCGTCGAAGGTGGGGTGGGTCAGGGCCAGGCAGCTGCCGGGCGGGACCGCGGCCATGAGCCGGCGGACGATGTCGCGCGCCCTGTCCGTGTCCAGGACGAAGTTCAGGATGCCGAGCATCATGACCGCGACCGGCCGGCCGAGGTCGAGGGTCGCGGCGGCGCGCTCCACGACGGCGTCCGGGTCGTTCACGTCGGCGTCGACGTAGTCGGTGCGGCCCTTGGGGGCACTGGTCAGCAGGGTGCGCGCGTGAGTGAGGACGATCGGATCGTTGTCGACGTACACGATCCGGGACTCGGGGGCGATCCTCTGGGCGAGTTCGTGGGTGTTGTCGACCGTCGGCAGGCCGGTGCCGATGTCGAGGAACTGCCGCACCCCGCGCTCGCCGGCCAGGAAGCGGACCGCCCGCCCGAGGAACTCGCGGTCCGCGCGGGCCACCTCCCGGATCACCGGGAACAGCCCCGCCACGTGTTCGCCGACCCGCTGGTCGACCAGGTAGTTGTCCTTGCCGCCCAGCCAGTAGTTCCACACGCGCGCGTTGTGCGCCACCCCGGTGTTCACGCTCGGCGACTCGCCCGAGGGGGAGCGGCTCTCACTCACGTCTGCGCTCACGCCTGCGCTCCCGTCTCGTGGTCGACCGTGTCGTCGGTCTCGCGGTACGTCCGTGCCGCCGCCATTGTGCCGCCCGGCGATCACCCTGTCCTGGGAATCGGCGCAGACGACGGCACCGGACCGGCCGCGCGGCGGGCGGGGCTCCGGGCCCGGCGGCGTGAGACGTGTTTGCCCCGGGGCCCTCGCACGTGTTTGCCTCGGAGATCGGCGCGGGCGCCGTCACCCACGGCGCCGGCCCACGACCCCCCGCCCCGGCGCGCCCCTCGCGCCCCGACCGAGACCAGGACATGCCCAGCACCTCCCCGCCCCTGCTCATCACCCCCGCGACCGACGCCGGGACCGGCCCCGGAGCCGCCGACGGTCCCGTCGACATACGGCTGATCGTCACGGACATGGACGGCACGCTCCTCGACGACGCCCATCGGATCCCGGCGGGCCTGTGGCCCATGCTGGCCGAGCTGCGCCGCCGCGGGGTGCTGTTCAGCCCGGCGAGCGGCCGGCAGTACGCCACGCTGGCCGAGCAGTTCGCGGGCGCGGACGAGGGCATGGTCTTCATCGCCGAGAACGGCACGTACGTCGTGCGTGACGGCCAGGAGCTGAGCTCGGACCCGCTGGAGACGGCCGTCGCCGTACGTCTCGTCGAGGCCGTGCGCGACCTCACGGCCCGGGGCGTGGACGTGGGCGCCGTCGTCTGCGGCAAGCGGTCCGCCTACGTCGAGCGCACCGACGAGGCCTTCCTGGCCGAGGTGCGCAAGTACTACGTGCGGCACCGGGTGGTGCCGGACGCGGCCGCCGTCGACGACGACGTGATCAAGGTCGCACTGTTCGACTTCGGGTCGGCGGAGCGGACCACCGCCCCGGCCCTGGCGTCGTTCGCCGCCACCCACAAGGTGGTCGTCTCGGGCGAGCACTGGGTCGACGTCATGAACCGCACCGCCGACAAGGGCGCCGCCGTACGCAGACTCCAGCGTGACCTGGGCATCACCCCCGCGCAGACCCTGGTCTTCGGCGACTACCTCAACGACCTGGAGATGCTGGACGCCGCCGAGTGGTCGTTCGCCATGGCCAACGCGCACCCCGAGGTCGTCCGCCGGGCCCGGCACCTGGCCCCCTCCAACAACGACCACGGCGTGCTGCGCACCGTCGCCCGGCTGCTCCACCTGCCCGAGCCGGGACGCCTGACCTCGCAGTGACGGATCAGGTGACGGACTCGGCCACCTTCTTGTCCAGCGCGGCCCGTACCAGCGCCGCCGCCAGGGTGTCCGGCTCCGTGTCCCCGGCCAGCTCCACGAGCCGGCCGGGGTCCTTGGGCAGCCCGAGGCGTTCGGCGCCGGAAAGCGTCTTGGCGTCCAGGTAGGGGGCCACCTCGGGCCAGACGTGCTGGACCTCGCGCAGGAAGATGTCCGCGCCGGCCGGGCCCAGGCCGGGGACCTCCTGGAGCAGCTCGCGCAGCGTGCCGACGTCGCCGTGGGCCTCGCGCCGCAGCCGGCGCAGATCGCCGCCCCAGCGTTCGGCCACCAGCTCGGCGCCGTCCCCGAGCTGGGTGGCGGTGCGCTCGTCGTAGCGCCGGTAGCCACCGCGGCCGAGCGCGTCCACGCGGTCCTGCCAGTCGGACCCGGCCATGCCTCGCGCGTCGCGCAGCCCCGCGTCGTACAGCTCGCGGGCGGCCGCGACGGCGACCGAGGCACGGATACGGGCGCTGAGCAGCACGGCGAGGACCAGCAGCCGGTACAGCGGCTGCGGGGTGTCCTTCAACGTGATGCCGGCCTCCTCGGAGAACGTCTCGCCGTGCGCCTCGACCAGCTCGTGCAGCACCCGCGACTCGCGGGAGCCACCGGAGTCGCGGGCTGCGTTCACCGGGTCGCCTTCAGCGCATCGTGGCCGACGGCCATCAGCCGGTGCCGGCGTTCGGTCCCCGCCGCGCTCTCGGGCTCGGGCTCGTTCTCCAGATCCGCCTCCGACGTGACGAGGTCGACCACCTCGTGCATCACGCGGACGTCGTCGTCGGTCAGGTCCATGCGCCGCTTCTGCAGGATGGCGAGGACATGCTGCCCGAGCGGCGAACCCGCCTCGTCGGGCACGGGTTCGGTCCGTTCGCCGGCGTCCCGGACCCGCAGCCATGCCGCGAGCTCCTGCGAGGTCATGTTCACCACGCGGTGGAACTCGTCCCACAGTGCGTCGGCTTCGAGGGGGTCGCTCACAGGTGCCCCTTTCGTGCGTGGTGCGCGGAGAGCGCGCTCGTCCCGTCCGAGCAGCACGGAGAGCGGGCGCGGGCCGCCGGTTCAGTCCTCCCGGGACACGTTCTCGGCGGCGAACATCCAGCGCTGCTTCTCGAGCTCGGCGGTGATCGTGATCAGCAGGTCCTGGGTGACCGGGTCGGGCGTCTCGGTCGCCTCGATGCGCTCGCGCAGCCGGGCGATGGCGGCCTCCAGGGATTCGACCATCACCTCGACGACGTCGTTGTCGCGCACCCAGCCGTCCTTGGGACTGGGCAGGGTGAAGGCGGAGGCGATCGTCTCCGGACGGCCGTCCGGCGGTACGCCGATGGCCGCGGCGCGCTCCGCCACGGTGTCGGCGAACTCGCGGGCCGCCGCCACCACCTCGTCGAGTTGCAGGTGGACGGAGCGGAACCGCGGTCCCACGATGTTCCAGTGCGCCTGCTTGCCGATCAGCGAGAGCCCGAGAAGATCCACGAGCGTGTTCTGCAACGCCTCCCCCGCGACCTGGCGGGCGGAATCGGGGAGCGTGCTCTTCACGACAGTCATACGGCGGTTCTCCTTGGAGGGTCGTCTCTGGCGGTACCGGGCGGGTGCCCCGTGCCTGCCACCGCAAACAAGGGCGCGCGAGGCGGGCCAGGGACGTCCCCGCGAGGCCGCTCAGACGGCGAGGACCCGGTCCAGGAAAGCCGTCACGTCCGCGAACACCTCGGCCCGGTTCGTCTCCAGGAACACCTCGTGCCGGGCACCCGGGTAGATCCGCTCGGTCAGCCGGCCGGGGGCGCCGCCGGTGAGCCGTTCGACGCCGATCCGGCTTCCGGGCAGCGGCACCAGCCGGTCGTCGTCGCCGTGCAGCCACAGCACGGGGAGCCGGCCCACGTCGCCGCCCTCGGCGACGGTTTCGAGGGTCCGTGCGAACGCCTCCACCGTGGGCCGCTTCATCGGTCCGTGCCACACCAGCGGGTCCGCCGCGTAGGCCGCGCCGACGGACGGGTCGCGGGACAGCGCGGCCGGGCTGACCGGCGTGTCGGGGATCTTTTCGAGGGCGAGCAGCCGCCCGGGCAGCTCCCAGGCGCCGACGACCGGGCCGGACAGCACCAGCGCGGCGAGCTCCTCGCCGTACCGCTGTGCGTAGCGGGACGAGATCAGGCCGCCCATGGAGTGGCCGACGAGCACGAGCGGCAGTCGGGGGTGCGCGGCCCGGGCCAGGTCCGCGACCGCGTGCACGTCGGTCACCACGTCCTCGAAGTCGGTGACGACCACGCGCTCGCCGGCCGATCTCCCGTGGCCCATGTGATCGGGCGCGTACACGGCCGCGCCGTGCTCCCCCAGGACGCCCGCCACCTCCTCGTACCGCCCGGCGTGCTCGCCGTACCCGTGGACCAGGAGGGCGACGTAGCGCGGCTGCGGGTGCGGCCACTCGTGCACGAGGAGCGCGCCCCGGGTTCCGGCGAGGGCGTGCTCGCGGGCGTCGGGCATGGTTCCTCCAGCGGCGTCGGCGGTCCGGGGGATGGCCGAGGGGATCTTCCCAGGCGGCCGGTCCACGGTCTATAGTCAAAAACTAGCAGTGCTAATTAACGGCCGTTGCGGCCATGAGCCGTCCGAGGAGTCCCGCCCGTGCGCCCCGTCCATTTCGCGGCCGCCCGCCGCACCCCGATCGGCAAGCTGCGCGGGGCGCTGTCCTCCGTGCGCCCCGACGACCTGGCCGCGACCGTGATCCGTACCCTCGTCGCCGACGTACCCGGGCTCGACCCGGCCCGCATCGACGACGTCTACTGGGGCGCCGCCAACCAGGCCGGTGAGGACAACCGCAACGTCGCCCGCATGGCCGCACTGCTCGCCGGGCTGCCCGACTCCGTGCCCGGCGCCACCGTCAACCGGCTGTGCGCCTCAGGACTCGAAGCGGTCACCGCCGCGGCCCGCACCATCGCCGCCGGCGAGGCCGACATCGTGCTCGCCGGCGGCTCCGAGTCGATGAGCCGCGCCCCCTTCGTGCTGCCCCGCCCCGACGAGGCGCTGCCGCACCGCATCGAGACCTACGACACCCGGCTCGGCTGGCGCCTGGTCAACCCGGCCATGAAGGACCTGCACGGACTGCTGTCCATGGGTGAGACCGCGGAGGAGGTGGCCGCGCGCCACGGCATCCCGCGCGAACGCCAGGACGAGTTCGCGCTGCGCAGCCACCGGCTGGCCGCCCAGGCCCGCAAGGACGGCCACTTCGACCACGAACTCCTGCCCGTCGAGTGCCCCGACCACGTGGTCGTCGACAGTGACGAGTGCATCCGCGAGGACACCTCATACGACAAGCTGGCGCGCCTCAAGCCCGTCTTCCGCGCGGGCGGCACGGTCACCGCGGGCAACGCCTCCCCGATGAACGACGGCGCCGCCGGCCTCCTCCTGGTCAGCGAGGACGCCCTGAACGAGCTGGGCCTGGAGTCCCTGGGCCGCTACGTCGCCGGCGCCTCCGCGGGCGTCCACCCGGACGTCATGGGCATCGGGCCGGTCCCCGCCACCCGCAAGGCGCTCGCCCGCGTGGGCTGGAGCATCGGGGACGTCCAGGAGGCCGAGTTCAACGAGGCCTTCGCGGCCCAGGCCCTGGCCTGCGTCGACCAGCTCGGCATCGACGAGGAGCTGGTCAACCCGAGCGGCGGCGCCATCGCCCTCGGCCACCCCCTGGGCTGCTCCGGCGCCCGCATCCTGACCACCCTGTTGCACCGCATGCGCCGCACCGGCGCGGCCCGCGGGCTGGCCACGATGTGCGTGGGCGTGGGACAGGGCACCGCCGTGCTCGTCGAGCGTCACTAGCCACCGGATACCGGCCACCGAGGAGTGCCGGGAACGCTAGTGCTGTGACCGGAAAGGTTCACCGGCTCGCGACGCCCGGCACGGCACCTCGCCGCGTTGTCGCATCACACCCAGGACGGCGGCGCCGGGCGGCCACCTGGTGAGACAGCGCTTTCGTCCGGTGCTTGTCCGGACATAGCATCCGGTCTCGGCATGAACACAATGACGCTCTGGCACATATCCGGTTGGGACTTCGCGGCGCTCGCCTTCGCGGCCCTGCTGGTCGGCTTCTCCAAGACCGCCGTCAGCGGGGCCAACACGGTCAGCCTCGCGATCTTCGCGGCCGTTCTTCCGGCCCGCGCCTCCACCGGGGTGCTGCTGCCGGTACTGATCACCGGGGACGTGCTCGCCGTCCTCACCTACCGGCGGCACGCGCACTGGCCCACCCTGTGGCGGCTGTTCCCCGCCGTCGGTGCCGGAGTGGTCGTCGGCACGCTGTTCCTGGTGTGGGCCGACGACACCGTCGTACGGACCTCGATCGGCGCGATCCTGCTGCTGATGGCCGCCGTGACGGTGTGGCGCCGCCGGGCGGCCGACCGGGCGGTGGAACCGGAAGCGGTCACCACCCGGACCGGCCGCGTCAAGGCCCGTTCCTACGGCGTCCTCGGCGGCTTCACCACCATGGTCGCCAACGCGGGCGGCCCGGTGATGTCGATGTACCTGCTGTCGGCCGGCTTCCGCAAGCTCGGCTTCCTGGGGACGTCGGCGTTCTTCTTCCTCGTCGTCAACGTCTCCAAGGTGCCCTTCAGCGCGGGGCTCGGCCTGATCGACGGCCGCTCACTGTTCCTGGACGCGGCGCTCGCGGTGTTCGTGCTGCCCGGGGCGCTGCTCGGCAGATGGGCCGTGCACCGGATCAACCAGCGGCTCTTCGAGCAACTGGTGATCGCGGCGACGGTCGTGGGCGGCGTGCAGCTGCTGCTGCGTTGACGGTTGGTCAGGGGGTGGTCAGGAGGAGGCGGTCAGGGGTCTTCGGGGGTCTTCGGGGTGTTCAGGGGGTGGAGGGAGCGGCGGCGGCCGCGCGTGCCAGTGCCGCCCGCAGACGGTCGTAGCGCTGTACGTCCGTCCAGTCGTCGGCGCGCCGTCGGCGCCCCGTGCAACAGCTCCAGAGGCTTGCCATGATCGCGGTTGCCAGCGGGATGAGCAGCCACGTCAAAGGGTCCAAGGTCGTCCTCCCTTTCCCGAGCGGATCAGCGGGTACGGCGACCATGACATACATGATCAGCTCTACATATTTGTACGTTGGCGATTCTGTGCATTTCACCCGTAGGGGCGCGGCCGGCGCCGGTCGTCGACATGCCAAGTGATCGTTAAGATGGGCCGGTTGAGGGCGGGACTTTCGGGGAACAAGGGCGGGTCACGGGTGCTGGTGGCGGATCGATACCGGATGGACGCGGTCATCGGGCGCGGCGGAATGGGCGAGGTCTGGCGGGCCCTGGACGAGGTGCTCGGCCGCCCGGTCGCGGTCAAACTGCTGTTGAACGACGCGGACGCCTCGGCCGAGGCGCGCTTCCGGCTGGAGGCGCAGACCTCGGCACGGCTGCACCATCCGCACGTGGTGGCCACGCTCGACTTCGGCACCTGGCAGGGACGCTGCTTCCTCGTCATGGAACTCGTCGAGGGCGACAGCCTCGCCGGGGAACTGGCCGTCGGCGGCCCGCTCGCACCGGACCGCCTGGCCCAGGTGGCGCTGCACGCGGCCGAGGGCCTGGCCGCCGCGCACGCGCAGGGCATCGTCCACCGCGACATCAAACCCGGCAACCTGCTCAGCGACCGCGACGGCTCGGTCCGCATCGGCGACTTCGGCATCGCGCGCTTCGTCGACGACCCGTCGGCGGGGCTCACCACCACGGGCCAGATCGTCGGCACCGGCCTGTACCTGGCGCCCGAACGCGCCATCGGCACCCCCGCGAGTCCGGCCTCGGACCTGTACTCGCTGGGCTGTGTGCTCTACCAACTGGCCGTGGGTCACCCGCCCTTCGAGGCGGAGTCCGCGACCATGCTGCTCTACCAGCACGTCGACGCCCCGCCCGTGCCGCCGCACCGACGCGGCGCCGTGCTGCCGCCCGCCTTCGAGGCCTACCTGCTGAGCCTGCTCGCCAAACGGCCCGAGGAGCGTCCCACGGCACGGCAGACGGCGGACTGGTTCCGCAGCGGCGCCTGGCGCGGCACCCCGGAACCGCTGCCGCCGGAACGGGCGGGCACCGGCCACGCACCCCACCCGGAGGTCCCGCCGGCACACCACCACGGCCCCGCCCACGGCGCCCCGGGACATACCGCACGGTCACAGCCGAAGCCCCCGGCCCCGGCGCTCGACGCCGGCTGGAACACCAGCGTGCACCGGGTGCCCGCGCGCCGGCCCGGCCTGCGTACCTCGCTGCGCCGTCACTCCCGCACGGTCGCCGTGGTCGGCGGCACGGTCCTGTTCGTCTCCGCCGTTCTCGTCGGCATGAACGTCTTCTAGGGGTGCTGTCCGGTTCGTCCTGGTCGTAGGCCGCGAGGTGCCGACCCCGGCCGTCACGGCGTGCGCGTCCCCGGGTGCCGCGAAGGAGACAGCGCCGACCGGAGGTGTCGGCGAGAGGTGACGCCGAGCTTGGTGAACACGTTGCCGAGATGCCACTCCACCGTGCGCGGGCTGATGAACAGCTGAGCGGCGATCTCCGCGTTGGTGTTCCCGTCACCGGCCAGCCTGGCGATCTGGGCCTCCTGGCTGGTGAGTCCGGCGACGGCGCCGAGCGTCCGCTTGCGTACGGTCTCCCCGGTCGCGAGCAGCTCCCTGCGGGCGCGTTCGGCGAAGCCCTCCGCTCCGATCCGGCCGAACACCTCGTAGGCGGGGCCGAGCTGAGTACGGCTTTCCTGACGGCGGTTCCGGCGGCGCAGCCACTCGCCGTACAGCAGACGGGCGCGGGCCAGCTGAACGGCGACGCGGCAGCGCCCGAGATGCTCGATCGCCTCCCGGTAGAGCGCGTCGGCAGCCTTGCCGTCGCTCAGCAGCGCGCGCGAGCAGGCGCCCACGCCCAGGGCCCACTCGGTACCGCTGGCGGCTGTCCGCTCGGTGAGCGCGTCCAGGGCGGAGGCGGCGGCCTCGGGCCGGCCACCGCGTACGGCGGCCTCGACCAGCTCGGCCAGCGCCCACCCGAAGAACCCCAGATCCTCGTACGCGCCGGCGCGCTGGGCGGCCGCCAGAGCGGTGTCGTAACGGCCGAGGCCGTTGTTCAGCAGTGCGGTCGCGTACTCCGCGAGGCCGAGCGAACGGCCCTCGCCCCGGGCGACCACCTCTTCGGCGGTGGTCCCGATGAGCTCCACCGCCTGGGTCTCCTGCGCGCGCCATGCGGCGAGCAGGAGCGAGGTGTACATCATGGGCGCGCCGCCCGTCGCCCGGGAGATCGCCGTCGCTTCGTCGATCAGAGCCGCCGCCGTGTCGAACTCACCGGTGTGCAACTGGAAGCACGCCTGGTAGGTCAGTGCCATCGGGAGGACGGCGAGCGCCCCCGCCGCACGGGCGAGGCGGACGGCGCCGTTGGCCAGGTCCTGCCAGGCGTCGTCGTCCCACAGGTCCGGCGCGAGAGGCTCGGGCGCCACACGGAACGCCAGCCACAGCCAGCGCCTGTCCCTGCCCCTCGCTCCGTTCCCCGCCTCCGCTCTCTGCGCGCGCCGGACGACGCCCAGTGCGCGCCTGAGCGCGTCGGCGCCCGCGGTGTGACCGTCGACGATCCGGCTCGCCAAGCCGTCCAGGAGGACGTCGACCATGCGCGGTGGTGTCGGTGGCGGCGGTCCGGCGCGAGCCGCCTCGGCCACCTGCCGCTGCCCGGGCCCTTCCCCCAGGCGCCCCGCGAAGATCGCGGCCCCCAGGGCTTCCAGCAGCGTGTCACGGGCGAGGCCGGCGTCGACGGGGGCCAGTCGATGCGCGGCGTCGAGCAGCAGCCGGGGCGCGTCGCCGCCGCGTACCTGGGAGAACACCAGACGGGCCCGCAGCCGCTCGAAGCGGGCGCGCTGCCGCTCGTCGAGTGGGCCCGCCTCCGCGGTCGCCAGCATGCTGCGCGCCCGGTCGGCCCCGCCGGCGTCGACGTGGGCCTCGGCCGCGGCCAGCGCACGGGCGACACGACGTGCGGGATCGGGGGTCGCTTCCGCCGCGCCCTGCAGGAACGCGGCTTCCGCGGCGGCCCCGCCCCTGCCGCGTGCCCGGTCGGCCGAGCGCTCCAGGTCCAGGGCGACGCTCTCGTCGGGACCACTGACGGCGCGAGCGCGATGCCACGCCCTGCGATCAGGATCGCGGTCGGGATCGGTGGCCTCTGCCAGCGCTCGGTGCGCCGCCCGGCGATCAGGCGCGGACGTCCCCCGGTAGACGGCCGAACGCACCAGAGGGTGGTGGAAGCGCACCCCGGTGCCGAACTCGACGAGTCCTGAGGCCTCCGCCGGCGCGGCGGCGTCCACCGGTATCCCCTGCGCACCGGCCGCGCGCCACAGCAGACCCGCATCACCGGTCGGCTCCGCCGCGGCGGTGAGCACCAGCCGCCGGCTGTCCTGGGGGAGGGATCGGAACCGCTGCTGGAAGGCGTCTTCGATGCGGCCGGCCAGGGGGCGCCTGCCGGGGAGCCAGAAACCGCCCGCGAGCTCCGCGGGTGCGTGCGGCAGGTGGAGCAGCGCCATCGGGTTGCCGTGGGCCTCGGCGACGATCCGGTCCCGTACCAGCGGGTCGAGCGGCGCGCGGACGGCCGAGGCCAGCAGGGCACGCGCGTCGGTCTCGCCGAGCCCCTCGACGGTCAGCTCCGGCAGACCACTCAGCGCGTGCGCGCCGCCCGGGTCCCGCAGGGCGAAGACCAGTGCCACGGGTTCGGCCATCAGCCGCCTGGCGGCGAACGCCAGGACCTGGAGGGATCCGTCGTCGAGCCACTGCGCGTCGTCCACCAGGCAGGCCAGGGGCTGAGCCTCGGCGGCGCCGGCCAGCAGACCGAGCACGGCCAGGCCCACCAGGAACCGGTTCGGCGGCTCGCCCTGCTGGAGTCCGAACGCGACGGACAGCGCCTCACACTGCGGTCCGGGCAGCTGACGCAGCCGGTCCAGCATGGGCCCGCAGAGTTGGTGAAGGCTCGCGAAGGGGAGCTCCATCTCCGATTCGATGCCGGCGACACCGGCGACACGGAACCCGACGGCCCTGCGCTGTGTGCGGTCCAGCAGCGCCGTCTTGCCGATGCCTGCCTCACCGCGGAGGACCAGCACCGCGCTGCTGCCCGATCGCGCTCGGGTCAGCACCCCTTCCAGAGCCGCCAGCTCACGGTCCCGGCCACGCAGCCCGACCCGCGGATCTTTGACAGGCATGCCCATGAGTCACTCCTGGTCCGCCGCCCGACCAGGATTTCACCGTAGTCGAGGATTCTCCATTCGATGAGGGGACGGGCACGGGCGGGAGCCCGCATCCCCGGGTCCGCGACCACGGGAGCGAACCCCGGGGTTTTCCCCGGGGCGACCCGGACCCGCCTGCGGCGACGGTGGATGAGCCGGTGACACGGGGTCGCCGGTGACACCTGAGGAGACCCATATGTCCTTCGCCGAGAAGTCGGCCATCCGGCCGTTCACGTTCGAGTTCCCCGAGACCGAGCTGGAGGATCTGCGGCGGCGCATCCTGGCGACGCGCTGGCCCGAGAAGGAGACCGTCGCGGATCAGTCGCAGGGCACCCAGCTCGCGACGGCCCAGGAACTCGCGCGGTACTGGGCGACGGAGTACGACTGGCGCGAGGTCGAGGCCAAACTGAAGGCGCTGCCGCACTTCATCACCGAGATCGACGGTCTGGACATCCACTTCATCCACGTCCGCTCCCGGCACGAGAACGCCCTGCCGCTGATCGTCACGCACGGGTGGCCCGGCTCGATCGTCGAGCAGCTGAAGATCATCGAGCCGCTGGTCGATCCCACCGCCCACGGCGGGAGCGCGTCGGACGCCTTCCACGTCGTCATACCGTCGATGCCCGGCTACGGCTTCTCGGGCAAGCCGGCCACGACCGGCTGGGGTCCCGAGCGCATCGCACGCGCCTGGGGAGAGCTGATGCGGCGCCTGGGCTACACCAGGTACGCGGCGCAGGGCGGTGACTGGGGTGCCATCGTCACCGACTTCATGGGTGTCCAGGAGCCCGAGGGTCTGATCGGTATCCACACCAACATGGCCGGTGTGATCCCGCCCGCCGTCGACGCCGCGCTGATCGCGGGCAACCCGCTGCCCGCGGACCTGTCGCTCACCGACGAGGAGAAGGCGGCGGTCGAGCAACTGGACTTCGTGTACCGGCACGTCTACTACGCGTACATGATGGGATCGCGCCCGCAGTCGCTCACCGCGCTCGCGGACTCTCCCGTCGGCCTGGCGGCCTTCTTGCTCGACCACGACAAGGCCAGCCTCGCGCTGATCTCCCGGGCCTTCGCGGGCCAGGACGAGGGCCTGACCCGGGACGACGTGCTGGACAACATCACCCTCTTCTGGCTGACCAACACCGCCCTCTCCGCGGCCCGCCTCTACGCGGAGAACACGACCTCCTTCTTCCGCGTCAAGGGCGTGAAACTGCCGGTCGCCGTGAGTGTCTTCCCCGACGAGCTGTACCAGGCGCCGAAGAGCTGGGCGGAGCAGGCCTACCCGCGCCTCGTCCACTACAACCGGCTTCCCGTGGGCGGTCACTTCGCCGCCTGGGAGCAGCCCGCACTGCTGGTCGAAGAGATCCGCACGGGCCTGAGGCCGCTCCGCTAGACAACCCGGGTCCGGCCTCCTGCCAAGCCCCGGTTTCGACAGCGCGGCCGAGTCGCTCGACGGCGAGCGCTCGGCCGCGCCCCCCGCGATCCGCAAGACCGCACGGAGACGACGCGCAATGTTCACCATCACCCACGCCCACCCGGTCCCCACGCCGAGTCCGGCACCGGCATCGGCGGCCCCGGCATGACCGGGCACGACAGCATCGCCGGCGCCCTCCGCCAAGCGCGCGGGAGCGGCGAGCCGCGGATGCCGCTCGCCCGGACGGAGGCGCTCCCCGCGGACCAGGTGCTGGCCACCATCCTGCCGGCAGGCCCCGAGGCCGTCCCGACGGCTCGTCAGGTCACCCGCCGCCGGCTGAAGTTCTGGGGGGTGGACGAGGAGACCGCCCGCACCACCGAGCTCATCGTCAGCGAACTGGTCGGCAACGCGGTCCGCCACGGCACCCCGCCCGTGCGTCTCCGTCTGATCCGTGACCGGATGCTGACCTGCGAAGTCGGCGACGCCGCCGCCGGCGCTCCGCGCGTCGGACAGGCCGGCAGTGTCGACGAGACCGGCCGGGGGATGTTCATCGTCGCGAGCCTCGCCGACCAGTGGGGCACCCGCCACGAGACACGAGGAAAGATCGTCTGGACCCGGCAGTCGCTGCGCGGCAGGCACGGGCCCGACGGGGAGATCCTCTGACGCGCGCGACAGGCCCGGTTTCGACGGCAGCCGGGCAGGCAAGGACATCGCCGATGTCGGCGGGCGGTGACGGCACCGCCGCGCGATCGAGACGCTGAGGACCTTCCGTGTCGCACCATGAACCAACGCTTGGCTACACCGAGGTCGCGGATCAGCACGTGCGCAGTCTGCCGGTGCGCTACTGCCGGCTGCGGACCGCTGAGGGCGAACCGGTCGCCGAGCTGCAAGCGCTGTCCTTCCGGCAGCGGTTCGGTGCGGTGGCCGTCGCCGCGGAGGGGATCGGCGGTGTGGAGACCTTGCCCGAGTTCCGCCGCCGCGGACACATGGGCCGCCTTCTCCGCCAGGCGTTGGCGGGCATGGCGCAGCGGGTGGACGTCGCCTTCGTGTCCGAAGGTGCCGAGGGGTGTACGAGCGGTTCGGTTTCGTCGGAGCCGTCGCCGAAGGGCACCTGGTCATTCCCGTGCGCAACGTCGAACAGGCGGCGGGAGGCGCTCTGGACGCACCGGTCCCCGGCGTCCGCAGCGGCTCTCCGGCCGATCTGCCCGCGATGATCCGGTTGTACAACACCGCGCACGCCCACCGGCCCTGGCCGATGAGGCCATCGGCCGGCTCCCGCACCGTGAACTCGCTCAGCCGCCGCTCCCAGCAGAGTCGGGCGACGGCCACGAGCAGCCGGCGTGCCGCGGCGGCGTTCTCGGCCACCAGTTCGTCCACGGTCACGGAACGCGAGGGGTCTCCGAAGGAGTGGCCCTCCAGCACGGCGTAGCCGGCGGGAGCACCGCCGGTCTGCAGGACCAGGGTCTGCGATCCGGGCGAGTGGCTCGCCAAATGGGCTGCGCCTACCGGCAGAGGTTTCCGCCGAGCGGCGGCATGATGGCCGCCGTCCTGAACCGCTCGTCCCTGATGCTCGAACTCGAGCCCGAACTGCGCCGCCGGGCCGCCGCGCGGCAGTCGGACAAGGTCTTCGCCGAGGGCTTCGACGCGCTGCGACGCGGCGACCTGATCCCCGATGACACGGCCCTCGTCCGGTTGCTCCTCGGCCACTGGTCGACCGATGACGCACACGTGCACCGCACGCCGATCCCGGAACCGTACCGGGAGCTCTGCACGGCCTGGTTCCCCGGCGGCGGCACGCCGTCACTGCCGGCCCCTTACGCGCACCGCCTGGACCGGTACCAGTGCTGCGAAAGGCACCGTTTGCCCGTTGAGGAGCGGCGTCCGGTGCGTGCTCTGGGTGTGCCGGCCGGAAGCACTCGACTGGGACGTACTCGGGCTTTCGGCCGGTGCGGCGAGAGGGCGTGCAGGGCGTCGCGACGGGGCGAACGTTGCCTGGCGCAGCACTGGCTAGCACCGCGGCACAGCACCGTCGGCCCTGTGGCGCCCCTGGAGAACTCGTCGAAAAAGTCTCCCCGCCGCAGCCGGGAACGGCCCCGTCCCGGCCCTCGACGACCGGCTGGGCGCACGGGAAACCAAGATCCGGAGTGGGCTGCCCGCCGGTCGTCCCGGGGGTTCGCAGCAGCCCGTTCCAGCCGTCGCCACACACTGTCTGAGCTGGTCTTTTGTCCTGCTCATACCTACGATCGAGATCGCTGGAAAGGGGGCCGGATGGACCGGACCGTACGCACCGTCGAGGACGTTCTCGCGCTCTTGGACGGGCTCTTCACCTCTGATCCCGAGGCCGGCGGCTTGGCGACGGGCGACGGCAAGGACTTCTGGGACCGCTTCTATGCGGACCGGTCGAGGCCGGTGCCGTTCTTCGTGCCGAAGCCGGACGAGAACCTGGCCGCCTACCTCGACCAAGGCCTGATCGCCCCCGGCCGGGCCCTGGACCTGGGATGCGGCCCCGGCCGCAACGCCCTCCACCTCGCCGCCCGGGGCTTCGAGGTGGACGCCGTGGACCTCTCCCCGGTGGCCGTCGCCTGGGGCGAGGACCGGGCTCGCGAGGCCGGAGTCGACGTCCGTTTTCTCTGCGGTGACGCTTTCGCTCTCCCCGCCGCCGAGCTGAGCGGCCCGTACGACCTGGTCGTCGACTCGGGGTGCTTCCACCACCTGCCGCCGCACCGCCGCGTCAGCTACCTGGCCCTCCTCGACCGGGTCCTCGCTCCCGGCGGCCATCTCGCCCTCACCGCCTTCGCCGCGGGCGAGGGAGGAATGGGGTCGGAACTCACGGACGCCGACCTCTACCGTGCGGGAGAGCTGCGGGGTGGCCTCGCCTACGCTCCCGCATCGCTGCGCTGGATCTTCTCCGACCTGGAGGAGGTGGAGCTGCGCCGCATGCGGAAGGAGCCCGCCGAGTCGGAACTGTTCGGCGAGGCCTTCCTGTGGACCGCGTTGTTCCGCCGGGGCGCTGCCGCCCCGGACGACGTTCACCCGGTTCACGAGTCCGCGTAGGCACTCGCCCTGGCCGGCGGCCTCCTTGGGACGACGCGGCGGCGCATCGTGCCGCCGCGTCGTCCCGGTGCGGCATGGCCGAACCGCGCCGTCGGCAGGGTCCGTTGTCAGACCCCGGGCCGGGAGCCGGGGGTCTGGCCGAAGGTGCGGCGGAAGACGTCGATGAAGGTGCTGGCGGATGACCAGCCGCACCGGAGGGCGACGGTCGTGACGGGGGTGTGGTCGGCCAGGAGGATCAGGGCGTGATGGAGCCTGAGCTGGGTGCGCCACTGGGGGTAGGTGAGGCCGAGGTCGTCGTGGAGGCGGCGGGAGAGGGTGCGGGCGCTGGCGCCGACCTGGCGGCCGAGTGCGTCGAGGGAGCGGTTGTCCGCCGGGTCGGCGCGCAGGATGTCGTGCAGTTCCCGCAGCAGCGGGTCGGTGGGGGTCGGCAGGTGCAGCGGTTGCTCGGGGGAGGCCTCGAGCCGGTCGAGCAGGACGGCGCGCAGGCGCAGACGGGGCGGGCTGTCGTCCTCGGGGGTGCGTGTGTACTCGATGAGGAGTTCGCGCAGCAGGGGGTCGACGGCGAGGACGGCCGGCTTGTCGAGGCCGAGGGGATTGTCGGTGGCGGACAGGCCGACGAGGTGGAGGTCGACGTCGCCGTGAGCCTGGTGGTGGTGGACGGTGCTTGCGGGGATCCAGATCGCGCGGGTGGCGGGGGCGACCCAGGAGCCGGCGTCGGTGGTGACGGCGATGGTGCCCCGGCCGGCGTAGGCGATCTGGTGGTCGTCATGGCGGTGGGCTTCGATCTCGCCGCCGGACGACAGGCGCCGGGTCCGGGTCGGCGCGACAGGCGTGTGGCGGACTTTCTGCATGACCTGGCAATCTATCGAAAGCGGGACACAGGCTGCTCCTCCCAGCATGAACGCATGCGCAGCAACACGTCGATCTCGCTGCTGGCCACGGGGCATGCCTGCGTCGACATCTACCAGGGTGCCGTCGCGGCGCTGGTCCCGTTCTTCGTGGCGGAGCGCGACTACAGCTATGCCGTGGTCTCCGGCATCGTGCTGGCCGCGTCCCTGCTGTCGTCGGTCACCCAGCCGGTGTTCGGCGTGCTCACCGACCGCTGGGCGATGCCGTGGCTGCTGCCGGCCGGCACCTTGCTGGGCGGTGTGGGCATCGCGCTGAGCGGCCTGAGCGGCTCCTACGGGCTCACCCTCGTCTTCGTCGCCGCCTCCGGGACCGGTGTCGCCGCCTACCACCCCCAGTCCGCGCGCGTGGTCCGGCTGGCCGGCCGGGGCAGCCACCGTGCGATGAGCTGGTTCGCCCTGGGAGGCAACATCGGCTTCGCGCTCGCCCCGATCATGGTGTCGCTCGTGGTCGGACACGGCTCACTGCGCTGGACCCCGGTGCTGGTCCTGCCCGCGCTCGTCGGCGTCGCCCTGTGCGTGCCGCTGCTCCGGACACTCGACCGACGTCAGGCCGGTACGTCCCCGAGGTCCGCGGACGCACGCGCCGACGACCTGGCATCGTTCGTGAAGCTGTCGTTGGCGGTGGTCTGCCGTTCCATCGTCTTCACCGGCTTGAGCACCTTCATCTCCCTCTACGCCCGGCAGCGCACGCACGGCGGCGCCACCGCGGGGAGCATCGCCCTGTTCCTGCTCTTCCTGGGAGGCGCCGTCGGCTCGGTGCTGGGCGGCTTTCTGGCCGATCGCTTCGGCCGGGTCCGTGTCTGCCGCACGTCCTACCTGGTCTCGATCGCCGCCGTCGCCGGGGTGATCTGCACGCCCGGTCCGGCCATGTTCCTCTTCGTGGCGCTCACCTCCGCCGGCCTGTACGTCCCCTTCGCTCTGCAGGTCACGCTCGGCCAGGACTATCTGCCCTCCCGCATCGGCACCGCGGGCGGTGTCACCCTCGGCCTCACCGTCAGCATCGGCGGCCTGGTCAGCCCCCTGCTGGGACGCGTGGCCGACTTCGCCTCCCTGCAGACGGCCCTGACGCCCCTGATCGCCATGCCCGCCCTGAGCTGGCTGCTCTTCCGTGCCCTGCCCGAACCCGTCGTCCTCGGGCCCCCGCCCGTCGCACCGGCGCGACAGGACGCCTAGCCTGCATGCACCGGCGCGGCAGGAGGCCTGGCCTGCACGGACCGGCCCGACAGGAGGCCTGGCCTGCACGGACCGGCCCGACAGGAGGCCTGGCCCGCACGGACCGGCCCGACAGGACGCCTGGCCCGCACGGACGGCCTTCGACCGGTCGTGGGTCGGGGGCACACTGGCTGTATGGCCAGCCCCGCCCCCGGAGGAGCTCCGGAATGCCGGCTCCCGCCGCGGCCACAGAGCGTGTCCGTGGCCCGGCGGTTCGTGCGCGATGTCCTGGAAGAGAGCCCACCGGATGTGGTGGACACGGCGCAGCTGCTGGTCAGCGAGCTGGTGACCAACGCGGTGGTCCATGCGAACACCGAGGTGGAGGTCCGGGCCTGGGCCACCGACGGCAGGGCGCACGTCCAGGTCAGTGACCGCAAACCCGCGCACGGCCTGGTGTCCCAGCGGTTCAGCAGCTATGCCAGCACGGGACGTGGCCTGGGGATGGTCGAGCAGCTCGCCTCCAACCACGGCGTACACATCGGCCGGGACCACAAGACGGTGTGGTTCGAGCTGTGGACCGGCACCGCTCAGCCGCCGACGCCGGGCTGGGACACCTCGTTCACGTCCCGCGGGCCGAACGTCACCGTGACACTGATCGACCTGCCGGGCGCGCTCCACAAGGCTGCCCAGCAGCACCGCGAGGCGCTCCTGCGTGAATCACTGCTCACCGCCCTGTCCGACGACCGGCCCACCTCCCTGCGGGACGACCTCCGCACCGCGCACGAGTGCAACCACATGGTCAAGGCGGCCCTGGCCGCCGCACCGGAACAACTGGCCGCCCACGGCGACCTGCGCACCCTGCGCGTACCGATCCCCGCCGACGCCGGCCCGTCCCTGCGCACCCTGGACCGCATGCTCGATCACGCCCAGGAGGAGGCCTGCGCGGGACGGCTGCTCACCCGGCCGGCCCTGCCCCAGACCCGTGCGGCCAACCACTGGATCCTCGACCAGTTCATCAGCCAGCTGGCAGGCCGACCCCCCACTGCCTGGACCTCGACCGTCCTCGAGCCCTGTGCGGTCCCGCCGAAACCGACACCATGGGACCCCAGCAGACTCCATGCCGGCCGCACCCCCACCGTCGCCGCCGACGACGCGGACCGGATCATCGCCGTGAACGCGCCGGCGGCCGACCTGCTCGGCTGGCCGGCGGACGAACTGGTCGGACAGCGCATCACCGTACTCATCCCCGAACACCTGCGTGAACGCCACATCGCCGCCTTCACGTCCCTGCTGCTCACCGGAGAGCCGCGCATCCTCGGCCGCCCGGTGACCATGACCGCGCTGCACCGCGACGGCAGGCTGATCCCCATCACTCTGCTCATCCAGACGCAGGAGGCGAGAGACGGCCGCAGCGTGTTCGTGGCCCGCCTCGACCCCGCCCGAGACCGATGATGACCGGCTTGTCCCCGGTCGACCCGGCGTGAGCCGACGCAGACGATGTCACGATCGACGCCGTGGAGCCGTTCGGGCTCCCCGACACGAGAGGACATGTCCGCGGATGAAGATCTCCGTCTCCTCCGACATGGACGAGCCCGTGGCCCGCGCCCTGGTCGCGAAGCTGCGTGAACGTGGGCACGAGGTCGTCACCCATGGCGCTCTGCGTCCCGGCGACGATCCGCAGTGGGCGGCGTGCTCACAGGCCGCGGCCCGGGACGTCGCCGAGGGCCGCTCCGACCAGGCGGTCGTGTGCTGCTGGACGGGTACGGGCGCGTCCATCGC
The DNA here is from genome assembly GCF_053589015.1 of Streptomyces sp. NPDC003393. Lineage (NCBI taxonomy): Bacteria > Bacillati > Actinomycetota > Actinomycetes > Kitasatosporales > Streptomycetaceae > Streptomyces > Streptomyces sp. NPDC003393. The sequence goes on along the minus strand of NZ_JBSFRB010000038.1, from coordinate 32,663 downwards.
CGCCAACAAGGTGCCCGGCGTACGGGCGGCCCTGTGCACCGACGCCTACACGGCGGACGGAGCGCGCCGCTGGAACGACGCCAACGTGCTCGCGCTGGGCCTGCGGCTGACCTCCGAACCCCTGCTCGCCGAGATCCTCGACGCCTGGTTCGCGGCGGCGCCCAGCCAGGACGACGAGGACCGCGAGAACGTCGCCCGTGTGCGGCGGATGGACTCCGGCAGGACGGTCCGGCCGTGACCGAGGACGTGCGGCGTCCACGTGACCTTCATGGCTACGGCCGGCGCGTCGGGCCGGGGTCCGGGGACGCCGACGCGCGCACGACCCACGACAGCGCGTCGCCCCGGAACAGCGCGCGCCCGGCCGCGATCCGCCGTTCGCGTTCCGGTCCCCGCGCCGTGAGCCGGGTCAGGGACAGCAGCAGGCCGGCCTCGTCCGGGGCGTGGTCGGACACCCCGAGGGCCGCCATACGGCGGACACCCTCCGCGCCGTGCCCGGGCAGCGGCCGGTATCCGACGACCGGGAGTCCGGCCGCGAGCGCCTGGGCGGCGGTCTGCCCGGCCGCGTTGTCCACCAGGGCCGCACACGCGTGCAGCAGCTCCGGCATGTCGCTCACCCAGCCAGGGGTGAGGACGCCCGGCACACCGGACAGCTCGCGCCGCAGCCGCTCGTTGCGGCCGCACAGCACCACGGGCTGGAAGCCGTGCGCGGCGAGCAGCCGCGCCGTGCCGGCCAGCTCCGTCCCGGCGCCCCAGGCGCCCGCGGAGACCAGCACGGCGGGCCGGGCCGGCCCGTGCCGTTCGAACCGGCGTCGCCACCCGGCCGACCCCGGCCCCCCGGTGAAGAAACCGGGAGCCACCACCGGCCCCGTCGCCTCGGCCGGCCGGTCCAGGGCGCGGCGGACCACGTCGGCGGCCTCCCGTGTCACACACAGGTGCAGGTCGTTGCCCGGATGCAGCCACTGCCGGTGCACGGCGAAGTCGACCACGACCACCGCGCTGGGTACGCGCAGCACACCCCGGGCCCTGAGATGGCCGGTGAGCTGCGCCGCCAGATGGAAGACGGGCACGACGACGTCGGCGCGCGTCTCACGGACCAGGCCCATCAGGCGGTCGCTCGCGAGCCGCGCCAGCGGAGTGCCGCTGGGCCGGGGCCGGGGGCCGGGGCGCAGGAAGACGTCGTAGATACCGGCGTAGACCCAGGGGCAGTGCCGCACGGCGCCCTGGTAGAAGCGGCGCAGCGCGGCCCCGAGGCCGTACGGCAGCAGCGCGAGCACGTCCACGACGTGCGCCTCCCGGCCGGTGGCGCGGGCCCGGCGCACCAGCTCGGCGGCCACCGTGTCGTGACCCGAGCCCATGCTCGCGCTGACCACGAGCAGACGTTCGGCCCCGGGCGGACCGGCCGCGGCGAGGGGTACGGGCGGATCGTCCGGGGCAGCGCGTACGGGCGCGTGCTCGGACTCCGGGCCGGGCCGGGCGGGAGGGTGCCCGCTCTGCGGGCCCCGGGCGGCGGGCAGCGGTGGCGGCACGGGCGTTTCGGACGACACTGATAGTGAGTAACCCTCACCCACCGCAGTCAAACGAACAGGCACACTCCCGCCCGTCCCACGTTTCGGGCCCGGCCTCCGGGATACTTCAGCCCGGCAGGACAAGGCCGGACCGCCGGGGCCGCACCGGCGGCCCGCGGTATCCGTCGACCCTCGAGGTGCGCCCCGATGTCCCACGCCCCTTCCCGCCCTCGGTCCGGCTCCGGGATCCCCTTGGAGGCACCGGCGACGCCCACCGCCGCGAGCCGGCGCGCCGCCGACGGCGCGCTGCCGGGCGGCGGCGCGCTGGTGACCGGCGCCTCATCCGGGATCGGGGCCGCCGTGGCCCGGCGGCTCGCCGCCGAGGGCGGCTGGCGGCTGGTGCTGAACGGGCGCGACCGGGCGCGGCTGGAAGAGGTCGCCCGGGGTACCTCGGCCGTCGTCTACCCGGCGGACCTGTGCGGCCCCGGCGCCGAACGGCGGCTCGCCGAGTTCGCCCTGGACCACGTCGGGCAGGTCGACCTGCTGGTGGCCGGCGCGGGCATCGGATGGGCCGGGCCGTTCAGCACCATGCCGCAACCCGCCATCGACGAGGTGTTCGATGTCAACGTGCTGGCCACCCTGCACCTGATCCGGCTGCTCCTGCCGCACATGGTCGGGCAGGGCACGGGCCGGGTGGTCATCATCGGCTCCCTGGCCGGCACGGTCGGCGTGCGGGACGAGGCCGTCTACTCCGCCGCCAAGGCCGCGCTGGCCGCGTTCGCCGACGCCGTGCGCTACGAACTGCGCGGCACCGGCGTCGGCATCAGCCACGTGGTGCCCGGCGTGGTGGACACCCCGTTCTTCGACCGGCGCGGGGTGCCCTACCGGCGGGCGCGGCCCAGGCCCGTCCCGGCGAGCCGGGTCGCCGACGCGGTGTGGGAGGCGGTCTCGCGCGGCCGGGACGAGGTATACGTCCCCGGGTGGACGCGTCTGCCCGGCCGGGTCCGCGGCGCCGCACCTGCCCTGTACCGGCGCCTCGCCGCACGGTTCGGGTGAGGCGGCCGGGGAGAGCCGGGTCGAGGCGGGGAAGGGCCAGGAGGAGGCGGCGAGGGACCGCATGAGGCGGGAAGGCGGAGGTCGGGCCGGGTGAACGTCATCACCGTCGTCCTCGCGCTGCTCGCCGCCTGCGCCAACGCGGCGGCTTCGGTACTGATGAGACGCGCGGCCACGGAGACGCCACCGGACGGGGCGGCCGGGCGGGCGCGGGCCGGGCGGGCGCGGGACAGGCGGAGAGGACGACGACGGTTGTTCTGGACGGCCGGTGCCGGGCTGCTCGCCGCCTCCGGGGTGGTGCAGGCGGCGGCGCTGGCCGTGGCGAGTCTGTCACTGGTTCAGCCACTGCTGGCCACCGAACTGCTGTTCACGCTCGCGATCGGCAGCGTCGTCTTCCACCGTCGGCCGGACCGGACCACCTGGTTGTCGTTCCTGGCGCTGGCCGTCGGGCTCGCCCTCTTCCTCGGGGCCGCCGCCCCGTCCTCCGGACGGACCACCATGGAACCGGGCCGCCGGCTCCCGGTCGGAGCGGCGGTGGTGTGCCTGGTGCTCAGGCCGGCGGGCGCGTCCCGGCTCGTGCGCGGTGCCCCGCGGGCGGCCCTCCTCGGGCTGGCCTCGGCCGTGATGTTCGCACTGACGGCCGCCCTGCTGAAACAGGTGACGGGACAGCTCCCGAACGGACTGACCCACCTGGCGGGCGACTGGACGCCGTACGCCACCGCGGTCACCGGACTGGTCGCCTTCGGGCTCCTCCAGTGCGCCTTCCGGGCAGGCACCCTGGTCGCCTCCCAGCCCGCCCTCACCCTCGGCGACGCACTCACCAGCGTGGCGCTCGGCTGGGCGCTGTTCGGGGAACACATCGCCCTGGGCGTGCGGATGGTGCCCGAGGCGATCGGCATCGGCCTGCTCGCGGCGGGCACGGCCGGCCTGGCCCGCGCTCCGGCGGTGTCCGGCCAGTGGGACACCGAGCCGACGCCGTCCGGCCGCCGCGGCCACCATGGTCGCCGTGAGGGCAGCACCGTACGGGCGCAGAGCACGTGAGCACGGACGAAGGGCGGCGGATCCGGGAGAGGAGCGCGCGAGTACGGGCGGGGAGCACCCGCCTGCGGCCGGAGAGCGCGTGTGGAGACGGGCGGAGACGGGCGCGTGTGGAGACGGACGCGGGAGAGGAGACGGGCGCGTGAGGAGACGCGGACACATGGGAGTGCGAGCAGGCGTGGCACGAGAGCCGCACCGCACGGGTGGGCGCCTGGCGGTGGGAGTCCTCGCCCCGTCCGGCGCCGCAGTGGCCGTCGCGGGCGCCGTCGTCGCGGGCGCGCACATCGTGCCGGCCGCCACCTGGCTGCCCCGCTTCCGCGCCGTCTGCTTCCCGCGCCTGGCCGGCCTCGGCCGCCCCGACCACGTGGCGCTCACCTTCGACGACGGCCCCGACCCCGGCTCCACGCCGCACTTCCTGGACGCGCTCGACCGGCTCGGCGTCCGCGCCACCTTCTTCGTCCTCGGCGAGAGCGTCGTCCGTTTCCCGGAACTCACCCGGGACATCGCGGAGCGCGGCCACGAACTCGCCGTGCACGGATGGACCCACAGCCGCCCCTGGGTCCCGGTCCCCGGCCGGGACCTCCGGGAGACCGCACGCACGGTTCACGCGCTGCACGAGATCACCGGCCGCCGGCCGACGTGGTACCGGCCCCCCTACGGGATCCTGACCGGTGGCCGCTGGGCCGCCGCCCGGCGGCTCGGCCTGCGTCCCGTGCTGTGGACCGTCTGGGGGCGGGACTGGACGTCGGACGCGACGGCCGCCTCCGTCCGCGCCACCGTGCTCGCGGACCTGCACGGCGGCGGAACGATCCTCCTGCACGACTCCGATCACGCCTCGTCCCCCGGCTGCTGGCACGCGGCGCTCGGTGCTCTACCCGGCCTGGTCACCGGAGCCCGGGACGCGGGATGGCGGGTGGGCCCCCTCGGCGAGCACGGGATCGCGCAGGACGACCGGCCCGGCGCCCCGGGCGCCGAGGCCGCCCGAACCGGGGACCGCACCCCGGCCCCGGGCCGGCCGGCCCGCCACCCGATGTGACCGCGGCACCCGGCCCTCAGACGCCGTCCGAGCCGAGAGCGTCGCGGGTCCGCCGACGATGCACCAGGCCCACACCGTCCGGACCGCCCGCCCCGAGCCGGGCCCGCTCCAGCGCGCCACATAGTCTCGGTCCCATGTCTGTGCACGTCCTCGTCCTCGGCGGCACCACCGAGGCGCGCGAGGTGGCCGCGGCGCTGGTGGGGCGCCCCGGAGTTCGGGTGACCAGCTCGCTGGCGGGGCGCGTGAGCCGGCCGGGACCGCTGGACGGTGAGGTGCGCGTCGGCGGCTTCGGGGGCGCGGACGGTCTGGCGGCATGGCTGCGCGAGCACCGGGTGGACGCCCTCGTCGACGCCACCCACCCCTTCGCCGAGTCGATCACCCGCAACGCGGCACGGGCCGTCACCGCCACCGGCGTACCACTGGTGGTGCTGCGCCGCCCCGGCTGGCGGCCCGAGCCCGGGGACCGCTGGCATCCGGTCGCCTCCATGGCCGCCGCCGCGCGGCTGCTGCCGGGACTGGGCCGACGGGTGTTCCTGACCACGGGACGACTGGACCTGGCGGCCTTCGCCCACCTCGCCGACCTGCACTTCGTCGTACGGTGCGTGGAGCCGCCAGAGCCCCCGGCACCGCCCGACGTCCGGGTGGTGCTGGCCCGCGGGCCGTTCACCCTCGCCGACGAGACCGACCTGCTGCGGGCCCACCGCATCGACGTGCTGGTGACCAAGGACAGCGGGGGAGCGGCCACGGCCGCCAAACTCACGGCGGCACGGCAGCTCGGACTGCCGGTCGTCGTCGTACGGCGGCCGCCGCTCCCGGAGGGGGTGACGACGGTGCCGGACGTGCGAGCCGTCCTGGAGCGGCTGCCCCTGCCCGCACCCTGACCACCTGGCACAGGCTGCCCCCGGCGGCTTACTCCTTCGGTCTGCGCCGCAGCAGATAGGTGTCCATGATCCAGCCCTTGCGCTCGCGCGCCTCGTTCCGCAGTCGCTCGATGCGCGGGGCGGCCTCGGCGATCGGTCCGGAGGCGAGGAGCTCGTCCGGGGTTCCTATGTAGGCGCCCCAGTAGATGTCGATGTCCTGGTCGGCGTACTGCCGGAAGGTCTGGTGGGCGTCGAGCATGACCACCACGTCGTCCACGCCCTCCGGGAGCCCTTCGGCGAGCCGCCGGCCCGTGGTGATCTGCACCGGCCGGGCCACCCGGTTCAGCCCCGTCCGGTGCCGGGCCGCCAACGCCGAGACGCTGCTGATGCCCGGCACGACGTCGTACGCGAAGTCCACCGCGCCGCGCGCCAGCACCGCCTCCAGGATGCCCAGCGTGCTGTCGTACAGCGCGGGATCCCCCCACACCAGGAACGCGCCCCGCTGCTGTTCACCGAGTTCCCCGGCGATCAGGCGCTCGTAGATGTCCGCGCGGGCGCTGCGCCAGTCACCGACGGCGGGGGAGTAGCCGGCACCGCCCGCCGACCGGTCCCGCTCCGGATCCGGCACCTCCACCACGCGGTAGGTCCCCTGCGGAACATGTGCGTGCAGGATGTCCCGGCGCAGCCGCACGAGGTCCGACTTCACCTCGCCCTTGTCCAGGACGAAGAACACGTCCGTGTCGCGCAGCGCCCTGACCGCCTGCAACGTGAGCTGGTCGGGGTCGCCCGCGCCGATGCCGATGACATGAATCTTTCGCACGCCCCCGAGTCTGCCGTACGGCACTGACAACGCGTGCACCGGTGCCGCACCCAGCGCTACGACGCCCGGCGGCGGAGCGCCCCGGGCCCGCTCGCTCAGCCGCCGCCGCGCAGCCGGGGCGCGTTCCGTGCCGCGTCCACGACCCCCGCCGACCCGCTCTCCGCCGCCCTCTCCACGGCGTCGGCCAGCTCGCGTGCCCAGGCGGTGAGCCCGGTCGCGTCCATGCCGTGGGGTTCCGGCACGCCCGTGGCGGTCACCCACTCCTCCACCGCGCCCGCCCCGCGCCGCAGCAGCCGGGCCCCGCCCGTGGTGTTGCCGCGGGCCGCGTGCGTGAGCCCGACCGCCAGCTGGGCCAGTCCCCGCCACAGGGTGCGCTCGCCCTCGGGTCCCGACTTCCAGGCGTCCTCGAAGACCTCGTGCGCGTGGAACGGCTTGCCCTCGTCCAGCAGCGCCTGCGCCTCGTCGACCGTCTCCTCGGGCGTACGCACGACACCCTCCGGCTGCCGCGGTACGCCGCCCGCGCCGTAGGGCAGGGGCCGCCCCAGCCCGTCCCGCGGCCGGGCGTTGCGCGCCCGCCCCGTACTGTCCCGGTCTCGTGCGCCGGCCGCCCGGCCGGAGGAGGAGGTGTCGCTCATACGCCGATTCTCCCCGAACCCGCGCCCTCTTCGGCGCCGCCCCCGACGTGCGGTAAAGTGACGTTCGCGCGATCACACGGGGCACCGTGCGGCAGCGCGACGGGACGTGGCGCAGCTTGGTAGCGCACTTGACTGGGGGTCAAGGGGTCGCAGGTTCAAATCCTGTCGTCCCGACTCGCGAGAGTCGCATCTCGGGGTCGTTCCGGAGGTCATCCGGGACGGCCCTTTCGCATGTCGGAGAGCGGGCGGTCCGATCCGATGAAGATCAGTGCCGGCGCGTCCGGCAGCCGGTCCAGTTCCGCCCGGAACCCCGTGCGAGCACCCGGGCGTGCAGCATGTTGCGGGTGGCGGCCATGACGGCCGCCGCGTGAAGGCCGTGGCCGACGACGTCGCCGATGACGACCCCCACGACGTTGCCGGGCAGGGGATGGCGTCGTACCAGTCCCCGCCGAGCTGACCGGGCTCGGCGGCGGGCCGGTGGACGGGTCCGCAGCCCGGACGTCCCAGGGGTGATCACGGACCTGCGCTCAGGGCCGTACCAGCAGCCGGAAGTCGAAGGCGTAGCGGGAGGCCCGGTACACGTGGGTGCCGTACTCGACCGCCCGGCCGGTGTCGGCGTAGGCCGTACGGCGCATGGTGAGGAGGGCGGCGCCCTGCCGTTCGTCGAGGCGTTCGGCCTCCTCGGGGGTGGCCGTGCGGGCCCCGACGGTCTGGCGGGCGCTGTGCAGGGTGATGCCCGCCGCGCGCATCATGCGGTACAGGCCCGTCGACTCCAGCCGGGCAATGTCGAGTTCGAGCAGGCCCGGGGGCAGGAAGTTGCACAGGAACGCCAGCGGCCGGCCGTGCGTGAACCGCAGCCGCTCCAGCGCCGTGACCTCGGCGCCCTCGGCAAGGTTGAGGGCGGCCGCGACGTCGGCGGTGGCGGGGACCGGTTCGAGGCGCAGCACGCGCGTGGTGGGAGCCTGCCCGGCCGTCTCCAGGTCGTCGTAGAGGCTGCTGAGCTCCAGGGGGCGCTTGACCCGGCTGTGCACCACCTGGGTGCCCACTCCGCGCCGCCGGACCAGCAGGCCCTTGTCGACCAGGGACTGGATCGCCTGGCGGACCGTGGGGCGGGACAGGCCGAGCCGTGCCGACAGGTCGACCTCGTTGCCCAGGAGGTTCCCCGGGGGCAGCGCCCCCCGCTCGATCGCCGCCTCCAGCTGCTGGGCGAACTGGTGGTACAGCGGTACCGGACTGGACCGGTCCAGCACGAAGTCCAGGGCCTCGAGCGGGGAGACGGCGGCGGCACGGACGCGGTCACCGGTCGTCGCCACGCCGGCACCTCCTTCGGGTCGGGCAGGCGTCGGATCGGTCCGCGGCCCGTCGCCGCGTCACAGGTGGCGGCGGCGCCCCGCCGCCTCGCGGTCGTAGCGTGCGCGGGCCAGCACGGCGGGCTCGCGGCCGGACACCTCGGCCACCGGCACGTCCCACCAGGCCTCGGCCGGCGGCGCGGTCGGAGCCGGGTCCGTCTCGACGTACACGCAGGTCGGGCGGTCGGAGGCGCGGGCCGCACGCAGCGCCTCGCGCAGCTCGCCGACGGTCTTGGCGCGCAGCACGTCCATGCCGAGGCTGCCGGCGTTGGCGGCCAGGTCCACCGGGAGCGGGGCGCCGGTGAAGGAGCCGTCGGCGGCGCGGTGCCGGTAGGCGGTGCCGAAGCGTTCGGCGCCTACCGACTCCGACAGGCCGCCGATCGAGGCGTACCCGTGGTTCTGCACCAGGACCACGTTGACCGGCAGGCCCTCCTGGACCGCGGTGACGATCTCCGTCGGCATCATCAGATACGTGCCGTCCCCGACCAGCGCCCACACCGGGGTGTCCGGCGCGGCCTGCTGCACGCCGACGGCGGCGGGGATCTCGTAGCCCATGCAGGAGTAGCCGTACTCCAGGTGGTACTGGCGCGGGGAGCGGGCCCGCCACAGCTTGTGCAGGTCGCCGGGCATCGAACCGGCCGCATTGATCACCACGTCCTCGTCGCCGACGACCGCGTCCAGTGCGCCCAGCACCTGGGTCTGGGTCGGCACGGCGCTGTCGTCGTGCGCGCGGAGCGCATCCTCCACCACCCGCTCCCAGCGTTCCTTTTCCGCGCGGTACCCGGCCTCGTAGGCGGCGTCCACGCGGTGACCGGCCAGCGCCTCGGTGAGTGCGGTCAGGCCCGCGCGCGCGTCGCAGACGAGCGTGATGGCCGCCAGCTTGTGGGCGTCGAACGCGGTGATGTTGAGGTTGACGAAGCGGACGGCGGGGTTCTGGAAGAGGGTGCCGGAGGCGGTGGTGAAGTCGGTGTGCCGGGTGCCGACGCCGACGACCAGGTCGGCGGTGCGCGCGAGGTGGTCGGCCACCGCGGTGCCGGTGTGGCCGATGCCGCCGACGTCGGCCGGGTGGTCGTACCGCAGCGAGCCCTTGCCCGCCTGGGTGGAGGCGACGGGGATGCCGGTGGCGTCCGCCAGCGTCCTCAGCGCGTCCTCGGCCGCGCTGTGGTGGACGCCGCCGCCGGCGACGATCAACGGGCGGGACGCGGACCGGATCGCGTCCGCCGCGGCGGCGAGTTCGTCCGCGTCCGGTGCCGGGCGCCGTGCCCGCCACACCCGCTCGGCGAAGAACTCCTCGGGCCAGTCGTGCGCCTCGGCCTGCACGTCCTGCGGGAGCGCGAGCGTGACCGCGCCCGTCTCGGCGGGGTCGGTGAGGACCCGCACGGCGTTCAGCGCGGAGGCGATCAGGGCCTCCGGGCGGGTGATCCGGTCGAAGTAGCGGGAGACCGGGCGCAGCGTGTCGTTGACGGACACGTCGGCCTCGACGGGGTGCTCCAGCTGCTGGAGCAGCGGGTCGGCGGGGTGCGCGGCGAAGTAGTCGCCGGGCAGCAGCAGCACCGGCAGGCGGTTGATCGTGGCCAGTGCCGCGCCCGTGACGAGGTTGGTGGCGCCGGGACCGATGGACGTGGTGACCGCCTGTGTGGACAGCCGGCCCCGCTGGCGGGCGTACCCGACCGCCGCGTGCACCATCGCCTGCTCGTTGCGGCCCTGGTGGTACGGCATGAGGTGCGCGTGTTCGACGAGTGCCTGGCCGAGGCCCGCCACGTTGCCGTGACCGAAGATGCCCCAGGTGCCGGCGATCAGCCGCTGTCGTACGCCGTCCCGCTCGGTGTACTGCGCGGCGAGGAACCGCACCAGTGCCTGAGCGGTGGTCAGTCGGTGGGTGGCAGTGCTCATCAGGACCTCTCCGGTGCCGTGTAGAGGGGGAGGCGGGGGTCGACGGGCTGCTCGGGCCAGGTGGAGCGGATCCAGGCGTGGTCCGGGTGGTCGCGGATCAGCCAGGCGCGTTCGTCGTCGGGGCCCGCCATGACGTTGAGGTAGTACATGTGGTGGCCGGGCACCGCCATGGACGGCCCGTGCCAGCCGTCGGGGATCAGGACGACGTCCCCGTCGCGCACCTCGGCCAGCACGTCGGTGTCCCGGCCCGGACCGGACGGGGAGACCCGCTGGTAGCCGAGGCCGGGCGTGGCGCCGTGGGCCGCGAACTCGAAGTAGTAGATCTCCTCCAGGACCGACTCCTCGCCCGGTCGGTGCTCGTCGTGCTTGTGCGGCGGGAAGGAGGACCAGTTGCCGCCGGGGGTGATCACCTCCACGGCGATCAGCCGGTCGCAGTCGAAGACCCCGGCGGCCGCGAAGTTGTTCACCTGGCGGGAGCAGGCGTCGGTGCCGCGCAGCTCCACCGGCACGCCGGAGGCCGGTCCGTGGCGGGCGGGCAGCCGGCGGGTGCAGCGGGCGCCGGTCAGCGCGAACCGTCCGCCGGCGGCGGAGGTGACGGTCGCACGGGCGTCCCGCGGGACGTAGGCGAAGTCGCTGACGCCGCTGAACACGTCGTCACGGCCGGACAGTTCGAAGGTGTCGTGGCCGAGGTCGTCGGCGCAGGCGACCGTGCAGCCGCCGCTCAGCGGCAGCACGATCCACTCGCTCTCGCCGGTGTCGAAGGTGTGCGAGCCGCCGGGCGCGAGCTCCAGGACGCGCAGACCGGAGTATCCCCAGCCGGCGGATCCGGGCGTGACGTGGACGGCGTAGGGGCCGTCGGCGGCCTTGGGCGCGGGGAGGTGGTAGGGGCTGGTCGGGCTGGTCATGCGGTGCGTCGCCTCCTTGTCACGACGGGACCGGCGAGGGCGCGGTCACGACGGAGCCGGTCACGGCTCGCCACGCCTTCGCCGCGGGCTCCGGTCACAGCAGGCCCACCGCCGTGTCGACCGCGTCCTCGACACTGCCGTCGGCCGGGTACAGCAGGGAGCGGCCGACCACCATGCCCTGCACGGTGGGCAGCCGCAGGGCTTTGCGCCAGCGCTCGTAGGCGCCCTCCTGGTCGTCGCCGACCTCGCCACCGAGCAGTACGGCCGGCAGCGTGGAGGCCTGGAGGACCTCGGCCATGTCGTCCGGGTCCTCGGTGACCGGCAGCTTCAGCCAGGTGTAGGCGGAGGTGCCGCCCAGGCCCGAGGCGATGGCGATGGAGCGGGTGACGGCCTCGGCCGACAGGTCGTTGCGGAGCCTGCCGCCGACGCGGCGGGAGATGAACGGTTCGACGAAGACCGGAAGGCGCAGTTCGGCCATCTCGTCGATGACGCGGGCCGTGGCCGCCAGGGTGGCCAGTGAGCCGGGATCGTCGTAGTCGATGCGCAGCAGCAGCTTGCCCGCGTCGAAGCGGAGCCGCGCGATGTCGCGGGGGCGGTGGCCGGTGAAGCGGTCGTCCATCTCGAAGGACGCGCCCGCCAGGCCGCCGCGGTTCATGGAGCCCATGACCACCTTGCCGTCGAGCACCCCGAGGAGCAGCAGGTCCTCCAGTATGTCGGCGGTGGCGAGCACCCCGTCGACGCCGGGCCGGGACAGTGCCACGCACAGGCGCTGGAGCAGGTCGGCGCGGTTGGCCATGGCGAGCCGGCGGTCGCCCACGGCGAGCGCGCCGCGGGCCGGGTGGTCGGCGGCCACGATCATCAGCCGACCGTTGTCGCCGAACAGCGGTCGCCGCACCCGGCGGGCGGCGGCCTCCGCGATGGCCTCGGGGTGCCGGGCTCTGACCGCGGTGAGGTCGGGGATGCTCACGCTCAAGGGATGGCTCCGTTCAGGCAGTGGCTCGCGTGGGAGGCCGCCGGCGCGCGGTACGGGTGGCGTACGACGCCGGGGAGGCGGCGCACGGTCCCGCGCTCCCCGGCCGAGCGTGCTTCTCGGTGCTCCGGCCGGGCGGACGTCTCCGCTCCCGACAGGGGTACGCCGGAGCGTGGCGGGTAGAGATCCACTCCGATGCGGCCGATCGTGATCGGATCGAAGGACAAGGCGGACGAGGGCGACAGGGACCGGGAGGCGACAGGCCGATGAGGTGGGGCGGGCTGGACGGGGCGGACTCGACCGGCCCCGGCGCCGGAGCCCGCCGCGCTCCCAGGTGTAGGGCCCCGGGACCCCCACTGTCAATAGTTTGTACTTACATTCGGACCTGAGCGTGAAAGGATGTCTTGACAAAGTTGTTGACAGCGGGCGCGCCAGGGGATTGGATCCCGTCCCAACACAGCCGAACAGCCGGCCCGCCGCGCCGCCCAGGCGGCAGGCGCTCGGCCACGTTCCGGAACCGGTCCGTACCGGCTCCGGTCCACCGGATCCCTCCCGATCCCCCCCTTCCCCCTCGTCGCACAGTGAGGTGCCGGAAAGATGGACCGTTCTTCTCGCTCCCGCAGACTCCTCCCCGCCGTGGCCGTCGCCGCGGCGGCGGCCCTGACCCTCGCCGGCTGCTCCAGCAGCTCCGGTGGAAAGAAGGCCACGGAGGGCGGGGGCGCCGCCTCCGCGGGCAAGGCCACCACGCCCCGGATGACGGTCGCGCTGGTCACGCACCAGGCGCCCGGCGACACCTTCTGGGACATCGTCCGCAAGGGCGCCGAGGCAGCCGCCGCCAAGGACAACATCAAGCTCGTCTACTCCGCCGACCCCAACGCCGGCAACCAGGCCAACTACGTGCAGAACGCCATCGACCAGAAGGTGGACGGCATCGCGGTCACCCTCGCCAAGCCGGACGCCCTCAAGAGCGTCGTCGGCAAGGCGATCGCCGACGGCATACCCGTGGTCGGCCTCAACTCGGGTCTGAGCGACTGGAAGAACCTCAAGCTGCTGGAGTTCTTCGGGCAGGACGAGAGCGTGGCGGGCGAGGCGTTCGGCAACAAGCTGAACGAGGTCGGCGCCAAGAAGGCCGTCTGCGTGATCCAGGAGCAGGGCAACATCGGGCTCACCCAGCGCTGCGACGGCGTGAAGAAGACGTTCAAGGGCACCACCGAGATCCTGTACGTCAACGGCACCGACATGCCGTCCGTGAAGTCCACGATCACCGCCAAGCTGAAGCAGGACAGCGGCATCGACTACGTCGTCACCCTGGGCGCCCCCTTCGCCCTGACCGCGGTGCAGTCGGTGGGCGACGCGGGCAGCAAGGCGAAGATCGCGACCTTCGACCTCAACAAGCAGCTGACCGGCGCCATCAAGAAGGGCGACATCCAGTTCGCCGTCGACCAGCAGCCCTACCTCCAGGGCTACCTCGCGGTCGACTCCCTGTGGCTGTACAAGAACAACGGCAACTACAGCGGCGGCGGTGCGCAGCCGGTGCTGACCGGCCCCGCCTTCGTCGACAAGTCCAACGTCGACAAGGTCGCCGAGTTCGCCGCGAAGGGCACCCGGTGATCGACATGTCCCAGCAGGCCGCGCCGGCGGTGGGCACACCGCCGGCTCCCGGCGGCAGGCAGACCGACGGCCGTACGGTACGGCGCTCACCGGTCCTGCGGCTGCTGGCCCGCCCCGAGGTCGGCGTCTTCCTCGGCGCCGTCGCCGTCCTCGTCTTCTTCCTCGCCGCCGCGTCCTCGGTCCGCCAGGGCAGCTCGATGGCGACGATCCTCTACCAGTCGTCCACCATCGGCATCATGGCCCTGCCCGTGGCCCTGCTGATGATCGGCGGCGAGTTCGACCTGTCCGCCGGTGTCGCGGTGATCACCTCGGCGCTCACCGCGAGCATGCTCAGCTACCAGCTCACCATGAACGTGTGGACCGGCGTGATCGTCGCCCTCGTCCTCTCCCTGGCCATCGGCGCGTTCAACGGCTGGATGCTGGTGAAGACCGGACTGCCCAGCTTCCTGGTCACCCTCGGCACCTTCCTCATCCTCCAGGGCGTCAACCTGGCCGTCACCAAACTGGTCACCGGGAACGTGGCCACCGACGACGTCAGCGACATGGACGGCTTCCGCCAGGCCAAGGCGGTCTTCGCCTCCTCCTTCCACGTCGGCGGGGTCCAGGTGAAGATCACCGTCGTCTGGTGGCTGGTCTTCGCCGTGCTCGCCACCTGGGTGCTGCTGCGCACCAAGTACGGCAACTGGATCTTCGCGGTCGGCGGCAACAAGGACAGCGCGCGGGCGGTCGGCGTCCCGGTGACGTTCACCAAGATCTCGCTGTTCATGCTGGTCGGCTTCGGGGCCTGGTTCGTCGGCATGCACCAACTGTTCTCCTTCAACACCGTGCAGTCCGGCGAAGGCGTCGGCAACGAGCTGATCTACATCGCCGCCGCGGTGATCGGCGGCTGCCTGCTGACCGGCGGCTACGGCTCGGCGATCGGCCCGGTCTTCGGCGCGTTCATGTTCGGCATGGTCAACCAGGGCATCGTCTACGCCGGCTGGAACCCCGACTGGTTCAAGGCGTTCCTGGGCGTGATGCTGCTCGGCGCCGTACTGATCAATCTGTGGGTCCGGCGCACGGCGACCCGGAGGTGACCGACATGACCACGGACAAGACAGCGGCCGCCCCCGGCACGGCCGTGAAGGACACCCCGCCCGAGGGCGCCGGCCCCCTCGTCGAACTCCGGGGCGCAGGCAAGTCCTACGGCAACATCCGCGCCCTGCACGGCGTCGACCTCGCCGTGCACCCCGGCCGGGTGACCTGTGTGCTCGGCGACAACGGCGCCGGCAAGTCCACCCTGATCAAAATCATCTCCGGCTTGCACCAGCACACCGAGGGGGAGTTCCTGGTCGACGGGGACCCGGTGCGCTTCACCACTCCCCGCCAAGCCCTGGACAAGGGCATCGCCGCCGTCTACCAGGACCTGGCGACGGTCCCGCTCATGCCGGTGTGGCGCAACTTCTTCCTCGGCTCGGAGCTCACCAAGGGCCCCTGGCCGGTCCGCCGGCTGGACATCGCCCGCATGAAGCGGACCGCCGACGAGGAACTACGCGCCATGGGCATCGTCCTGGACGACCTGGAACAGCCCATCGGCACCCTGTCCGGCGGCCAGCGCCAGTGCGTGGCCATCGCCCGCGCCGTCCACTTCGGCGCCCGCGTCCTCATCCTCGACGAGCCCACCGCCGCCCTCGGCGTCAAGCAGTCCGGGGTGGTCCTGAAGTACATCGCCGCCGCCCGCGACCGCGGCCTCGGCGTCATCTTCATCACCCACAACCCCCACCACGCCTACATGGTCGGCGACCACTTCAGCGTGCTGCGTCTGGGCACCCTGGAACTGTCCGCGGCACGCAGCGAGGTGAACCTGGAGGAGCTGACCAACCACATGGCCGGCGGTGCCGAGCTCGCCGCCCTCAAGCACGAACTGTCCCAGGTCCGCGGCGTCGACGTGCAGGGACTGCCCGAGGCGGAGGCTCTCACCGCACCCCGGCCGGACTCCGTCGAAGGGAACTCCTGACATGGCCCCCGTGCTGGACCGCATCCGGGTCGGCTCGGCCCCCGACTCCTGGGGCGTCTGGTTCCCCGACGACCCCCGACAGGTCCCGTGGCAGCGCTTCCTCGACGAGGTCGCCGAGGCCGGGTACTCCTGGATCGAGCTCGGCCCCTACGGCTATCTGCCCACCGATCCCGCCCGGCTCACCGACGAGCTGGCCCGGCGCGACCTGACGGTCTCGGCGGGCACGGTCTTCACCGGACTGCACCGCGGACCGTCGGTGTGGGAGTCGACGTGGGAGCACGTCGGCCGGGTCGCCGCCCTCACCCAGGTCATGGGCGCGCACCACCTCGTCGTCATCCCCTCCTTCTGGAGGGACGACAAGACCGCCGAGATCCTGGAACCGCCGGAGCTGACGGGCGAACAGTGGGCCCACCTGACCAAGGGCATGGAACGCCTCGGCCACGAGGTCAAGGAGACGTACGGCCTCGACATCGTCGTCCATCCGCACGCCGACACCCACATCGACACCGAGGCGCACGTCGAACACTTCCTGGACTCCACCGACTCCGACCTGGTCAACCTGTGCCTGGACACGGGGCACTACGCCTACTGCGGCGGCGACAGCGTCAAGCTGATCGAGACCTACGGCGAACGGATCGGCTACCTGCATCTCAAGCAGGTCGACCCGGAGATCCTGGCCGACGTGGTGGCGGGCGGGGTGCCGTTCGGACCGGCGGTCCAGCGCGGTGTGATGTGCGAACCCCCCACCGGCGTGCCGGAGTTGGAGCCGGTACTGGCGGCCGCGCAGCGCCTCGGCGTCGACCTGTTCGCGATCGTCGAGCAGGACATGTACCCCTGCCCGCCCGACAAACCCCTCCCCATCGCCACCCGCACCCGCCGCTTCCTGCGGTCCTGCGGCGCGTGACGCTCCGGGGCCGACGGCGGACACACGAGCGTCGGCGGCCCCGTCCTCCTCCGAGGTCCGGGCATCCCCGTGCGCGGTCCGGCTACAGTCGGGCCGGTAACGGGAAGCCCGGCGGCACGGACCGCGCCGGCGGTCCGGGAACGCGGCGGCGGTACGCCCTCCGACGAGGAGAGCCTCATGAGCACAGCGCGTGACCTGATGATCGTGGCCCTGGGCCTGACACCGAGCCGGCCCCTGCGGCGCGGCGACCTCTCGCTCGCGCTGGCCGGGGCCGAGGCGTACGACCTGCTCCGCGCCGAGGCGATCGAGCTGGTGGGCGAGCGCATGGTCCCGCGTCCGCCGCCGGACCTCGAGGATCCCCTGCTGGACGCGGCCGCCTCCGCGCTGGTGCACGAGGCGCCGCACGAGTCCCTTCAGGACTGGCTCTGGCGCCGGGGACGCGACCTGGCGGCGGCGTACCTGACCGCGCTGGAACGCGAGGGACAGGTCGCGTGGGAACGGCACCGCTGGTTGCCGTTCCGCGGTGGCCGCGGCGTGCTCGGCGACACCGAGGCGCGGCGCCGGGCGATGTACCGCTGGGCGGCGGACGAACCGGTGCTGCTCGCTCTGGCCGCGGCCGTCGGGATCTGTGACGAGCCGGCGCCGGCCGACCTGTGCGTCACCGACGACGCGGCCCTCGGCGTGCTCGCCGCCGTGCACGACGCGGTCATGGAACTGGAGGCCGTGCGCCGCAGACGCGCCATCGAGGAGGCGGCGTTCGCCAACGTCTGGCGGGGCGCCTGAGAGCCGGGCCCGACAGGCGGCGGGGCAGAGCCGCTCCTATGCTGAGGACGTCGGTTCGGGTGCCGAGGACATCGGGACGTGAGGTCCGCGAGACGGCGGGCACTCCGCCCGCGTCGTGGCCCCTCCCCTCGGCGTCCGCCGCGCAAGGGCGCCCTCCGCAGCCCCGCGTCCCGTCCCCCGGCGGCGCGGGCGACGTCTCACGCGCTCGGAGTCGGCCCATGACACTCGCGTGCACCACAGGACTGCGCCGCGGCGCCGTCACCGCGACCGCCGTGGGGGTGCTCGCCGCCCCGCTCGCGGCGGGTCCCACCGTGGCGACCGCGGCCGTTCCCGCCGGCCCCGGCGTGCCGGGCGTGGCCCCCGCCGCCGCACCGGCCGATCCGTCCCCGCCCTCCCCGTCGGCCTCCTCGGACGTGCGCCCCCTGACCCCAGATGTGGTCCGGCAGGTCGACCAGGCCGTCCGGCGCGTCATGCACCAGGCCGACGTGCCCGGAGTGATCGTGGGGCTGTGGACACCGGACCAGGGCCGCTATGTGAAGTCGTTCGGAGTGGCCGACAAGAGCACCGGCCGCCGGATGTCCGCCGACCTGTACATGCGCATCGGCAGTGAGACAAAGACGTTCACCGTGACCGCCCTGCTGCGTCTCGTCGACCGGCACGAGGTGAGTCTGGACGACCCCGTCGGGAAGTACGTCGACGGCGTGCCCGGCGGCGACCGGATCACCCTGCGGGAACTGGCCGGCATGCGCAGCGGGCTGTTCAACTACTCGGAGGACGAGGACTTCGTCAAGGCGCTCACCGCCGACCCGCGGCGCTCGTTCACCCCTCGGCAACTGCTGGCGTACGCCTTCGCCCACCCCGCGCTCTTCCCGCCGGGCCGGCAGTTCGACTACTCCAACACCAACCTGATCCTGCTCGGCCTGGTGATCGAGAAGGTCAGCGGCCGGTCCCTCGCCGACTACGTCCGCGCCGCCGTCCTGGAGCCGGCGGGCCTCGATCACACCTTCTTCCCGAGCGGCGCCGAGTTCCCGCGGCCGCACGCGCAGGGCTACACGAACCAGACCGCGTCCGGGCAGGTGCAGGACGCGGCGGACTGGAACCCGTCCTGGGGCTGGGCGGCCGGCGCGATGATCTCCGACCTCGACGACCTGCGCGTCTGGGCCCGCACCGTGGCCACCGGCGTGCTGCCCGACGGCCGCACGCTGATCAGCCCCGCCACGCAGAAGCAGCGGCTCACCGCACCGCCGTCGGCGATCCCCGGCGCCGGATACGGCCTGGGCATCTTCGACGTCCACGGCTGGCTCGGTCACAACGGCTCCCTGCCCGGCTACGAGTCCCTCACCGTCTACCTGCCCTCCGCCCGGACCACTCTGGTGGTCCTGCTCAACACCGACATCGACCACCAGGGCAGCGAGCCCAGCACGCTCTTCGGCAAGGCCATCACGGAGATCGTCACGCCGGGGCACGCCTTCGACCTCCCGGCACAACCCGCCGCCCGGTGACGCGCGTCAGACGGCGCGGATCTCCTCGATCCGCACCGGGCGGTGCTCGTGCAGCGACAAGGTGCACGCCTCCGCGATCCACCCGGCCTCCAGCGCGTCCGCGACCGTGCACGGCGACGCCAGACGCCCCGCCACGACCTCGGTGAACGCGGCGAGTTCGGCCCGGTAGGCGGCGGCGAAGCGGTCCATGAAGAAGTCGTGCGGGGTGCCGGCCGGGAACACCACCCCCGGCTCGAGGGACCTGAGCGGCAGCTTGTCGTCCAGGCCGACCGCGACGGAGTCGGCGAAGCCGTGCAGTTCCATGCGCACGTCGTAGCCGCGGGCGTTGTGCCGGCTGTTGGAGACCACCGCGATCGTGCCGTCGTCCAGGGTGAGGACCGCGCCGGTGGTGTCCGCGTCGCCCGCCTCCTTGATGTACTCCGCGCCCCGGTTGCCGCCGACGGCGTACACCTCGGTCACCTCCCGGCCGGTCACCCAGCGGATGATGTCGAAGTCGTGCACCGAGCAGTCGCGGAAGATGCCCCCGGAGGTGGCGACGTACGCGGCGGGCGGCGGGGCCGGGTCCAGCGTGGTGGACCGTACGGTGTGCAGCCTGCCCAGCTCACCGCCGTGCACGGCCGTGCGGGCGGCGACGAAGCCGGCGTCGAAGCGGCGGTTGAAGCCGATCTGCACGGGGACGTCACCGGCCTCGACGGCCTTGAGCACCTCCAGTCCCTCGGCCATGGTGCGGGCCACCGGCTTCTCGCAGAAGACCGGGACGCCGGCGTCGACCGCGGCGCGGATCAGCGCCGGATGCGCGTCGGTCGCGGCCGCCACCACGACGCCGTCCACCCCGGCGGCCAGTACCGCCTCGGGCGAGGCCGCTACCTCGGCCCCGAAACGTTCCGCGGCGGCACGGGCCGCCTGAGCCACCGGGTCGGCGACGACGAGCGACTCGACGGCGTCGAGTCCGGACAGTGTCTCGGCATGGAAGGCGCCGATGCGGCCGAGGCCGAGGATTCCGATGCGCATGATGGTGCGGCTCCTGAGGTGCGGTGGTGCGTGCGGGGTGCCGGGCAAGCCCTAGTCGAGGCCGCCGAGGACGTTCTGGTCCCAGTCGATCACCGATCCGGTGACCACTCCGGACCGGTCGGACAGCAGGAAGACGACGAAGTCGGCGATCTCGTCGGGCTGGCCGAGCCTGCCCATCGGAAGTCCCGCGGCGGCCTCCTCCCGCCAGTCGTCGCCGGCGCCGTGGAAGGCACGCTGGGTGGCGTCCTCTCCCTCGGTGGCGGTCCAGCCGATGTTCAGGCCGTTGATACGGACCCGGTCGAAGCGGTGCGCGTGCGCGGCGTTGCGGGTCAGTCCCACCAGCCCGGCCTTGGCGGCCACGTACGGGGCGAGGAAGGGCTGACCGCCGTGCGCCGAGGACGTGATGATGTTGACGATGGTGCCGGGGGCCTTGCGCGCCACCATGTCGGTCACCGCGGCCTGCATCGCGAAGAACGGCCCCTTCAGATTGACCGCGACGTGCGCGTCGAACAGTTCGGGCGTGGTGTCCAGCAGCGTGCCGCGGGAGGTGAGCCCGGCCGAGTTCACCAGGCAGTCGATCCGACCGTAGTCGTCGACCACCTCGGCCACGGAGCCCTTGGCCTGCTCCGCGTCCGCCAGGTCGGCCTGGACGAACATCGCACGGCCGCCGGCCGCGGTCAGCTCCGCCACCAGTGCCTCACCCGGCTCCGTGCGCCGCCCCGTCACGGCCACCACGGCGCCCTCGCGGACGGCGGCCCGCGCGATCGCGGCGCCCACGCCCTGGGTGCCGCCGTTGACGAGGACGACCTTGCCGTCCAGAAGTGCGGTGCGTGCCATGAACCCTCCTCAGTCGCTGCTGCGGCGCTCGGCGGCGGCCCGGAGTTCGTCCCGCAGAGCGCCCGGGGCCCACTCCTCCCGCAGTGCCCGCCGGACGAGGTCCGCCTGCGAGGACGGGGCCAGACCGTCGACCGGTGGGTCCCTGTCCAGGTCGGTGGGGAACGGGTAACCCTCGGCGCTCGCGGCGATCACATGCTCCAGCCAGTCCTCGCCCACGCCTTGTGCCTTGCGCTTGAGCAGCACCGGGTACACCGCGTTCACCACCGCCTCCCGGTCCACCGTCTCCATCGCGCGGCCGAAGGCGGAGGAGATCTGGAGCAGGTTGGCCATGCGCCGGATGTCCGGGGACCGGTTCGCCCCGGCGGCGTGGAAGAGCGCCGGGTTGAAGAAGACGGCGTCGCCCTTGGCCAGCGGAAGCTGGACGTGGTGCTCCGCGAAGTACGCCTGGAACGCGGGCAACCGCCAGGCCAGGTAGCCCGGCTCGTACCGCTGCGAGTACGGCAGGTACGTCGTCGGGCCGGACTCGAGCGGCATGTCGCACTGCGCCACCGCGCCCTGGAGGGTCAGCACGGGGGAGAGGCGGTGGACGTGCGCGGGGTAGGCGGCCGCGGCCTCGCCGGTGAGGAAGCCGAGGTGGTAGTCGCGGTGCACGGTCTGGGCGGCGCCCTGCGGGTTGACCACGTTGACCTGCGAGGTGACCTGGTAGCCGGGGCCCAGCCAGGCCTGCGAGACGAGGGCCAGGACGTCGTTGGCGTAGTAGTCGGCGAAGCTCTCCGGGTCGTACCGGGCAGCCTTCTCCAGGGCGTTCCACACGCGGTCGTTCGCGCCCGGCCGCGCGAAGTGGTCTCCGGGGGCGGTGCCCGCCGCGCGCTGCTCGTCGATCAGCGCGTCGAAGACCGTGGTGGCCCGGTCCACCACCGCCGGGTCGGGGAAGGCGCCTCGTACGACCAGGACGCCGGGCCCCTCGTCGAGCACGCGGACCAGTTCGGTCTGCACGGCGCGCCGGTCCCCGGCCGCGACGAGCCGGTCGCGGTCGTAGACGAGGACGCCCTGCTCGACGGCAGAGGCGTGCGGATGACCGGCGAGGTCGGTGGTGCGCTCGACCAGCGCCCGGAAGGCGTCGAGGTTGCAGTCCCGCTCGGTGAGCCAGGTGCGGCGGCGCGGGGAGTGCTGCGGGGAGCCGTGCGGCGGGGGAGAGGACATCGTCGTCCTTTCGGGAACGGGGGCGACGCGGCCCTGTCATTCTTGTCAGTACAAACCCCTCGAACAACCATCAGCAAGCCATCAAAAACCCCTCAAGCGCGCCAGGCGAGGAGCCGTTCCGTGGGCCATCCCTTCCCGATCCGCGAGATAGCCCGTCAGGCCGGGCTGAGCGAGGCCACCGTCGACCGCGTGCTCAACGGCCGGGGAGGGGTGCGCGAGAGCACCGCGCGCGAGGTGCGCCGGGCGATCGCCGACCTGGACCGCCAGCGCACCCAGGTGCGGCTGGTCGGCCGTACGTTCATGGTGGACATCGTGATGCAGGCCCCCGAGCGGTTCACCACCGCCGTGCGGGCCGCTCTGGAGGCCGAACTGCCGTCCCTGCACCCGGCCGTGGTCCGCTCCCGCTTCCACTTCCGTGAGACCGGCCCGGCGGACGAACTGGTCGCGGCGCTGGACCGGATCGCGCGGCGCGGCTCGCAGGGCGTGATCCTCAAGGCCCCGGACGTCCCCGAGGTCGGTGCCGCCGCCGGCCGGCTGACGGCGGCCGGGATCCCGGTCGTCACGCTGGTCACCGACCTGCCCGCCGCCGCCCGGCTCGCCTACGTCGGCAGCGACAACCGGGCGGCGGGCGCCACCGCCGCGTATCTGACGGCCCAGTGGCTCGGCGACCGGCCCGGCAATGTGCTCACGTCGCTCAGCAGCGGCTTCTTCCGTAACGAGGAGGAGCGCGAGATGGGCTTCCGCAGCGCCATGCGGGCCGCCCGGCCGCGCCGCACCCTGGTCGAGATCGCCGAGGGTCAGGGCCTGGACGCCACCCAGTACGACCTCGTCCGCGCCGCTCTGGAGCGCGACCCCGAGATCCGCGCGGTCTACTCGATCGGCGGCGGGAACATCGCCACCCTGCGGGCGTTCCAGGACCTGGGCCGTGAGTGCGCGGTGTTCATCGCCCACGACCTCGACCAGGACAACACCCGCCTGCTGCGCGAGCACCGCCTGTCCGCCGTGCTCCACCACGATCTGCGCCAGGACATGCGGGAGGCCTGCCGGCTGGTGATGCGCGCCCACGGCGCTCTGCCGCCCGCCGGGCCGGCCCTGCCGTCCGCGATCCAGGTGGTGACCCCGTACAACATGCCGCCGCAGGCCCGCCCGGACGACGGCGGCGTGGCCTGAGGGCTGTCCCGCGATCCCCGGCGGGCGCGCGGCGTCGGCTACGGCACCTCGCCGCGTCGTGGGGACGTCCGCATACGCCCGGTGTGCGGACGTTCCTCCGCCGTGCGACGCTCCCCCACTGCCTGAACGGCGTGGGAGGTGCTTCCGGCATCCGACGCCGCGCGCTGATCCACCGCGGACAGGGGGACAGCTCTTGGACGGCCGCGCGGTGGCGAGGGCCGGCGGCTTCGGTGATCGTTGAGACGACCGTCTCAGCACGCCCGGGAAGGGAGCAGCCCATGGCAGACCCTCCGGCGGCCGGCCCGCAGCGGGCCGCGCACGACACCCGCTCCCTTCTGCTCTTCGGCGGCGTCTACGGCGCCGTCATCGCCTGTGCCATGGTCGCCGCGCTCACCGTGGCCGGACACAACTCGGCGGCCAGCCGCCGCTACGACTCCGCCTGGCTGCTGGTGACCGCGTTCGCCTCCGCGCTCGCGCACGGCTACGCCCACTACATCGCCGAACGCGGCCCGCACCGGCGCGGCCAGGCCCTGCGTGCGCTGGCCGCCGAATGGCCGCTGGTCGCCGCCACGCTGCCCAGTGTGCTGATCCTGGCGGGCGGGGGCTGGGGCTGGTGGCCCGCGGACGGGGTGGAGTACCCGGCGTTCACCTTCAACGTGGCCCTGCTGTTCGTCCTGGGTCTGGTCTCCGCCAGGTGGGCGGGGCGCAGCTGGCCGACTGCGCTGCTCACCGGGGTCGGGGACGCCGTGTTCGGCCTGATCGTGGTCGTGGCCAACGCGCTCATCAAGTGACGTCGTCACCGGCGTCGGGGCCGAGCGTCCACCGAAACGGTCTCCGCCGGGCACGACGGGAGGGGATCCGAACAGGAGCCGCGCCCAGGGCGGTCGCCGAGCGACCCGGGCCGCCTCAGGGCCGGTCGTCCGCATCGGCGTCCAGGCCCGTGCACGCCACCTTGCCGTTCACCTCCGCGCACGCCTCGACGCCGTTCGGTGAGGACACGGCGAGCATCGGGCTCGTGTCGCCCCGGCCGTCGGCGGCGGAGTACGTGGCCGACAGCACGTCCCCGCCCGTGCGCACGGAGACCTCCCGGGCCACCGCGCCCCGCACCCGCACCTGGGACCAGGCGGTGCCGCAGGAGGGGGACCAGCGCAGGAGGACGGTGTACGCCGCGTCGCTCACGGCGCTCTCGGTCCGCGCGTCCCCGGCGCACGCCGATGCGCCCGGCAACTCGCCCTGGCAGGAACGGTCCTGACAGTGCCGGGAGACGGGCTCGACCCGCGTGCCGGGTGCGGTGCCGCGCGAGGAGGCGGCGAGGGCCGTGGCCACCGCCGCGACAGCCGTCAGCAGGGTGAGCGTCGGCAGCAGCGGCAGCCGTCCCCGGCGCGTCCGCGGCGCACCGGCGGGTTGCGACGCGGGCACCGTGGGCGCGGGCGCCGCATCGTCGCCGGCCGCCTCCCACAGGGCCAGGACCGGTGCCGGATCGGCGCCCGCGAGCCGCGCGAGCGCCTCCACGGCCGAGCGGGGCGGGTACTTGGCCCCGGTCAGGTAGCGGTGCCAGGCGGACTTGCTGTAGGGGGTGCGCGTGGCGAGGGCGGCCAGGCTCAGGCCCGTACGGTCCCTCAACTCGCGCAGGGTCGCCGCCAGCGGCCCGATCGACGGTTCCGCTTCCTGGGCCTGCCGCATCATGCTGCTCCCGACTCGACTTCCGTTATGGGCGTTTCACCCCCAGTTGTCGAGATGGATTCCCTGGTTCGGGTCACCGCCACACATCCGCGCGGTGTGAGGTCGCGGCGTCGGTGCGGCATGCGGCACGCCGGGGCCCGTCCGCCGGCCCGCGGTGCGGCGGAACGGGCCCCGGCCTCAGGATGTGGGGAGCCGAGGGGGCGTCAGCACCAGGGGACGGTGCCGCGGACGCGCAGGTAGCGCGCCGAGACGTAGCCCCGTACGTGTGCGAGCCGGTACCACTGACGGGCGCCGCGCACCCAGGACCCGTACGTCCGGCACTTGAGCGCGACCAGTCGGCCCGTGTGCCGCACGCCGATCACCCGGTACCCGGTGCCGGGGCCGGAGCGGACGTTCAGCGGGGAACGGTGCGTGGTCACCCGGCCGAGGGGGTGACTCGAACGTGAGTGCTCGGCGCGGTGGTTGACGTGGTGTGGGTGCCGTACGCGATGCGTGGCGGGCAGTGCAGGGAGCGATTGCCGCTCGGTCACGGCCGAGGCGGGGCGGGCGGTGGGCGCGGCCGGGGCGGCGTCGGCGGTCGCGGGCACGAGCGCGAGCATCGCGACCGTGGCCAGCAGGCCGCCGGTGAGGGTCCGTCGGATCATGGAAGCCTCCGGGCTGTCGTTCCGGTGACCACATGGCGTGATCACACGTCGCCCAGCGTTTCCGCGGTGGCCGCCGGCGATGCCGTCCCCGTGTCCCGGGGACGGCGGGGACGTCCCGCGGGACCTGCGGCCGCGGGCGGTTCCCCGGCGCCGCCCGCGGCGAGCCGGCGAACGAGGGTCGCAACAGCGAACAGCCCAGCAAACTACTTGAGTAAGTCAACGATATGGTAGCCTCGGGGTCATGTCCACCGCATCGTCGCCCACCGGACCCGTCATCTCGCCCGAGGTGGCCGAGATCGAGCGCGCCCTGACGCGCATCACCTATCTGAGCACACGGGCCCGGCAGCACGAGCGGCTGATGGGGTTGGCCGGTGTGCCTCTGGACCGGGCCGCGGTGGCGCTGCTGCGCCAGATCGCCGACTCCGAGCCGCAGCGGCCGGGCGAACTGGCCAACCGCCTGGGCGTGGAGGCCTCTCATGTGACGCGTACCGTCCAACAGTTGGAGAAATCCGGCCATGTCACCCGCGTCCCCGATCCGGACGACCGCAGGGCCCAGCGCATCCGGCTGACCGAAGCGGGCCGGGAGGCCGTCGCCCGTGTCCGCGAAGCCGGCGCCCGCGGTATGCAACTCGCTCTGTCCGGCTGGTCCGCCGAGGAACTCCACCAGCTGGCCACGCTGTTCCACCGCATGGTGGACGACTTTCTCGCGTACGCCAACGACATGGACGCGGCGCAGGACATCCCGGACGCGGCGCGGCGGCGCACCGGCTGAGCGCGGCGGTGCACCGGCTCGGTGCGGTGCCGCCCCCGCCGATCGGGGCCGACCGCCATGGGCCGCTCACGTACGGTAGGGTTTACCCGGGTGCTCGGCGCGGATGATCGCGCGAAGTGCCCGACGGGACGTGGCGCAGCTTGGTAGCGCACTTGACTGGGGGTCAAGGGGTCGCAGGTTCAAATCCTGTCGTCCCGACTTTTCGAAGTCGCGGGTCAGGGGCCGTTTCAGAGGAGATCTGAAACGGCCCCTCTGCCATGTCCGGGGCCGATCGTGGCCGGATGGACGTGATCGACAGCAGCCGTCGAAATATTTCGATGCGGCGCCCTGCGAGGCATTCGGAAGTTTCGAAGAACTTTCGGAAACTAGTCATTGACTGCCGCTCCGCGGCTCGCGCATACTCACGATCGATCGAAACCCCCCGTAACGGAGACGACTCCGTACGGTTACACCCGTCCACCAGGCACGTCCACACGTGCATGCCCGGTGCCGGGGAAGCACGGGTTGCAGTGATCGTCGCGAATCCGCGCGCGTGACCGACCCTCACTGTTGCCACGGCCGACCGCCCTGTCGAACACCAGGATCACCGCACGTACGAGAAGACTTTCGACGCCCAACGGGCCATTAATTCCGGCAGATATTTGCACTCATTGTGCCTATGACGACAGATCAGGGAGATTTCACGATGGCGAGGAAGATACGCGGCGTGACGGCTGCAACGATCGGCTTGAGCGTCGCACTCGCCGCCACCGGTTGCGCCGGCAACGGCGACAGCGGCGGCGGCAGCGGTGGCAGCGGCGGCAAGGTCACCGTGACCGTCTGGCACAACGCGCAGCCCGGGCCCGGTGCCGTGTACTGGCAGACCGCCGCGAAGGAGTACCACAAGCTGCACCCGGACGTCACGATCAAGATCCAGGCGGTCCAGAACGAGGACCTCGACGGCAAGCTGCAGACCGCGCTCAACTCCAACTCCGCCCCGGACGTCTTCCTCCAGCGCGGTGGCGGCAAGATGCAGGCCATGGTCAACGCCGGCCAGCTCCAGGCGCTGAACCTCACCGATGCCGACAAGAAGAACGCCAGCGAGGCCGCGATCGCGGGCTACTCGATCGACGGCAAGGTCTACGCCATGCCGGTCGACACGCAGCCGGAGGGCATCTACTACAGCAAGGACCTGTTCAAGCAGGCCGGCATCAGCTCGACGCCGACGACGATGGACGAGCTCGAGGACGCCGTCGCGAAGCTGAAGAAGATCAACGTCGCGCCGATCGCGGTCGGCGCCAAGGACGCCTGGCCGGCCGCGCACTGGTACTACAACTTCGCCCTGCGCGAGTGCAGCCAGGACACCATGAACGACACCGCCAAGTCGCTCAAGTTCGACGACCCCTGCTGGACCAAGGCCGGCGAGGACCTGTCCGCGTTCCTGAAGATCAAGCCCTTCCAGAAGGGCTTCCTGACCACCTCCTCGCAGCAGGGCGCCGGATCGTCGGCGGGCATGCTGGCGAACCACAAGGCGGCCATGGAGCTCATGGGCAACTGGGACCCCGGTGTGATCAAGAGCCTGACCAAGGACCAGAAGCCGCTCCCCGACCTGGGCTGGTTCCCGTTCCCCGCCGTCCCCGGCGGCAAGGGTGAGCCGTCCGCCATCATGGGCGGCCTCGACGGCTACTCGCTGTCCAAGAACGCGCCGAAGCAGGCCTTCGAGTTCCTCGAGTGGCTGCTGACGAAGGAACAGCAGGAGGAGTACTCCAAGGCCTTCGTCACGATCCCGGTGAACAAGGAGGCCCAGGGGGTCGTCACCGACTCGTTCAACGTCTCGGCGCTCGAGGCCTTCAACAAGGCCGCCTACTCCATGATGTTCCTTGACACCCTGTACGGCCAGAACGTCGGCAACGCCATGAACACCGCCGTCGTGAACCTGCTGGCCGGCAAGGGCAGCGCCGCGGACATCCCCAAGGACACCAACGCCGCTGCCGCGAAGGGCTGAGTAAGCGACAATGAGCAACCCCCTGGGTACTGACACGGCCACGGGCCGCCAGTCGCAGGGCACGCCTGAAGTCGGGGGCGCGGCCACGGCCGCGGCCCCGGCTTCGCCGCGAGCGGCTGCGCGCCGCCGCGGCCGTGCCAAGGTGCGGCTCGAGATCGCGCTCCTGTCCGGGCCGGCGATCCTGATGTTCCTGGCGTTCGTGATCTTCCCGGTCGCGCTCGCCGCGTTCTACGGTTTCTACCGGTGGCACGGCTATGGAGCGCCCACCGACTGGGTCGGCCTGAACAACTACAAGCTGATCCTCACCGACCCCGCGTTCCAGCAAGTGCTGTGGCACAACGGCCTGATCCTCGTGCTCTCGCTGGTCATCCAGGGCCCGGTGGCGATCGCCCTCGCGCTGCTGCTCAACCAGAAGATCCGCGGCCGCTCGATCATCCGCGTCCTGATCTTCGCGCCGTACGTGATCTCCGAGGTCATCGTCGGCACCGGTTGGAGCCTGATGCTCCAGAGCAACGGCGCGCTCAACGACATGCTGTCCCACATCGGCCTGGGCTTCCTGCAGGAGGAGTGGCTCTCCAACCCGAAGCTGGCCCTCTGGACGCTGATGGGCATCATCTCGTGGAAGTACATCGGCTTCGCGGTGATCCTGATGCTCGCCGGCCTGCAGTCGATCCCCGACGAGCTCTCCGAGGCCGCATCGATCGACGGCGCCTCCTACTGGCAGATCCAGCGCCGTATCACGTTGCCCCTGCTGGGGCCGACGATCCGCATCTGGGCGTTCCTGTCGATCATCGGCTCGCTGCAGCTCTTCGACCTCGTCTTCATCATCTGGGGTCCGTACGTCTCGAGCACCGCGGGCACCTCGACCATGGCGATCTACATGGTCGCCCAGGGCCGCAACGCGGGCAACTACGGCTACGGCAGCGCCATCGCGGTCGTGATGTTCCTGATCTCGCTCGTCGTCGCGCTGCTTTACCAGCGCTTCGTCCTGCGCCGCGACCTCAAGGGTGCCGTCACCGAAGGAGACTTCTGATGAGCGCGACGACCGCCAACTCCTGGACCTCCTCCTCCACGGAGTCGAAGGGGCCCACCGGCCGTCGCGGGCGTCGTGACAAGCCGCAGAAGTGGGGTACTCCCTTCACCTACTTCATCGCCCTGCTCTTCGTCGGGGTCTGCGTCGCACCGGTGCTCTACATCGTGCTCGGTGGGTTCCGCACCAACTCGCAGATCTCCACGAGCCCGGCCGGCCTGCCGCACCCGTGGGTCTTCGACAACTACATCAGCGTCCTGAAGACGGTGACGTTCTGGGGCGAGTTCGCCAACTCCCTCATCGTCGCGCTCGTCAGCACCGCCGGCACCGTCATCCTCGGCCTGATGGCGAGCTTCGTGATCGCGCGCTACGACTTCAAGCTCAAGGGCGCGATGTACTCCCTGTTCGCCGCCGGCCTGATGTTCCCGCTGGTCATCGCGATCACCCCGCTGTACATCGTGGTCAAGGACCTGGGCCTGGTCGACAACCTGCTCGGCGTGATCATCCCGCAGATCGCCTTCGGCCTGCCGATGACCGTCATCATTCTGGTGCCGTTCCTCAGGGCCATTCCGAACGAGATCGAGGAGGCCGCCGCGATCGACGGTGCGAGCCGACTCGGGTTCTTCTTCCGCATGGTGATCCCGCTGTCGCTGCCCGGTGTGGTGACCGTCGGCATCCTCGGGTTCATCAACAGCTGGAACAACTACGTCCTGCCCCTGTACGTCCTCAACTCGAAGGCGAACTACACCCTGCCGCTCGGCGTGCAGCAGTTCTCGACCGAGTACTCCGTGGACACCGCGAAGGTCCTCGCGTTCACCTCGCTCGCCATGCTGCCCGCACTGGTCTTCTTCTCGATCTTCGAGAAGCGCATCGTGGGCGGTCTCACCGGCGCCGTGAAGGGCTGAACCGGGATTGTCGCGCGCGGCGGCGGCCGTGCATGATCGGTTCCCGGACCGATCATGCACGGCCGCGAGGCCGTGACAACGGGGAGACGCACATGAGAAGCCGCTGGGTCAAGATTCTCGGGATCACGGTGCTGGTGCCGGCCGTTCTCTTCACCGTGGCCGACCGGGTCGCCGTGCACTACGCCGACAACGAGGCCGGCCGTCTGGTCGCGGAGAAGTACGGCTACAGCAACAGCACCGACGGCGACCTCGACGTGTCCATAGCGGGATTCCCCTTTCTGACGCAGGCGTTCAGCCAGAGCTTCGACCATGTCGAGCTGAAGGCGTCGAAGTTCACCATCGACACCGAGAGCAATGCCCGGGGCGGCTACCTGCCCGTCGAACAGTTCCAGCTCGACCTGCGCGGCGTGCAGGTGACCTCGCTCGCCGCCCGCAGGGCCGAAGCGAATCTCGCCACGGGCTCCTTGATGCTGTCGTACGACGCGCTGTCCGGCGTGGTCACGCGACTGGCGGGCCGCGGCGGCTCCCTCCGGATCGCGCAGGCCCCGGGTTCCACGGAGCAGGCGGCGCGGGTCGAGGTCACGGGCACCGCGGGGGGGAGCGACGTGAACGGTACGGGCACTGTGCTCGCCCAGGGAACGGAGATCTCCCTGAACCTCCCCGGCAGCGAACGGCCGGTGGCCACGTGGCGGGTGCCCCTCCCCGAGAACGTCGGCTTCACCTCGGCACGGGCCACCTCGAAGGGCGTGCTGATCAGCATGACCGGTCACCTGGTGAACCTCGGCTCGTCGCGTTTCACCAGGTGATCCGCCGCGCCACCGGCCACGGGCCGGGGCTACGGGCCGACTTCGGCCCCACGGCGACCGTCCGGGGCGCGCCCTGGGCCATTTCCCAACTAAATCACTAGGGAAATGAGGTACGTGGTGACGAGGGGAGTGAGGACGAGAGGTACGGCGCCGGGGTGGGCATCGCCGACCGGCTGGTGGTTCGAGCGGCCAGGTACGGCACCGGTGAGCCGCTGGCCGTCCTCGTCGACGCCACCCTCCCGGGCGTCGTGAGCGGCAGCTCCGGGCACACCTTCGGCCTGCGGTCGGCGGCCGACGGCGGCGTGGAGTTCGACTCCGTCCCCGTCGCGCCGGACGACGTCTTCGGCTCCCTCTCGCCCGACGAGGACGTCCTGTCACCCTTCGCCTCCCTGGCCGCGCCGACCGCGCGGCTGGTCTCCGTCCAGTTCTGTCTCGGTCTCGCCGAGGGACTGCTGTCCGAGGTCCGCGAGTACGGGCGGTCCGCGCGATTCTCCTGGCAGCCCTTCTCGCCGCAGCCCTGGCCGGTCGGTGCACCGCACGACCCGCACGCGCTGACCGCGTACGGTGAGCTCGCCGTGGTCGCACGTGCCGCGTCCGCCCTCGCCGACCAGGCGGTGGACGCCCTGATGTGCGGTCTCGCACGGGGTGAGGACCTCGACGGCGAGGAGTGCGCGGAGATCGCCGTCCTCGCGAGCGTGGCCGAGGCCGCCGCCTCCCGCGCCGCGCAGGAGATCACCACCCGTGCCCTGGACGTCATCGGAGCCGGCGCCGCCTCCTCCCGCCACGGCTTCGACCGCTTCTGGCGCGACGCCCGGACGCACACCCTCCGTGAGCCGGTCGCCCAGCGGCTGCGCGAGGTCGGGGACTACTTTCTCAACGGCGCGCATCCGCCCTTCACCCTGCCCGGCTGACGGTGCAGCCGGTGATGTGCGGACACGGCCGTGATGGATAATTGCGGCATGCGGATCTCGGCGCGAGCGGACTATGCGGTGCGAGCGGCACTGGAGCTGGCCGCGGCGGCGGACGACACCTCGCTCAAGGCCGAGGCGATCGCCGCCGCGCAGGGCATCCCGCACAAGTTCCTCGAAGGCATTCTGGGCGACCTGCGCAGGGGCGGCCTCGTGGTCAGCCAGCGAGGCGGAAAGGGCGGCTACCGGCTCGCCCGCCCGGCGGACTCCATCGCCATCGCGGACGTGATCCGCGTGGCGGACGGGCCCCTGGTCTCGGTGCGAGGCGTGCGCCCGCCCGAGCTCTCCTACAGCGGCCCGGCCGAGTCGCTGCTTCCCCTGTGGATCGCCGTACGCGCCAACGTCCGCAAGATCCTCGACGAGGTCACCCTGGCGCATGTGGCGGCGGCCAGGCTGCCCGACGACGTCGTGACGCTCACGGAGGACGCCGAGGCCTGGACGAATCCCTGACCGTCGCCCGGCAGCCGCGCCGGGTCGCGCGGCGTCGCGCGTGCGCATGCCGTTCGACCGGCACGCTCCGGCTCGACCGGGAGGGGTTCGTTCAGCGGGTGACCAGCAGGCCGCGGCTGCGCAGTACCCACCGCTCCAGTGGACTGAAGATCAGCAGGTCGATGGCGATGCCGACGAACAGGATCAGGACGATGGCCTGGAAGACCATGGACATGGAGCTGGCGTTGCGGCCGTTCTCCAGGAGTGCGCCCAGGCCGATGCCGAGGTCGGGGGAGGAGGCGATGATCTCGGCGGCCATCAGGGAGCGCCAGGAGAAGGCCCAGCCCTGTTTCAGGCCGGC
>NZ_JBSFRB010000037.1:0-92169 GCF_053589015.1 Streptomyces sp. NPDC003393 | reverse complement strand
GAGTTCTCAAGGAACGGACGCTTCCTTCGTACTCACCCTCTCGGGCTTTCCTCCGGGCGCTTCCCTTCGGTGTCTCCGACTCTATCAGATCTTTTTCGACCCGATTCCCAGTCGGCGGGAGTTTCGTCTCCGGCTTTCCGGCTTTCGCCCGTCGGCCTTTCGACTTTCACTACGTTAGCCGATTCCCGCCTCGATTCATAATCGAGTGCAGCAGGTTCGAATTCGGGCATGCGAACACACCAGAAACGACCCCGCTGAGGGGTGCTCGGTAGATAGTGGGTTGGCCGCTCCGGCTGCAGGCGAACGCCGTACCCGGTTCAGCGGCTCGGAATACATTACGCACCTTCCGGGTGCGAGTCAACTTCTGCGGCGCTTCGGCGCGTGGGCCCGGTAAGGACTCACCGTCGGGTCGTCGGCGATCCAGAAGCGCCACGGGTGGACGTCACCGTTGCCGCCCTCGCCGGCGACGCCCGTGCGCGGGCCGTTGCGTACCTGGTCGGAGGGGATCGGGGTACCGGTCAGGATCCGTATCGGGGTGTCGCCGGCGGCGCAGGCGTCGGTGCCGTCGAGGGACCGGTCGATGTCCAGGGCGGTGGCCAGACGGGCCGGCCCTTTGGCCAGTTCCTTGTCGTTGCGGGCCGAGAGTCGGCGGGTGCGGGCCAGTTCGGCGCCCTCGACGATCTCGCCGGCGCGCAGCAGGACCCCGCTGGCCCGGCCCTCCGGTCCGCAGACCAGGTTCATGCAGTGCCACATGCCATAGGTGAAATAGACGTACACATGACCGGGCGGACCGAACATCACCGCGTTGCGGGCGGTGCGGCCGCGATAGGCGTGGGAGCCTGGGTCGTTCGGGCCGTCGTAGGCCTCGACCTCCGTCAGGCGCAGGGCGATCGGGCCGTCCGGTGTACTGCGCACGAGGACGCGGCCGAGGAGGTCGGGGGCGACGTCCACGACGGGGCGGTCGAAGAACTCTCTGGGCAGGGGCGTACGGTCCGAGGTCGTGATCACGGCTTACGAGCGTAGTCCAGCCGGCGGGTGTCCCAGGGGTCGTCGATCTGTGAGGTCCGCTGCCAGGCTGGGGGCGCGGAACCGGTGGCGGCCGGATCGCGTATGTAGGGATCAGGGATCCACACCTAAAGGGAGAGTCGATGGCGTTCAAGAAGCTGCTCGCGAGCCTCGGTGCCGGTGGGGCGTCGGTGGAGACGGTCCTGCACGAGGTCAACGTCGTGCCGGGCGGGGTCGTCCAGGGTGAGGTGCGCATCCAGGGCGGGTCCGTCGACCAGGACATCGAGGGACTGTCGGTCGGGCTCCAGGCGAAGGTCGAGGTGGAGGGCGGCGACCAGGAGTACAAGCAGGACATCGAGTTCACCAGGGTCCGGCTCGGCGGTGCCTTCGAGCTCCGGGCGGGCGCGATGCACGCGGTGCCGTTCGGCCTGGAGATCCCCTGGGAGACGCCGGTCACGATGATCGACGGGCAGGCGCTGCGGGGCATGCACATCGGGGTGACCACGGAACTGGCGATCGCGCGTGCCGTGGACTCCGGTGACCTGGACCCGATCAACGTGCACCCGCTGCCGGCGCAGAAGGCGATCCTGGACGCGTTCATCCAGCTGGGCTTCCGGTTCAAGAGCGCGGACATGGAGCGCGGGCACATCCGCGGGACGCGGCAGCGGCTGCCGTTCTACCAGGAGATCGAGTTCTACCCGCCGTCGCAGTACCGGGGGCTGAACCAGGTCGAGCTGAGCTTCGTCGCGGACGAGCACGCGATGGACGTGGTGCTGGAGATGGACAAGAAGCCGGGCCTGTTCAGCGAGGGCAGCGACACCTATCGGTCGTTCCAGGTGGGTCAGCACGACTACCAGGGGACCGACTGGGGGGCGTATCTGCATCAGTGGATCGCCGAGGTCGGCAGCAAGCGCAGCTGGTTCTAGGCTCGGACGGGTGATCCCGTCGATCAGGGGTCACCCGTAACGGATCAGCTTGCAACGATCAGGAGGTGCCGAGGTGACCGAGCTCAAGAGGCGGCCGCTCCCCCACGACTTCCATCCGCCCGTGCCGGCCTTCACGGTCACGAGCGACGACGTCCAGGAGGGCGCGACGCTCAAGGACGCTCAGGTCCACGCGGCCGGGAACACCTCGCCGCATCTGCGCTGGGAGGGGTTCCCGGCGGAGACCAAGAGCTTCGCCGTGACCTGCTACGACCCGGACGCGCCGACGGGCAGCGGGTTCTGGCACTGGGTGCTGTTCGACATCCCGGCCTCGGTGACGGAGCTGCCGGCGGGTGCGGGCGGCGGCGCGTTCGAGGGGTTGCCCGCGGGCGCCGTGCACGCGCGCAACGACTACGGGACGAAGGACTTCGGGGGTGCCGCACCGCCGCCCGGGGACGGACCGCACCGGTACGTCTTCACGGTGTACGCCGTCGACCAGGAGAAGCTCGGTCCGGACGCGGACGCCTCTCCCGCGGTGGTGGGCTTCAACCTGCGGTTCCACACCCTGGCGCGCGCCCAGCTGATCGGTGAGTACGAGAACCCCGCCGAGGGCTGACGTACCACGCCGACGTGTCCGCCGCGGAAAACGGCGTTCACCGAACGTTTGCCCGTCTCCGGTCTTGGAAGTGATCGGAGGCGGGCATTTTTATTGCGTTGTCCATCGCGGCGCGCCCGTCCAGAGTTGATCCGAGCCCGCCGGGGGGTGGGCAGGTGCACACGGGAGGTGGGCCGGATGCGAGACACGCTGGTGCTGAACGCGAGCTTCGAGCCGCTGTCGACGGTGACGCTGAACCGAGCCGTCGTTCTGGTGCTCCAGGACAAGGCCGTTGTCGAGCAGGCCCACCCCGAACTGCGCATGCGGGGAGCGGCGGTGGACATACCCGCGCCCCGGGTGATCCGGTTGTGCAGATACGTGCGGGTGCCGTTCCGAAGACAGGCTCCGTGGTCGAGGCGGGGTGTGCTGGTGCGCGACCGGCACCGGTGCGCGTACTGCGGGCGGCGGGCGACGACCGTGGACCATGTGGTGCCGCGGTCGCAGGGTGGGCAGGACACCTGGCTGAACACGGTGGCCTCGTGCGCGGAGGACAATCACCGCAAGGCGAACCGGACTCCGGAGCAGGCGGGGATGCCGTTGCTGCGGGAGCCGTTCGAGCCGACGCCGGCGGACGCGATGCTGCTGGCGCTCGGGGCCGACGATCTCGCCGCGCTGCCGGAGTGGCTCGCGCAGTCGGCGGCGTAGCGTCCGGCCGGTGTGGCCGGTACGCGTCGGAATCGGTACGGCAGCGGGGCCCTCCTTCCGTGTGAAGGCGGGCCCCGCTGCCGTGACGGCTCGTCGCTCAGTCGATCTGCGGCTTCTCCCGGCGCTCCGCGCCCGTACCGCCGCCGGAGGGGCCTTTGGAGCCCGGGCCCCCGCCCATGGCACCCAGGTTGCCGACGGCGCCGGACAGGCCCTTGAGGGCGTCTCCGATCTCGCTGGGGACGATCCAGAGCTTGTTGGCGTCGCCCTCGGCGATCTTCGGGAGCATCTGGAGGTACTGGTAGGACAGCAGCTTCTGGTCCGGGTCGCCGGCGTGGATCGCCTCGAAGACCGTGCGGACGGCCTGGGCCTCGCCCTCGGCGCGCAGGGCCGCCGCCTTCGCCTCACCCTCGGCGCGCAGGATCTGGGACTGCTTCTCGCCCTCGGCGCGCAGGATCTCGGACTGGCGGACACCTTCGGCCTGGAGGATGGCGGCGCGCTTGTCACGGTCGGCGCGCATCTGCTTCTCCATCGAGTCCTGGATGGAGGTGGGCGGCTCGATCGCCTTGAGTTCGACGCGGTTGACGCGGATGCCCCACTTGCCGGTGGCCTCGTCGAGGACGCCGCGCAGGGCCGCGTTGATCTCCTCGCGGGAGGTGAGGGTGCGCTCCAGGTCCATGCCGCCGATGATGTTGCGCAGGGTGGTGACGGTGAGCTGTTCGATGGCCTGGATGTAGCTGGCGACCTCGTAGGTGGCGGCGCGGGCGTCGGTCACCTGGTAGTAGATGACGGTGTCGATGTTGACGACCAGGTTGTCCTGGGTGATCACCGGTTGCGGCGGGAACGGGACGACCTGTTCCCGCAGGTCGATGCGGTTGCGGATGGTGTCGATGAACGGGACGACGATGTTGAGGCCCGCGTTCAGCGTCCGCGTGTAACGGCCGAAGCGCTCCACGATGGCGGCGCTGGCCTGCGGGATGACTTGGATCGTCTTGATCAGGGCGATGAAGACCAACACCACCAGAACGATCAGGACGATGATGACCGGTGCCATCGTTGCTTCCCGTACCCTTCTCCGCCTCGGCGCTCTCGGAAGATCCTGTGGGCTGTTGAAGATCTTGCTGGTCGAGTCTGACAGACCGTCGCATGCCGTGTGGGGCGTTCGCTCCAGGTCGGTCCCGTGGAGGCCGGTCCGGTGTCCCGGTCCCGGTCGTGCGGTCCGGTTGGTTCGGTGCGGGTCAGATGACGATGGCGGTGGCCCCCTCGATGTCGACGACGTCGACCTCCGCACCGACGTCGTAGGCACGGCCGGTGTCGAGCGCGCGCGCCGACCAGATCTCCCCGGCGAGCTTGATCCGGCCGCCGGTGCCGTCGACGCGTTCCAGCACGACGGCCTGTTTGCCCTTCAGTGCGTCGACACCGGTGGCGAGCTGGGGGCGCTGTCTGGTGTGCCGGGCGGCGACGGGCCGGACGACGGCGATGAGGGCGACCGAGACGACAAGGAAGGCGATCACCTGGACGACGACGCCGAAGCCGAACCCTGCGACGACGGCGGCGGCCACGGCGCCCACCGCGAGCATGCCGAACTCCGGCATCGCGGTCACCACGAGCGGGATTCCGAGCGCCGCGGCGCCGACGAGCCACCACACCCATGCGTCGATGTCGTTCACATGGTCATGGTAGGGCTGCGGGTGCTACGGGGGACAGGGCGCGAAGGGGACCGGAGGGCGGGTGACTCAGGACAGGGGGAGGCCCTGGGCGGTCCAGCGGTCGCCGACCTGCTCGACGACGAGCGGGAGGCCGAAGCACCGGGAGAGGTTGCGGGAGGTGAGTTCGAGCTCCAGGGGTCCGGCGGCGAGGACCTTGCCCTGGCGGATCATCAGGACGTGGGTGAAGCCGGGGGCGATCTCCTCGACATGGTGGGTGACCATGATCATCGAGGGTGCGATGGGGTCGCGGGCGAGCCGGCCGAGGCGGCGGACCAGGTCCTCGCGGCCGCCGAGGTCGAGACCGGCGGCGGGCTCGTCCAGGAGCAGCAGCTCGGGGTCGGTCATCAGGGCGCGGGCGATCAGGGTGCGCTTGCGCTCGCCCTCGGAGAGGGTGCCGAAGCGGCGGTCGAGGAAGTCGGTCATGCCGAGGCGGTCGAGGAAGGCGCGGGCGCGCTGCTCGTCGACGTCCTCGTAGTCCTCGTGCCAGCCGGCGGTCATGCCGTAGGCGGCGGTGAGCACGGTCTGGAGGACGGTCTGGCGCTTGGGGAGCTTCTCGGCCAGGGCGATGCCGGCCACGCCGATGCGCGGGCGCAGCTCGAAGACGTCGGTGCCGGGCCTGCCGAGGGTCTCGCCGAGGATGGTGGCGGTGCCCTTGCTGGGGAAGAGGTAGCTGGAGGCGACGTTGAGGAGGGTGGTCTTGCCGGCGCCGTTGGGGCCGAGGATGACCCAGCGCTCGCCTTCCTTGACCGACCAGGAGACCTGGTCCACCAGAGCCCGGCCCTCGCGGACCACGGATACGTCCTGAAGCTCCAGAACATCGCTCATGAGCGCGTTGTCTCCCCTTGCAGTGTGCCGCCGGTCTCGGCTGTCGCGTACGCCTGTGGCTCGGTCCGCCGCGCCGGTGGGCGCAGCCCCCAACGAATCTACGCCACGAGATGGGCGAGCCGTTCCATCGGTCCGGTCCTTAGGGTGGAGGCATGCTTTCGGAACCGCGCTCTGGACGCCTCGCCGCATGGGGAAATGCCTTTCTTGCCGGACTTGTCTCGCCGGACGACGCCGTGCTCGCCATCGTGGGTGAGGACGCCGTCCATCGGGTGGAGGGGTTGCCCGGCGAGTCCGGGCCGGTGGGGCTGACGCTCGCGCTGGGGCGGCTGCGGACGCTCGGGGTGGAGGCGCTGGGGGTGGCGCTGCCCGCTCCGGGGCATCCGCTGGGGCTCAGCGGGCCGCCGGAATTCAACGCGCGGGCGCTGGAGGCGGAGGAGGCGGTGGTCTGTCACGGGGCCGCGTTCGGGCTGGTGCCCGAGGTGTACGAGGCGGGGCCCGAGGGGGATGTGCACGTCGAGGTGGTGTGGCATGTGCTGCCGGCCCGGGAGGCGCCGCCGGCCGATGTGCCGTCGCTGGGCGAGGCGGAGCGGGAGTTGGCGGAGGCGCTGCGGGAGGCGACCGAGGTGCTGTCGCGGCTGGACGTCGCCGGGTCGGGGCCGGTGGCCGAGGCGGCGATCGACGCGTACCGGGCGCGAGTCGATGGGGCGGCGCGAAGCGCCTCGTCGAGGGGTGGCGGTCGGGTGACGGGCGGGAGCGGACGGGAGGTTCTGGCGCCGGGGTATCCGCCGCGGGCGGTGCGGGTGCTGGAAATGGCGCAGCGGGTGGGGCTGCTGATCTCGCTGGCGTACGACAACGGGCACGGGGGTGCGGTGAGCGCGTCCGAGATGGCCGCCCGGGGCGCTGCCCTGCGTCCGGTGGAGCGGACGGCTCGACGGGCGCTGGTGGCCGCGTACAACTCCGTGGTGGAGGAGCGGGAGAAGAGGGCGCGGTGAACGTGGCCTGAGATCCGCGCCGGGGTGCGCCCCAGGGGCTCGGCGCCCGGACCGCGCGGCCCTGTGGTGCGTGCGCCCGAGGCGCGGCGGCCCCCTGGCCTGGAGAAGCCGATCGGCCTCCCGGGGGGAGCCGGGAGGCCTGGGGCAGCGGTGGGCGGCCTCGGTCAGTGGTTGAGGCCGAGGTTGCCGAAGGCCGGGTTGAGGACGCCGATCACGTTGACGCTGTTGCCGACGGCGTTGACCGGGATGTGGACCGGGGCCTGGACGACGTTGCCCGAGACGACGCCCGGGGAGCCCTTGGCGGCGCCGGCGGCCGAGGCGCCGTCGTGGGCGGAGGCCATTCCGGCACCGGCGGCCACGATCCCGCCGGCCACCATCGTCACGGCCGCTGCCTTCTTCAGGTTCTTCACTTCTCAGCCCTTCTGGTGTTCGCCGCGGCAGTCGCCGCAGCACGCACTGGAGAACGGCCGGAGCAGGCGGAGGTTGCGCCATCCGGGGGACATTCCCACGACGGTATGAATCTCAGTCCGGAGCGGTACCCTCCGAATTGCCGCGGGCAGGGGCAGACCTGCGGGTCCGCGGGCGACGGTCGGCCGGTCGCGGCGCGACGGGTCGGCCGGTCGGTCGCTCGCGAGGCAAGGGGCGAACCGGCCAGCCGCTCGCGGGGCGGCGGGTCAGCCGGCCACGCCATGGCGTACGGCCCACAGCGCGGCCTGGGTGCGGTCGGCCAGGTCGAGCTTCATCAGGATGTTCGACACGTGGGTCTTCACGGTCTTCTCGGACAGGACCAGGGCGCGGGCTATCTCGCGGTTGGAGCGGCCGTCCGCTATCAGACCCAGGACCTCCCGCTCCCGGTCGGTGAGCGAGCTGCCCCTGCCCTGCCCGCCGTTGTTCTCCTCCTCGGCCAACAGGGCAACCGCGACCTCCGGTTGGAGCAGGATGTGACCCGCGTGCACGGAGCGGATGGCGCCGGCGAGTGCGTCGGGGTCCACGTCCTTGTAGACGTATCCGGCGGCGCCCGCGCGCAGCGCCGGGACGACGGTGCGCTGCTCGGTGAAGCTGGTGACGATCAGCACACGCGCCGGGCTGCCGAGCTCCCGGAGCCGGCGCAGTGCCTCGACGCCGTCCATGACGGGCATCTTGACGTCCATGAGGACGACGTCGGGCCGTAGTTCCTCGGCGCGGGCGACGCCCTCGGCGCCGTCCGCGGCCTCTCCGACGACCTCGATGTCCTCCTGTACCTCCAGGAAGGTGCGCAGGCCCCGGCGGACCACCTGGTGGTCGTCGACGACCAGTACCTTGATCCGGTCAGCCACCGGGGGCCTCCATCTCGATCGTGGTGCCCTTGCCGGGCGCCGATTC
Source organism: Streptomyces sp. NPDC003393 (assembly GCF_053589015.1). Lineage (NCBI taxonomy): Bacteria > Bacillati > Actinomycetota > Actinomycetes > Kitasatosporales > Streptomycetaceae > Streptomyces > Streptomyces sp. NPDC003393. Next base: position 84,056 of record NZ_JBSFRB010000037.1, on the reverse strand, counting down.
CACCGTCAGCGTGGCACCGGCCCCGTTCGACCGGTCCCGCATGGAGACCAGGCCCAGGTGGCGGCCCGCGTGCCGGACCGCCCTGGGGTCGAAGCCCCTGCCGTCGTCGGTGACGCGCAGGACGGCGCCGTGGCCCCGGCGCTCCAGGGTGACGTCGACGTGCTCGGCGTCGGAGTGCCGCAGCGCGTTGTGCAGGGCCTCCTGCGCGACGCGGAGCATCGCCTCCTCCTGGGCGGCCGGCAGGGCGCGGAAGCCGCGGGCGGTGAAGGTGACGTGCGCGCTGTGGGCGCGGTCGAGGACCTGGATCTGGGTGCGCAGGGTGGCGACCAGGCCGTCCTCGTCGAGGGCCGCGGGGCGCAGCTCCACGACGGCGGCGCGCAGTTCGTCGGCGGCCTCGGCGGCGAGCACGGCGACCTGCTGGAGTTCGCACTTGGCGCGGGCCGGGTCCCGGTCGACGAGGGCGGCGGCGGCCTGTGAGGTCAGGCGCAGGGAGAACAGCTTCTGGCTGACGGCGTCGTGCAGTTCGTGGGCGAGGCGGGAGCGCTCCTCGGCGATGGTCAGCTCGCGGCTGCGCTCGTAGAGACGGGCGTTGGTGAGGGCGATCGCGGCGTGCTGGGCGAGGATCGAGAGCAGTTCCTCGTCCTCCTCGGTGAAGCCGCAGCCGCCTTCCGGCCTGGGGCAGCGCTTGTTGGCGAGGAACAGGGCCCCGAGGACCTCGTCGCCGTCGCGGATGGGCAGGCCCAGGAAGTCGGACAGCTCGGGGTGGGCGGCCGGCCAGCCCTCGAAGCGTGGGTCCTTGCGCACGTCGGCCAGGCGCTGCGACGTGGCCTCGTGGAGCATGGCCGCGAGGATGCCGTGCTGGCGTGGGAGCGGGCCGATGGCGCGCCACTGCTCGTCGCTCACTCCGTCCACCACGAACTGGGCGAAGCCGCCGTGGTCGTCCGGGACGCCGAGGGCCGCGTACTGGGCGCCGAGCAGTTCGCGGGCCGAGGCGACGATCGTCTTCAGGACGTCCCGCACCTCCAGGTGCCTGCTCATGGCCAGCAGCGCGGAACTCACCGCGGCGAGGCCGGACCGGGGACCTTGACTCATGCCCTCACGGTACCGGCGGGAGGCGGCCGTGCGGATCGGACCTGTGGCGGCGCGATCCCCGCTGGTGGGCCTAGGTCCGGTGGACCAGGCGGCAGGCCATGGGCCTAGGTCCGGTGGACCGGGTCGCGGTCCGTGGGTCCAGGTCCGGTGGACCAGGTCACGGGCCCGGTGGACCCAGGTCGCCGGACCGGGCCGTGCGGTGTAGGCCGAAGGGCCCCGGCTGTTTGGGGCCCGCGTCCGAGGCGGGGCGGGCATCCCGGTTCCTACGTTGAGGCCACCGCCGATCGAGAGGCGGGTGGGACGAGGGGACGTGTCATGCCGGTAGCGATCATCACGGGAGCCTCGAAGGGTCTGGGGCGGGCGCTGGCCGAGGCGCTGGCCGCGCGCGGCTGGGATCTGGTGCTCGACGCCAGAACGGCCGCGCTCCTGAAGGAGACGGCGGATCGGCTCACGACGTACGGCACGCGGGTGACGGCGCTGGTGGGCGACGTCACGGAGGTGCGTCATCGGACGGAGCTGGTGGCGGCCGCGCGGCGGCTGGGCGGCCTGGATCTGCTGGTGAACAACGCCAGCGCGCTCGGTGCCGAGCCGCTCGTACGGCTGGAGGCGCTCCCTTTGGAGGGGCTGCGGCGGGCGCTGGAGGTGAACGTGGTGGCCGCCCTGGGCCTGGTCCAGGAGGCGCTGCCGCTGCTGCGGGCGTCCGGGGCGGGCACGGTGATCGCGGTCAGCTCGGACGCGGCGGTCGAGGCCTATGGGACCTGGGGCGGCTACGGGGCCTCGAAAGCGGCTCTCGACCACCTCACGGCGGTGCTCGGCGAGGAGGAGCCGGGGCTGCGGGCGTGGACGGTGGACCCGGGGGACATGGCCACCGACCTGTACGCGGCGGCCGTACCGGACGACGACGGTCCGCGCCCGGCGCCGGAGAGCGTGGCGCCCGCGTTCCTGCGGCTGCTGGACGAGCGCCCGGCCCGCGGTCGCTACGCGGCGGCTTCCCTTCTGGAGGCGCGATGACCCTCGGCGTACGGATACCGGAGGAGCTGTCGGCGCGGCTGCCGGTGGAGCAGCGCGGTCCGGGGCTGGACCGGGACGACGTACGGCTGCTGGTGTCGCGGGGGACGGAGGTGTCGCACCACTCCTTCCGGGAGCTGCCGCGGCTGCTGCGGGCCGGTGATCTGTTGGTGGTGAACACCTCGTCCACGCTGGCCGCGGCGGTGGACGGTCGGATCGGGCACGCGCGCGTGGTGGTGCACTTCTCCACGCGCGGGGACGACGGGCGGTGGGCGGTCGAGCTGCGGGATCCCGACGGGAGGGGCACCACGCGCGCGCGTGCGGGTGGTCCCGCGGGTGCCGAGGTGGTGCTGCCGGAGGGCGTGCGGCTGGTGGTGGAGGAGCCGCTGAACGGACGGTCGGACCGACTGTGGTGGGCGCGCGCGTCGGTGCCGGGCATCCCCGGGATGCTGCGGGCACACGGTCGGCCGATCCGCTACTTCTATACGGAGCGGGACCAGCCGCTGTCCGTGTACCTGACGGTGTTCGCCGTGCCGTCCGGGGACGGGGCCGGCAGTGCGGAGATGCCGAGTGCGGCGCGGCCCTTCACCGCGCGGCTGGTGGCGCGGCTGGTGAGCCGTGGGGTGCGGTTCGCTCCGGTCACGCTGCACACGGGGGTGGCCTCGGCGGAGGCGCACGAGCCGCCGTATCCGGAGCGGTTCTCGGTGCCGGAGTCTTCGGCGCGGCTGATCGGCGCGGCACGGGCGGGAGGGGGGCGGGTGATCGCGGTGGGGACGACGGCGGTGCGGGCAGTGGAGAGCGCGGCCGGGCCCGACGGGGTGGTCCGGGCGGTGGGGGGATGGACGGATCTGGTGGTCGGGCCCGAGCGCGGGGTGCGGGTGGTGGAGGGACTGCTGACCGGGCTGCACGAGCCGGAGGCGTCGCATCTGCTGATGCTGGAGGCCGTCGCCGGGCGGGCGGCGGTCGACCGGAGTTACGAGGAGGCCCTGCGCGGGCGCTACCTGTGGCACGAGTTCGGGGACGTGCATCTCCTCCTCCCGGCCGAGACCGCTCACAGAGAGGGTCACGACAGCAACTCTTTGTGACGATTCCCCCTCCCCGATGTGAGGACGGGCATAGGACCTGCATCACGTACGAAGGGATATAGGAGACACAACGACCCCGGCGAGCGGGACAGACGCCCCCGTCTGTCCCGTTTTGTCTGTTCCCGATCCACTACCCGGCTTCGTATGTCACATCTTTGCTATGCGATTTTGCGATCGCTAAGAATGGCTCTCGTCGCTCAGCGCCGCGGGTTCCGCTCGCGGCGTTTGCGCGGGAAGGACCCCCTCCCGCAGTCCGGAGAGCGACCTCCGCGCTACTCGAAGAGGTCCATTCGCCATGTCCGCAAACTTCCGTTCTCTCCGCCATAGTCGCGCTCTGACCAAGGCCACCGAGTTCCTCCATCAGGGTCGTACGCTGACCCGGACCAAGGCCGACGAGCTCGTCCGCCGCGGCCGTACGCTGTCCAAGGTCCAGAAGGCCGCCGTCACCGGTGCCGCCACCCTCACCGCCGCGGCCATCGCCGTGCCCGTCGCCGCCTCCGCCGGCGAGGGTGTCACGACCGTCTCGGCCGACGCCGCCGCCGCTCCGGTGCAGGTGAGCTCGCAGCCCGTCAAGGACGTCAAGGCCGCCGTCACCGACCAGCTCGCCGGCGACAGCGTGAAGATCCAGGCCATCGAGGCCAAGAAGCAGGCCGCCGCCCAGCAGCAGGCCGCGAAGCAGAAGGCCGAGGCCGCCGCCAAGCGCAAGGCCGAGGCGGCCCGCAAGGCCAAGGCCGCCAGCCGGTCCACGCAGCGCCCGAAGATGCAGACGGTCGCCGCGACCACCACGTACGCCAACAACCTCGACGGCTGGATCCGTCAGTCGCTGGCGATCATGAAGCAGCACAACATCCCCGGCAGCTACAGCGGCCTGCACCGCAACATCATGCGGGAGTCCTCGGGCAACCCGAAGGCCATCAACCTCTGGGACATCAACGCCCGCAACGGCATCCCGTCCAAGGGCCTGCTGCAGGTGATCGACCCGACCTTCCGCGCGTACCACGTCCCGGGCACGTCCTGGAACATCTACGACCCGGTCGCGAACATCACCGCCGCCTGCAACTACGCGGCGCACCGCTACGGTTCGATGGACAACGTCAACAGCGCGTACTGACCTCGGAGGTCGGCGCGGGCCTCTGACCATGACGCGGAAGGGCGGCACCCGGTGTGGGGTGCCGCCCTTCGCCGTGCGGACGGCCGGTCGCCGCCGTGGACGGTCCTGCTTGCGTTCTGCCCGCGTCCTACTTGCGCATGACCTCCGGCTCGTGGCGGCGCAGGAAGCGCGCCACCAGGAAGCCGCAGACGGCACCCAGGACGATCAGCGCGACCATGTCGATGCCCCAGGCCGAGGCCTCGTGGTTCCACAGCGGGTCGGTGCTGGTCGGGTCGTCGGTGTTCGGGGCGATGTTGTTGAAGTCCAGTGTGGCGCCGGCCGCGGCCACCGCCCAGCGCGAGGGCATCAGGTACGAGAACTCGTTGACGCCGACGGTGCCGTGCAGCGTGAACAGACAGCCGGTGAACACCACCTGGATGATCGCGAACATCACCAGCAGCGGCATCGTCTTCTCGGCGGTCTTCACCAGCGAGGAGATGACCAGGCCGAACATCATCGAGGTGAAGCCCAGCGCCATGATCGGCACGCACAGCTCGAACAGCGTCGAGCCGCCCAGCACCACCCCCTCGTCGGGGATCTCCCGGCTGGAGAAGCCGATCAGACCGACCATCAGGCCCTGCAGCACGGTGACCGCGCCCAGCACGACGACCTTGGACATCAGATACGCCGAGCGGGACAGGCCGGTGGCACGCTCCCGCTCGTAGATGACCCGTTCCTTGATCAGCTCGCGCACGGAGTTCGCGGCGCCGGCGAAGCACGCGCCGACCGCGAGGATCAGCAGCACCGTGGTGGCGGTGCCGTTCGGGACGGGCACGCCGGTCTTCGGGTTGACCGGGTTGACCAGCAGGCCGTGGTCGTGGTCGATGAGCAGGCTGACCACGCCGAGCACCGCCGGCAGGATCACCGTCAGCGCCAGGAAGCCCTTGTCGGAGGCGATCACCGCGACGTACCGCCGGATCAGGGTCAGCAGCTGCGACCCCCAGCCCTGCGGCTTGGGCGGCTTCATCGTTTGCGGCGGAGGCATGGGTACGGACTGCGCGGCGACGGCGTCGATGTCCGCGGCGTACATCTGGTAGTGCTGCGAGCCCTTCCAGCGGCCCGCCCAGTCGTAGTCGCGGTAGCTCTCGAAGGCGGAGAAGACGTCGGCCCAGGTGTCGTAGCCGAAGAAGTTCAGCGCCTCCTCCGGCGGGCCGAAGTAGGCGACGGAGCCGCCGGGCGCCATCACCAGCAGCTTGTCGCACAGCGCCAGCTCGGCCACCGAGTGGGTGACGACCAGGACCGTGCGGCCGTCGTCGGCCAGGCCGCGCAGCAGCTGCATCACGTCGCGGTCCATGCCCGGGTCGAGACCGGACGTCGGCTCGTCAAGGAAGATCAGCGACGGCTTGGTGAGCAGCTCCAGAGCCACCGAGACGCGCTTGCGCTGGCCACCGGAGAGGGACGTGACCTTCTTGTCCTTGTGGACGTCCAGCTTCAGCTCGCGCAGCACCTCGTCGATGCGGGCGTCGCGCTCGGCGGCCGTGGTGTCGGCCGGGAAGCGCAGCTTGGCCGCGTACTTCAGGGCCTTCTTGACGGTCAGTTCCTTGTGCAGGATGTCGTCCTGCGGCACCAGACCGATGCGCTGGCGCAGCTCGGCGAACTGCTTGTACAGGTTGCGGTTGTCGTAGAGGACTTCGCCCTGGTCGGCGGGGCGGTAGCCGGTGAGCGCCTTGAGCAGGGTGGACTTGCCGGAACCGGACGGGCCGATGACCGCGATCAGCGACTTCTCCGGGACGCCGAAGGAGACGTCCTTGAGGATCTGCTTGCCGCCGTCGACCGTGACGGTCAGGTGACGTGCGGAGAAGGACACCTCACCGGTGTCGACGAACTCCTCGAGCCGGTCACCGACGATCCGGAACGTCGAGTGGCCGACGCCGACGATGTCGGTCGGGCCGAGCACCGCCGAGCCGCCCTTGGCGATCGGCTGACCGTTGACGTACGTGCCGTTGTGCGAGCCCAGGTCGCGGATCTCGAAGCGGCCGTCGGGTGTCGCGTGGAACTCCGCGTGGTGGCGGGAGACCTGGAGGTCGGAGACGACCAGGTCGTTCTCCAGGGCACGGCCGATGCGCATGACCCGGCCGAGGGAGAACTGGTGGAACGTGGTGGGGCTGCGGTCGCCGTAGACCGGCGGCGCCCCCGCGCCACCACCGGGGCCCTGCTGCTGCGGGATCGACGGCGCCTGCTGCGGGCCGGCCTGCGGCGCCTGCTGCCGCGCGGCGGACGGCTGCTGGCCCGGCTGGCCCCAGCCGGGGTTCGCGCCCTGCGCGGCGTACGGCTGCTGCTGGGGCTGGGCCTGCGGCGTGGCGACGGCGGAGGCGGCGGCCGAGAGGCTCAGCCGCGGTCCGTCGGTGGCGTTGCCGAGGTGGACGGCCGAGCCGGGACCGATCTCCATCTGGTGGATCCGCTGGCCCTGCACGAACGTGCCGTTGGTGCTGCCGTGGTCCTCGATGACCCAACTGCGGCCGTTGAAGCTGACCGTCGCGTGCCGCCAGGAGACCCTGGCGTCGTCGAAGGCGATGTCTCCCTGCGGATCGCGTCCCAGGGTGTAAGGCCTGGACGGGTCGAGCGTCCAGGTCCGTCCATTGGTTTCCAGTACGAGTTCCGGCACTCCATGCCCCACTGAGTTGTCCCCCGAGTTACCCCCGTCACAGGGAGTCTAGGGATGTCGAACATCGTGGGGAACTATTTCAGGCTCGGGCCTGTGACCGAAACCCGGGCCTTGTCATGAGTGGGTAACGCACGCTTCGACAGATGGCGTTGACGGGGTTGAAACCCGGCCGGAGAGTGGTATTCCACGCGAGGGGGACAAGTGCGGCGGTCACGCCGCGCCGCGGATCGGGGGGTCTGCCATGAGTGCTGCCACGAAGGCTGCCATGAACGCCGGGACCGCCGGGCCGGCCGCGCCCGTGCCGTGGCTCGATGTGGTCCTGTCCGCGATCGCCTGTGTGAGCTGGGCGTTGACGGGCATGGCGGCCACCGCCGCGCTCGGGCTGCATCTGCTCGGGGCGGACTCGGCCGGTTCGCTCGGCCCGATGACCGCCGCGGTGGTGGCACTTGGGGCCGGTGGTGCGGTCACGCCGTCCGGGGACGTGTCCGTGTTCGGCCTGAAGGGCGCCGAGGCGCACACCGCCCTCCAGATCACGCCACTGGGCGTGAGCCTGGTCGGGGCGCTGCTGCTGTCCTGGTTCTTCCTGCGGTCCTTGCGCGCGGCCGGAGTTGTCGTCGAGCCGGCCGAACTGCTCGCCCGCGCGGGGGCGGTGGTGGCGCTGTTCGTGGCGATGCTCGGCGGGCTGGCCTGGGCCGGGCACGACGTGGTCACCATCGACGGTGCCTCGCTGGGCCTGGACCGGCTGCCGGGCGGCGGGTCCGGCGGCGGAGGGTCGGGCGGTCCGAGCATTCCGGGGCTCGGCGGTCTGGGCGACATCGGCGGACTCCTGCCCGACCGCATCGGCGGGCTCATCGACGCCGAGGCGGCCGTCGGCTTCCGTGTCGACAGCGCACCGACGCTGCTCGGCGGGCTCGGCTGGTCGGCCGGGGTCCTGCTGATCGCGCTGCTCGCCTCACGCCGAACCCCCCTGCCGCGGGGCTGGGCCGCCGTGCACCGGGTGGTGCGGCCGGCCGTGTCCGCGCTCGTCACCGCCGTGGGGACGGCGGTGGTGGCGGGTCTGGCCGCCGCCGGATACGCGGCGGTGGGCGACCCCCACCCCCGGCGCATCGCGGGGGCCGCGCTGCTCGGCGCGCCCAACGGGGTCTGGCTCGGTGTTCCGGTCGGGCTCTTCGTTCCGTGGGACGGCAGGGCCACGGGCGTGCTCGCCGCATTGCTGCCGAACCCGCTGGACCGGCTGCTGGACGCGGACTCCGACCGGCCGGTCACGCTGGCGCGACTGGCCGATCTGGACGGGCGGGTGTGGCTGCTGGGCGTGGCGGCGGCGCTGATGATGCTGCTGGCGGGGGTGCTGACCGCGGCGCGCACACCGGTGGCGTCCTCCGGTCGCGCCGCCGGGGCGGTGCGGCGACCGTCGGTCCCGGGGTTCGTGGCGCGGTGTGCGCTGCGGCTGGGGCTCGTCACGGCTGTGGCGCTGCCGCTGCTCACCTGGCTGACGGACGTGTCCGTGGACGCCTCGCTGTCCGTGCTCGGCTTCGACGTGTTCGGCGCGGGGATCGAGTTGCACGGGCACCTGGGCACGGCCCTGCTGCTGGGTGCGGTGTGGGGCACGGGGGCGGGGGCCGCCGGGGCCCTGCTGGCGACCATGACCGGGGTGGCGGGGCGGCGCGCGGCTCCGTTGGCGCTGGAGGTCATGGAGGCGGGCAGGGGTGTCTGCGGCGTAGGTACCCGTGCGGGTGGTGCGGGGCCGGGTCTCGGCCGGACCCCTCGTCCTGCGGGCGGTTCACAGGGCGACGCAGGGGGGTCCGTCCGGCCCATCGGCCGGTCCGGCGTACGGGCCGATGCCCCGTCCTCCGACGCCGACGACTCGCCGTGGCGCCCGGTGGGGGAGGCCGGCCCCTACTCCCCCGGCACTCCGTTCCGGCCGCCGAACCCGGCCACCAACCCCTACCTCCGGCTGCCCGGTGGCCCGCGGGGAGGGGAGAGGGGACGCCCGTCCGAGCCCGGACCCCGGCCGCCGAAGGCCGGTGCCGGTCCGCCGGAGGACTCCCGCCCGCCGGAGAGGAGCAGGTCGCCCGAGAGCGGCCGACCGCCCGAGGACGCCCGGCCCACCCGGACAGCCCGGACACCGGACGACACCCGGCCGTCGCGGAACGGCCCGTCACCGAAAGGAAGCCCGCGGCCGGAGGGCACCCAGCCGTCGGACGGCACCCGGTCGCCGGAGGAGAGCCGCGATCGGAAGGGCGGTTCGGCGGGGCGGGCATCGGCCGCACCCGAGGACGTGGCCGGCGCGCCCACGATGGTGGGCCCTGTCGCACCGCCGCCGCGTCCGCGGGGGCGACGGCCCCGGTCGCGGTCCGGGACGTGGCCGCCTCCGCCGCCCCCTCCGCCCCCGCCGCCGGTGGCGCCCCCGGCCGACGACGATCCGCCGGACGCGCCGCCCGCGCCACCGCCACCGAGGCCACCGAGGACACCGAGGACACCGCCCCCGCAGTGACCCCGCCATGCAGGCGTGTCCCCTGTCCGCCAGGCGGACCGGAGCGGCGGCAGGCACTGCGTGCCGGATACGGTGGAATCACCATGAGCGCTTCGCAGAGTTCCGATGACCTCACCCTTCTCGTCAAGATCTTCGGGAAGGACAGGCCGGGCATCACGGCCGGCCTCTTCGACACCCTCGCCGCCTACTCCGTCGACGTGGTCGACATCGAGCAGGTCGTCACCCGTGGCCGGATGGTGCTGTGCGCGCTCGTCACCCAGCCGCCCGCCGGTCTCGAGGGCGATCTGCGGGCCACCGTGCACAGCTGGGCCGAGTCGATGAAGATGCAGGCGGAAATCATCTCCGGCCGTGGCGACAACCGGCCGCGCGGTCTCGGGCGCTCCCTGGTCACCGTGCTCGGCCACCCCCTGACCGCCGAGGCGACAGCGCAGATCGCCGCCCGGATCACCAAGACCGGCGGCAACATCGACCGTATCTTCCGGCTGGCCAAGTACCCGGTCACGGCGGTGGAGTTCGCGGTGTCCGGCGTGGAGACGGAGCCGCTGCGCACTGCCCTGGTCACGGACGCGGCGGCACTCGGTGTCGATGTCGCGGTCGTCTCGGCGGGCCTGCACCGGCGGGCGCAGCGTCTGGTCGTCATGGACGTGGACTCGACCCTCATCCAGGACGAGGTGATCGAGCTGTTCGCGGCGCACGCGGGCTGCGAGGACAAGGTCGCCGAGGTGACGGCGGCCGCGATGCGCGGGGAACTGGACTTCGAGCAGTCGCTGCACGCGCGGGTGGCGCTGCTGGCGGGGCTGGACGCCTCGGTGGTGGACAAGGTGCGCAGCGAGGTGCGGCTGACACCGGGCGCGCGCACGCTGATCCGTACGCTGAAGCGGCTCGGTTACCAGGTCGGTGTCGTCTCCGGAGGATTCACCCAGGTCACGGACGATCTCAAGGACCGGCTGGGGCTGGACTTCGCGCAGGCCAACACGTTGGAGATAGTCGACGGGAAGCTGACGGGCCGGGTCACCGGCGAGATCGTGGACCGGGCGGGCAAGGCGCGGCTGCTGCGCCGGTTCGCGGCCGAGGCGGGCGTTCCGCTGTCGCAGACGGTGGCGATCGGTGACGGCGCGAACGACCTGGACATGCTGAACGCGGCCGGGCTCGGTGTGGCCTTCAACGCCAAGCCGGTGGTGCGGGAGGCGGCGCACACCGCGGTGAACGTGCCGTTCCTGGACACCGTTCTGTATCTGCTGGGTGTCACGCGCGAAGAGGTCGAGGCGGCGGACGCGCACGAGGAGCGCTGAGGCCGGACAAAGCCGGACCGGGCGGGCGGCCCTGCGGTACGGTCGCCGCCACGACGGTCGTGGCCGGCTCGGTGGCCCTGGGGCCCGGCGGCCGTGCGGGCGCCGGGCCGGTCCACGGGTGGTGGTCGGACGGCCGGGCTACTCCGACGGCGCCCAGTAGTCGACGAGCGTGGCCACTCCGGGCTCCAGGCTCTTCCAGGAGCCCTCGAAGGTGACGACGGCGAAGGCGCCGGCCGGGAAGCCGCGGCGGCTCATCCGCTCGCGCGCCTCCTCCTGGGACGTGCCGCACAGCACCTCGGTGAGTCCCTGCACGCCCGGGTTGTGGCCGATGAGCACGATGTTGTGGATGTCGTCCGGCGTTTCGTTGAGCACCGTGATCAGCTCGCCGGGCGAGGCCTCGTAGATCCGCTCCTCGTAGACGGTTTTCGGCCGGTGCGGCAGCTCGTGGACGGCGAGCTTCCAGGTCTCACGGGTCCGGGTCGCGGTCGAGCACAGGGCAAGGTCGAAGGGAACACCGGAGTCGGCGAGCTTGCGGCCGGCCACAGCGGCGTCCTTGCGGCCCCGCTCGGCCAGCGGTCGTTCGTGGTCGGACACCTGGGGCCAGTCGGCTTTCGCATGCCGGAAGAGGACAATCCTGCGGGGTTCTGCGACGCTCATGGCTCCCAGCTTCGCACGAAACAGGCCATGGGGCGCAGGGAGTTGACATGCGCCTTCACGGGCGGCGTGCCCCGCGGCGGAGTGCCTGGCCGGCCCGGCCGGTTCAGTGGGAGAGCAGTGTCTGGGCGTGCTGCACCAGTCGCGTGATCGCGGGGTCGCTCGGGGCCGCGTGGCCGCCCGAAGGGTTGAGTATCAGGGCGAGCAGAGCGACGAAGGCGAGAGCGGGCAGGGCGAGGGCCCACCACGGCAACCGCATGTCGACGCCGCCCGTGGTCGCCGGGTGGGGCCGGGAGTGCGTTCGGGCCGGCATGATCGCCTCCGTGGGTCTTCGGGTGCTCCTGGGACCGCCGCTCGCGGTCACACCTCGAAGTTACGGAACCGGCGGGCCCCGGCCCATCCGGTGATCCACCCACTTGACCCTGACCCCCACCCCCTAGGGGATCGGGGGTTACCCCCACCTCTGGGTCAGGGGGACGCGATCGTGGCGATGACGGCGATGATCACGAAGATGGCGAGGAACGCGCCGAAGACGAGCAGCATCTTCTTCTGGCTGTTCTGGGGATTCGGGTCGAGCACAGGCTGCATGGACCCAGTCTCGCACCCGGGGCCCGGCGTGGACGCGCGGGGGCGGTCTCAGCGCGTCGCCTCGTCCTCCACCGTGCGGTCGCGGCCCGCCAGCCAGCCCACCACCATCTGCGGGATCATCAGGCAGGTCATCAGGGCGATGGGCAGGCCCCAGCCGCCGCTGCTCTGGTAGAGCACGCCGACCAGCAGCGGCCCCGGGATGGAGATGAGGTAGCCGGTGCTCTGGGCGAACGCCGACAACTGGGCGACGCCCGGGGCGGTGCGGGCGCGCATGCCGACCATGGTGAGCGCGAGCGGGAAGGCGCAGTTGGACACGCCGAGCAGCAGCGCCCAGGCCCAGGCGCCGGAGGCAGGTGCCAGGTAGAGGCCGGCATATCCGGCCAGGCCGCAGACCCCGAGCACGAGCGCGATGGGGCCCTGGTGGGGCAACCGGGCGGCCAGGCGGGGGATGACGAAGGCCAGCGGCACGCCCATCACCATGGTGACCGCGAGCAGCAGTCCGGCCGTGCCGGCGGACACGCCCGCGTCGCGGAAGATCTGGGCCATCCAGCCCATGGTGATGTAGGCGGCGGTGGCCTGGAGGCCGAAGAAGACGGCCAGCGCCCAGGCGGTGCGGCTGCGGGCGATCCGCGGCGCGGGGGCCTGCGGGGCCTGTTCCGCGTGCGCGGTCTCGCGCCGTACGGGCTGCCGCTCGGCCGGTGTCCGGCCGGCGGACGCGCCGTCCCGGTCGCGGACCAGCGGCAGCCATGGCACCACGGCCACGGCCGCGAGCGCCGCCCACGCGGCGAGGCCCGGCTGCCAGCCGCCACCGAGGGCGCCCGCCAGCGGCACGGTCGCCGCCGCGGCGGCCGAGGTGCCCAGGGCGAGGGCCATGGAGTACAGGCCGGTCATGGATCCGACCCGGTCGGGGAACCAGCGCTTGACGATGACCGGCATCAGGACGTTGCTGACGGCGATGCCCATGAGCGCGAGCGCGCTGGCGACGAGGAAGCCCGCCGTGTTCCCGGTGTAGGGGCGTATGAGCAGGCCGGCGGTGACGGCGGCCATGCCGGCGCACACCACCGCGGCGGGGCCGAAGCGGCGGGCCAGCCGGGGGGCCATGACGCCGAAGACGGCGAAGCAGAGCGGGGGCACGGAGGTGAGGAGACCGGCCACGCTGCCGCTCATCCCGAGCCCGTCCCTGACCTCTTCCAGGAGTGCGCCGAGGCTGGTGATGGCGGGTCGCAGGTTCACGGCGGCCAGCACGATGCCGACCATGACCAGGCGTGTGGTCCACGCGCGGCCGGTGGCGTTCCCGGGCCCTGCCGGTGTCCCGGGCACCCGGGAGGCGGCGGTCGCGGCCGGCATCTGCGGCTCGGTCGTGGGCGTCGTCGTCCGGGCGGTTTCCTTGCGTGCCATGACGCCCATCATAGAATGATGGGATGATTGACCGTACATGGCCCGGGAGTCGGCTTCCGGGTCCCGCGTGCGAAGGTGTGTCATGCCCCTGAGCCATCCCCGCCGGTCGGCACTGTCCGAGCAGGTCATCGCGGCACTGCGGCAGCAGATCACCTCGGGCGAGTGGCCGGTCGGCTCGCGCATCCCGACGGAGCCGGAGCTGGTGGACCAGCTCGGTGTCGCCCGCAACACCGTGCGCGAGGCGGTCCGCGCGCTGGCGCACAACGGCCTGCTGGACATCCGCCAGGGCTCCGGCACGTACGTCGTGGCCACCAGCGAGCTGGCCGGCGTGATGCACCGCCGCTTCGCCGGCGCCGACCCGCGTCACATCGCCGAGCTGCGTTCCACGCTGGAGTCGGCCGCGGCGAAGCTGGCCGCCGAGCGGCGCTGCGAGAAGGACCTCAAGCAGTTGGAGGCCCTGCTCGAGCGACGCGAGGAGGCCTGGGCCTCCGGTGACGCGGAGGCGTTCGTGGCCGCGGACGCGACCTTCCACCTGGCCGTGGTGGCCGCCTCCCGCAACGACGTGATGACCGCGATGTACGCGGACCTGGGCGAGGTGCTGCGGGACTGGCTGCGCGCCGACGTGGGCGAGGGACTGACGCCGGACACGTACATGGACCACACGCGGCTGGTGGACGCGATCCGCACCGGCGACGCGGAGGCGGCCGCCGCCGAGGCGGCGAGCTACCCGTTCCTGTGCCGTACGGCCCGGCTCGGGTTCAGTCCGCCCGCAGGTGACTGATCCACACCGAGCCGATCTCCTCCCAGCAGCGCCCGGTCAGCCGGACCGTCTGCGCGGGCCGCGCGTCCACCGGGACGCCGTCGCTGTCCACGTCCCACCACCGGGCGCACTCGATGTGCAGGGCGACGCGGTCGGTCTCGGGGTACGGGTTGTGGCAGTAGGCGGTCACCTCGGACCCGGAGACGGTGCTGCGGCAGGTCGCACCGAACGGTTCGGCCGCCGCCGGCCCGGCCACCGGTGACGCGTCCGCCGTGGACTCACCGGCCCGCACGGGCGCCTGGCGCCAGGCGCCGTACGCCGGCACGCCGTACCCCGGCAGGCCGTACGCCGAGGCGTCGTAGGGCAGGGGCAGGACGACTCCCAGCCCCGCGGCCAGGGTCGCCGAGGCCACGCTGCGGAACGGACGCACAGGGGACCTCCTCGGCCGTGCTGGGGAGGGAGAACGCGACGTGAGCGCAGTCCCAGCGTGCGCGAGGAGGGGTCTGCCCGCCCGGCCGGGCGGGCCGATCGGGTGACGCGAAGGCCCGCTCCCCGGGGGAAGCGGGCCCCTGAGCAGGTGTGCGCGTCAGGCGCCGATGGCGTGCAGACCGCCGTCCACGTGGACGATCTCGCCGGTGGTCTTCGGGAACCAGTCGCTCAGCAGGGCGACGATGCCGCGCCCGGCCGGCTCGGGGTCCTTCAGGTCCCACTCCAGCGGGGAGCGGGTGTCCCAGACGGAGGCCAGTTCGCTGAAGCCCGGGATGGACTTGGCGGCCATGGAGCCGAGCGGGCCCGCCGAGACGAGGTTGCAGCGGATGTTCTGCTTGCCGAGGTCCCGTGCCATGTAGCGGTTGGTGGCCTCCAGGGCGGCCTTGGCCGGGCCCATCCAGTCGTACTGCGGCCAGGCGAACTGCGCGTCGAAGGTGAGGCCGACGACCGAACCGCCGTTCTGCATCAGCGGCAGGCAGGCCATGGTGAGCGACTTCAGGGAGAAGGCCGAGACGTGCATCGCGGTGGCGACCGACTCGAACGGCGTGTTGAGGAAGTTGCCGCCGAGCGCGTCCTGCGGCGCGAAGCCGATGGAGTGCACGACGCCGTCGAGGCCGCCCAGCTCCTCGCCGACGATGTCGGCCAGGCGCGCCAGGTGCTCGTCGTTGGTGACGTCCAGTTCGACGACCTTGGTGGGCTTGGGGAGCTTCTTGGCGATGCGCTCGGTCAGCGTGGGCCGCGGGAACGCGGTGAGGATGACCTCGGCGCCCTGCTCCTGGGCCAGCTTCGCGGCGTGGAAGGCGATGGAGGCCTCCGTCAGCACACCGGTGATCAGGACGCGCTTGCCCTCGAGAATTCCGCTCATGGTGATCAGTGACCCATTCCCAGTCCGCCGTCAACGGGGATGACGGCTCCAGTGATGTACGAGGCCTCGTCCGAGGCGAGGAACCGCACTGCGGCGGCGATCTCCTCCGGCTGCGCGTACCGGGCCAGCGGCACCTGCGCCACGATCGCCTCGCGCTGCTCGTCGCTCAGCGCCCGGGTCATGTCGGTGTCGACGAAGCCGGGGGCGACGACATTGAAGGTGATGTTGCGCGAGCCCAGTTCACGGGCGAGGGAGCGCGCGAAGCCGACCAGGCCGGCCTTGGAGGCGGCGTAGTTCGCCTGCCCCGCCGAGCCGAGCAGGCCGACGACCGAGGAGATCAGGACGACCCGGCCCTTCTTGGCGCGCAGCATGCCGCGGTTGGCACGCTTGACGACACGGAAGGTGCCGGTGAGGTTGGTGTCGATGACGGCGGCGAAGTCCTCTTCGGACATGCGCATGAGGAGCTGGTCCTTGGTGACGCCGGCGTTGGCGACGAGGATCTCGACCGTGCCGTGCTGGGCCTCGATCTCCTTGTAGGCCTGCTCCACCTGTTCGGGATCGGTGATGTCGCACCTGACGGCGAGGCAGCCCAGATCCGTCAGGTCGGCCGGCGGCTCACCCGACCGGTACGTGATCGCGACCTTGTCGCCGGCGTCGGCGAACGCGCGGGCGATGGCGAGGCCGATGCCCCGGTTGCCTCCGGTGACGAGAACCGAGCGGCTCAACGGATCACCCTTTCGTAGCGGTCTGAAGCGTTCACAGCACGCCCGGACACCTCGATGAGCAGGCGGCTTCACCCGAAAACCTATCGTTCCGCCCAGGCGGGCGGGGAAGCGGGCACCGACAGTGACGTACGGGCCCCGCTGTCGAGTCCCTACAGAAAACAGCGGACCGGGCCCGCAAACGTGTGGTCCGCTGCGCCGTCGGCGCGACATGATCGGTACGACAGGCGACGAAAGCAGGGAGATCCCGGTGCCACATACGATCGACGAGGCCTTCACGGCCCTTCCACTGCGCGCCCTCGCCGACGCCGCACTGGCACGTGCGCGGGCGCTCGGGGCCGAGCACGCGGACTTCCGGTTCGAGCGGGTGCGCAGTGCCTCCTGGCGGCTGCGGGACGCCCGGCCGGCCGGGTCGTCGGACACCACCGACCTGGGCTACGCGGTGCGGGTCGTGCACGGCGGTACGTGGGGGTTCGCCTCGGGGGTGGACCTGAGCCTGGGCGCCGCCGCCAAGGTGGCCTCGCAGGCCGTGGCGATGGCGAAGCTGTCCGCGCAGGTGATCAAGGCGGCCGGGTCCGACGTGGGGGCACCTCCCACGCCGTTCAGGCCGTGGGGGAGGGTGGAGCTGGCCGACGAGCCGGTGCACGCCGAGCGGACCTGGGTGTCGTCGTACGAGATCGACCCCTTCACCGTGCCGGACGAGGAGAAGTCCGCGCTGCTCGCCGACTGGAGCAGGCGGCTGCTGGCGGCCGACGGCGTGGACCATGTCGACGCCTCGCTGCTGACCGTGCACGAGAACAAGTTCTACGCGGACACCGCGGGCACCGTGACCACCCAGCAGCGGGTGCGGCTGCATCCGCAGCTGACGGCCGTGTCCGTGGACGAGTCCAGCGGGGAGTTCGACTCGATGCGGACGCTGGCCCCGCCCGTGGGACGCGGCTGGGAGTACCTCACCGGCACCGGCTGGGACTGGGACGCCGAGCTCGAGCAGATCCCCGAGCTGCTCGCCGAGAAGATGCGCGCCCCGAGCGTCGAGGCCGGCGTCTACGACCTGGTGGTGGACCCCTCCAACCTGTGGTTGACCATCCACGAGTCCATCGGGCACGCCACCGAGCTGGACCGGGCCCTGGGCTACGAGGCCGCCTACGCCGGCACCTCCTTCGCCACCTTCGACCAGCTCGGCAAGCTGAAGTACGGCTCGGAGCTGATGAACGTCACCGGCGACCGCACCGCCGAGCACGGCCTGGCGACGATCGGCTACGACGACGAGGGCGTCGAGGCCCAGTCCTGGGACCTGGTGAAGGACGGCACGCTGGTCGGCTACCAGCTGGACCGCAGGATCGCGAAGCTGACCGGGTTCGAACGGTCCAACGGGTGCGCCTACGCCGACTCTCCCGGCCATGTGCCGGTGCAGCGCATGGCGAACGTGTCGCTGCGGCCGGATCCGGCGGGGATGTCGACCGAGGACCTCATCGGCAGCGTCGACCGGGGCATCTACGTCGTCGGGGACCGCTCCTGGTCGATCGACATGCAGCGGTACAACTTCCAGTTCACCGGTCAGCGGTTCTTCAGGATCGTCAACGGCCGGCTGGCCGGGCAGCTGCGGGACGTCGCCTACCAGGCGACCACGACCGACTTCTGGGGCTCCATGGCGGCCGTCGGCGGACCGCAGACGTACGTCCTGGGCGGCGCGTTCAACTGCGGCAAGGCCCAGCCGGGGCAGATCGCGTCCGTGTCCCACGGCTGCCCCTCCGCCCTCTTCACGGGCGTCAACATCTTGAACACCACCCAGGAGGCCGGTCGATGAGTCCGCGTACCAGCAAGCCGCACGAGATCGTCGAGCGTGCCCTCGCGCTGTCCCGGGCGGACGGGTGCGTCGTCATCGCCGACGAGCACTCCACCGCCAACCTGCGCTGGGCGGGCAACGCGCTCACCACGAACGGTGTCACACGCGGGCGTACGCTCACCGTCGTCGCGACCGTCGACGGGAAGGAGGGCACCGCGTCGGGTGTCGTGTCCAGGTCGGCCGTGACCGAGGAGGAGCTGGAGCCGCTGGTGCGGGCCGCGGAGGCCGCAGCGCACGGGGCCGGGCCCGCGGAGGACGCACAGCCGCTGGTCACGGGGGTACCGGAGTCCCCCGACTTCACCGACGCGCCCGCCGAGACCTCCTCGGCGGTGTTCGCGGACTTCGCCTCGGCCCTCGGGGAGTCCTTCGCACGCGCGCGTGCCGGTGGCCGCGAGCTGTACGGCTTCGCCAACCATGAGCTGGTGTCGACCTACCTGGGCACGTCGACGGGCCTGCGGCTGCGCCACGACCAGCCCACCGGCACCCTGGAGCTGAACGCGAAGTCCCCGGACCGTACGCGCTCGGCGTGGGCGGGGCGGTCCACGCGGGACTTCAAGGACGTCGACCCGGCGGCGCTGGACGCGGAGCTGGCCGTACGGCTCGGCTGGGCCGAGCGGCGGATCGAGCTGCCCGCGGGGCGCTACGAGACGCTGCTGCCGCCGACGGCCGTCGCGGACCTGCTCATCTACCAGATGTGGTCCTCGTCGGGCCGGGACGCGGCCGAGGGACGGACGGTGTTCTCCCGGCCGGGCGGCGGCACCCGCGTGGGCGAGAAGCTGAGCGGGCTGCCGCTGACCCTGCGCAGCGATCCGGACCGGGCCGGTCTGGAGTCCGCCCCGTTCGTGGTCGCGCACTCCTCCGGCGGCGACCAGTCGGTGTTCGACAACGGGCTGCCCGTACGGGCGACCGAGTGGATCGCCGACGGCGAGCTGCGGCATCTGCTGACCACCCGGCACAGCGCGGGCCTGACCGGGCTGCCCGTGGCCCCCGCGGCCGGGAACCTGATCCTGGACGGCGGTGGCGACCGCTCCCTCGACGAGATGGTCGCCGCGACCGAGCGCGGGCTGCTGCTGACCTGCCTGTGGTACATCCGGGAGGTGGACCCGGCGACGCTGCTGCTGACGGGGCTGACCCGGGACGGGGTGTACCTGGTCGAGAACGGCGAGGTGACCGGTGCGGTCAACAACTTCCGGTTCAACGAGTCGCCGGTGGACCTGCTGGGCCGGGCCACGGAGGCCGGGCGGACCGAGAAGACCCTGCCGCGGGAGTGGAGCGACTACTTCACCCGGGCCGCGATGCCGCCGCTGCGCGTCCCCGATTTCAACATGAGCTCGGTCAGCCAGGGCGTATAACCTCGTAGTCGGCCGTCACCCGACTGGCCCGGAACCGCCGGCCCGATCGCCCGCGATCACCGGCGGGACCACCCACGAGATCATCGAGGAGACACGAGAACCGTGACGGACATCGTCGACGAGCTGAAGTGGCGGGGGCTGTTCGCCCTGTCCACTGACGAGGACGCTTTGCGCAAGGCGCTCGCGGACGGTCCCGTCACGTTCTATTGCGGCTTCGACCCGACCGCGCCGTCGCTGCACGTGGGGCACCTGGTGCAGGTGCTCACCGTGCGCCGGCTGCAGCAGGCGGGGCACCGGCCGCTGGCGCTGGTCGGCGGCGCCACGGGCCTGATCGGCGACCCGCGCCCGACCGCGGAGCGCACGCTGAACGACCCGGAGACGGTGGCCGGCTGGGTGGACAAGCTGCGCCGCCAGATCGAGCCGTTCCTGTCCTTCGAGGGCGAGAACGCCGCGGTCATGGTGAACAACCTGGACTGGACGCAGAACCTGTCGGCGATCGAGTTCCTCCGGGACATCGGCAAGCACTTCCGCGTCAACAAGATGCTGACGAAGGACTCCGTGGCCCGGCGCCTGGAGTCCGACCAGGGCATCAGCTACACCGAGTTCAGCTACCAGATCCTCCAGGGCATGGACTTCCTCCAGCTCTACCGGCGCCACGGCTGCACGCTCCAGCAGGGCGGCAGCGACCAGTGGGGCAACCTCACGGCCGGCCTGGACCTGATCCACCGGCTGGAGCCGGACGCGAGCGTGCACGCGCTGGCGACGCCGCTGATGACGAAGGCGGACGGCACCAAGTTCGGCAAGACCGAGGGCGGCGCCGTCTGGCTCGACCCGGAGATGACGACGCCGTACGCGTTCTACCAGTTCTGGCTGAACGTGGACGACCGGGACATCTCCACGTACATGCGCATCCTGTCCTTCAGGTCCCGCGAGGAGCTGGAGGAGCTGGAGCGGCAGACCGAGGAGCGTCCGCAGGCCCGGGCGGCGCAGCGCGCGCTGGCGGAGGAGCTGACGACGCTGGTGCACGGCGCCGACCAGACGGCCGCCGTGATCGACGCGTCCAAGGCGCTGTTCGGACAGGGTGAGCTGGCCGGGCTGGACGAGCGGACACTGGCCGCGGCGCTGTCCGAGGTGCCGCATGTGCGGGTGGCCGAGCTGAGCCCGGTGGTCGACCTGCTCGCCGCGGTCGGCCTGGTGCCCAGCAAGTCGGCCGCGCGCCGCACGGTCAAGGAGGGCGGTGCCTACG
Source organism: Streptomyces sp. NPDC003393 (assembly GCF_053589015.1). Taxonomy (NCBI): domain Bacteria; kingdom Bacillati; phylum Actinomycetota; class Actinomycetes; order Kitasatosporales; family Streptomycetaceae; genus Streptomyces; species Streptomyces sp. NPDC003393. The sequence continues at coordinate 63,410 of NZ_JBSFRB010000037.1, read as the reverse complement.
TGAACAACGTCAAGGTGACCGCCGAGGACGCGGTCCCCGCCTCCGAGGACCTGCTGCACGGCCGCTGGCTGGTGCTGCGCCGGGGCAAGAAGAACCTGGCGGCGGTCGAGGTCACCGGCGCCTGACCGGGCGCTGCGCGCGAAGGGGGCGGTCTCCGGTGAGGAGGCCGCCCCCTCCGCGCGCCCGGGGCGCGCTACGCCCGTTCCCGCTGCCGCTTCTTGCTGCCCCACAGCGCCATGTAGGCCATGTCGCCGATGGCGACGATGATGATCGCGGCCACGATCTGGAAGATGTGCCGGCTCCAGTCGATGCCGCGGGTCTCGGCGACGCCGACCCCGCGGGCGACCGCGTTGCCGACGGCCGCGCCGATCATGCCGAAGATGGTGGTCAGCCACAGCGGGCTGTGCTGCTTGCCGGGAATCACCGCCTTGGCGATCAGGCCGAGCACGAAGCCCACGATGATCGCCCACAACCACCCCATGGCCGCCTCCTCCGGCTCGACTGTGACCGCCACGGTCAGTGTCGGCCGGACGGCGCCGCGCCGCATGCCGGGCGCGTCTGTACGCGTCGCGAGCCGGAGGGCGAACAGGCGGAGTCCCCGCGCAGACGCACAGGGGTCGTTCCCGCAGGCAGAGGGTTGCCCCGGCCTCGTAGGCGCGGTCGGCGCGGCGTACCGTGGATCGGGTGCGGACCGGTGTTTCCTGCCGGTGGGCGACCCGGCGGGGAGCCGAGGAACTGTCCGATGCGGGCGAATGGTGGATTGTGATGCGGAAACAGCATGGCGGTGGCCACGTCCAGGTGTTCCGGATCACCGGCGCCCGGACAGGCCTTCAGGAGGACGTGCGCGGCCGGCAGCGCCGGTATGTCATCTCGATGTCGATCCGTACGGTGTCGGTGCTCCTCGCGGTGGTGCTGTGGAACGTCGAGCGGTACGTGGCGATCGTGGCGCTGGTGCTGGGGCTGGTGCTGCCCTACATCGCGGTGGTGATCGCCAACGCGGGGCGGGAGAACGCGCCGAAGCTGCCGTCGACGTTCGTCGCCATGCCGACGAAGCCGATGATCACCGCGCCGCGGACCGAGGAGGACGGCTTCACGGAGTCCGGCGCGGGGGACACCGCCGCCGGCCCGGCGGCGGGCGCGGCGAACGGCACCTCGCAGGGCACCCCGGGCAGCCGTCACGGCGCCCCGGGCGGCTCCACGGGCGCCGCGCGCGAGCCGCACGACGGGGTGTGACCGGCGCCGAGGGGCGGCCGGGGCGGACGTCCGGCGGGAAGCTCAAGAAATGCTCAGATCAATCATGTTGTTCCGGTGCCGGGCGGCGGGTCACCCGTGACATACTTCCTACGCGCTCCGCATCCCCCGTCGGAGCGACAGACCGACGCCGGGCAGCTCCCCCCGTGGCTGCTCGGCGTCGCCTTGTGTGCCGTGGGTGTGAGACGAAGCTGTGACTGACGAGACCCCGATCTGCTCCGCCAAGGGCTGCCACGCCGCTGCCGTGTGGGTGCTGGCCTGGAACAACCCGAAGATTCACACGCCGGAGCGCCGCAAGACGTGGCTGGCGTGCGAGGAACACCGGGAGCACCTGTCGCAGTTCCTCGGGGTGCGGGGGTTCCTGAAGGACGTGGTCCTCCTCGAACAGTGGGACGCCGCCGGGCGCCCCGAGGCCCCTGACGGCGCCTGAGCCTGCGAAGGCGCGCCGCCGGGGCGCGCTCTCAGCCGCCGATGGCGGACATCGGCCGGTCCGGCTGGACGAACGACGGGTCGTCCAGGCCCGCGCCGGCCTTCTTGCCCCACATCGCCAGCCGCCAGATGCGGGCGATCTCCTCGTCGGGGGCGCCGGAGCGCAGGGCGCCGCGCAGGTCGGTCTCCTCGGTGGCGAACAGACAGGTGCGGACCTGTCCGTCGGCGGTGAGGCGGGTGCGGTCGCAGGCCGCGCAGAACGGGCGCGTGACGGAGGCGATGACACCGACGCGGTGCGGGCCGCCGTCGACGAGCCAGCGCTCGGCCGGGGCGGAGCCGCGCGCCTCGGTCCCCTCGGGGGTCAGCTCGAAGCGGGTGCGCAGGGAGGCGAGGATGTCGCCGGCGGTGACCATGCCCTCGCGCTTCCAGCCGTGCTGGGCGTCCAGCGGCATCTGCTCGATGAAGCGCAGCTCGTAGTCGTGCTCCACCGCCCAGGCCAGGAGGTCGGGGGCCTCGTCGGCGTTCAGGCCCGGCATCAGGACGGTGTTGACCTTCACGGGGGTCAGACCGGCCTCGCGGGCGGCGTGCAGCCCCTCGAGGACGTCCTTGTGGCGGTCGCGGCGGGTGAGGGTCTTGAAGACGTCCGGCCGGAGCGTGTCCAGGGAGACGTTGACCCGGTCCAGGCCGGCCGCCTTGAGGGCCGTCGCCGTGCGCTTGAGGCCGATGCCGTTGGTGGTGAGCGACATCCGGGGGCGCGGGTCCAGGGCCGCGACCCGCTCGACGATGCCGGTCAGCCCGGGGCGCAGCAGGGGCTCGCCGCCGGTGAAGCGGACCTCCTCGACGCCGAGGGTGGTGACCGCGATGCCGATCAGGCGGACGATCTCGTCGTCCGTGAGCAGGTCGGGCTTGGCCAGCCACTGCAGGCCCTCCTCGGGCATGCAGTAGGTGCAGCGCAGATTGCACCGGTCGGTGAGCGAGACCCGCAGGTCGGTGGCCACTCGGCCGTAGGTGTCGATGAGCACGCGGCCCCCTCCCTCGTACGGAGCACTCGTTTTCGTCACCTGTGAGCCTACGTGACACCACCGACATCGGCCGAGGGGTGATCCCGACGAGGTGGGACGCGGCCGCGTCGTAGGGACCTACGACGCGGCCGCGCCGGACGTCTCAGTGGGCCCCGGTGCCCGTCAGCGAGCGCACCTCCAGTTCCGCGTACTTGCCGCTGTCCGGGGTCTCCTTGGACAGCAGGGTGCCGACGATGCCCAGCAGGAAGCCGACCGGGATGGAGATCAGGCCCGGGTTCTCCAGCGGGAACCAGTGGAAGTCGACGTCCGGGAACATCGACGAGGGCTTGCCCGAGACCACCGGCGAGAACAGCACCAGGCCGACCGCGGTGACCAGGCCGCCGTAGATCGACCACAGGGCGCCGGCGGTGGTGAACCGCTTCCAGAACAGGCTGTAGAGGATCGTGGGCAGGTTGGCGGAGGCGGCGACCGCGAAGGCGAGGGCCACCAGTCCGGCGACGTTCAGGTCGCGGGCGAGGGCGCCGAGGACGATGGAGACGGCGCCGATGCCGACGGTCGCCCATCGGGCGGCGCCCAGCTCCTGCTTCTCGGTGGCCTCGCCCTTCTTGATGACGTTGGCGTAGATGTCGTGGGCGAAGGAGGAGGACGAGGCCAGGGTCAGGCCCGCGACGACGGCGAGGATCGTGGCGAAGGCGACGGCCGAGATGCTGGCGAGCAGGATGGCGCCCCAGCTGGAGTCGACGCCGCCCAGGTGCAGGGCCAGCAGCGGGGCCGCGGTGTTGCCGGCCTTGTTGGACGCGATGATCTCGTCCGGCTTGATGAGCGCGGCGGCGCCGAAGCCGAGGGCGAGGGTCATCAGGTAGAAGGCGCCGATCAGGCCGATCGCCCAGATCACGGACTTGCGGGCGGCCTTGGCGGTCGGGACGGTGTAGAAGCGGATCAGGATGTGCGGCAGGCCGGCGGTGCCGAGCACCAGGGCGATGCCGAGCGAGAGGAAGTCCAGCTTGGTGGTGCCGGAGACGCCGTACTTCAGGCCCGGCTCCAGGAAGGCGGCGCCCTTGCCGCTGTTGTCGGCGGCGCTGCCGAGCAGGTCGGAGACGTTGAAGTCGAACTTCAGCAGCACCAGGAAGGTCAGCAGGATCGCGCCGGCGATCAGCAGCACGGCCTTGACCATCTGCACCCAGGTGGTGCCCTTCATGCCGCCGATGGTGACGTAGACGATCATCAGTACGCCGACCAGGGCGACGATGCCGATCTTGCCGCCGTCGCTGGTGATGCCGAGCAGCAGCGAGACCAGGACGCCCGCGCCCGCCATCTGGGCCAGCAGGTAGAAGATCGACACGACGATGGTGGAGGCGCCGGCGGCGGTGCGGACGGGCCGCTGGCGCATCCGGTACGCGAGGACGTCGCCCATGGTGTACCGGCCGGAGTTGCGCAGCGGTTCGGCGACCAGGAGCAGGGCGACCAGCCAGGCGACCAGGAAGCCGATGGAGTACAGGAAGCCGTCGTAGCCGAACAGCGCGATGGCGCCGGCGATGCCGAGGAAGGACGCGGCGGACATGTAGTCGCCGGAGACGGCGAGGCCGTTCTGGAATCCGGTGAACTGCCGTCCGCCGGCGTAGAAGTCGGCGGCGTCCCTGGTCTGGCGGCCGGCCCAGACGGTGATGACGAGGGTCGCGACGACGAAGACCGCGAACAGGGTGACGATCAGCGTGCGGTGCTCGCTCGCCTCGCCGGCGGCCAGCAGGGTGTGCGCTGCGGGGTGTGCGGTGGTCATGCTCCGCCCTCCATCCGGGACTTGATGGCCTCCGCCTTGGGGTCGAGCTTGGCGGCGGCGTGCCGCGCGTACCACCAGGCGATGAGGAACGTGGTGAGGAACTGGGCGAGTCCGAGGGCCAGGGCGACGTTGATGTTGCCGAAGAGCTCGGTGCCCATGAAGTCGCCCGCGTAGTTGGACAGCAGGACGTACAGCAGGTACCAGGCGCTGAAGGCGATGGTCAGCGGGAAGGCGAAGGAGCGGTAGGAGCGGCGCAGTTCACCGAACTCGGCGCTCTCCTGCACCGCGGCGAACTCCTCGGTGGAGGGGAGGGGGACCTGGGTATTCGAGGGTGGCGGTGTCTCGGTGGCCACGTCAGTCTCCTCGCGTTGCGACAGCGGATCCGGCTGCGGTCGGACCCGGAAGGGGATGCGGATGGGACAGGGGCCCGAGGGTGCGGGGGCTCCCGTCGAAGGTCCACGGCGCCGCGCGGGGACCGGTTCACGTTCCGCGCCTTCTTTCGCAAGTGACCTGGGGAAGTCATGGCCGAGTCATTGCTGGCCGGTGACGGGGCGGGATAGCTTCACCCTGCACCACCGTCATGTGACCGCCCGAGCAACACACCTGTGTCTCGGGCGGTTCTGTATCCGGATGATGTGGAGACCCCATGGCTCATCTGCGTTCCAGACGCCGACTCGCCCTGGCCGTACCGGTCGCGCTGTCGCTGACCGCCTCACTCGGCTTCCTGCCGGCCGTGGCATCGGCGTCGCCCCGAGCGCAGTCCACCGCCGCCGAGACCGACGCGGTCTCGCTGAGCTACGTCGTCAACGTCCGTCCCGGACACGGCGTTTCGGCGCAGGTGAAGAAGGCGATCGCGAAGGCCGGCGGCACCATCGTGACGTCGTACGACCAGATAGGCGTCATCGTCGTCCACTCCGCCGACCCGGGCTTCGCCAAGACCATACGCAGGACGCCCGGGGTGGCCTCCGCGGGCGCCACGCGCACGGCCCCGCTGCCCGCGCAGTCGACGACCGACCTGGGCACGCCGAAGGCCCTGACCGCCGCGCAGCTCGCCGAGGCGACGTCCGAAGCCGCCGACGGGCAGGACCCGTTGGAGCCGTTGCAGTGGGACCTGCCCGCCATCAAGGCCGACAAGGCGCACGAGAAGACCCTCGGCAGCCGCAAGGTCACCGTCGCCGTCCTCGACACGGGTGTGGACGACACCCACCCGGACATCGCGCCGAACTTCGACCGCGCCGCCTCCGTCAACTGTGTGTCGGGCAAGCCGGACACCACCGACGGCGCCTGGCGGCCGAGCGCCACCGAGAGCCCGCACGGCACACATGTGGCCGGGGAGATCGCGGGCGCGAAGAACGGCGTCGGCATCACGGGTGTGGCGCCGGGGGTGAAGGTGTCCGGCATCAAGGTCGGCAACCCGGACGGGTTCTTCTACACGGAGGCCGTGGTGTGCGGCTTCGTGTGGGCGGCCGAACACGGTGTCGACGTCACCAACAACAGCTATTACACCGACCCGTGGAACTTCAACTGCACGGACGACCCGGACCAGAAGGCACTGGTGGAGGCCGTCCGGCGGGCCTCCCAGTACGCGGAGCGCAAGGGCACGGTGAACGTCGCCGCGGCGGGCAACGAGAACAACGACCTGGCGTCGCACTCGCTCCTCGACCCGGTCTCCCCGAACGACTCCACGCCCGGTGACCGGGTGATCGACCCGCACAAGTGCTTCGACATCCCGACCCAGTTGCCGGGTGTTGTCACGGTGGCGGCGACCGGTGCGAAGGGCGTCAAGTCGTCCTTCTCCAACTACGGTCTCGGTGTCATCGACATCGCCGCGCCGGGCGGCGACTCCACGGCGTACCAGCAGCCCGCGCCGCCGGCGACCAGCGGCCTGATCCTGGGACCGCTGCCGGGTGGCAAGTGGGGCTACATGGCCGGTACGTCGATGGCGAGCCCGCACGTCGCGGGTGTTGCGGCATTGATCAAGTCGACGCATCCGCACGCCCCCGCGGCCCTGGTGAAGGCGCTGCTGTACGCGGAGGCCAGCGCCACGCCGTGCACGGACCCGTACGACATCGACGGGGACGGCAAGGTCGACGCGGTGTGCAAGGGCACCAAGAACCGCAACGGCTTCTACGGCTGGGGCACGGCGGACGCGCTGGCCGCGGTCACCAAGTAGCCGCGGGCGGGCGTCCAGAGGGGGCATGCGGCTCGTATATTGATTCAGTCAATACTGCATAGTGCAGTCATGACTGACATCAGGTTCGCATGGTCCGCGCTGGGCGGCGATCCCGCCCTCGCGTCGCGGATCACCACCGTGGAGCGGGAAGGCGCGCTCGGGGCGCGCCTTCCCGTACGGGAGCTGGCCCGCGCGTGCGTGGGCGCCTGCGCGCTGGCCGCCGCGGAGCTGGCCGCACGACGGGCCGGGCTCACCGAGGTGCCCGCGACGCGCGTGGACGACGGTGCCGTGGCCACCGCGTTCACCAGTGAACGGCATCTGCGGGTCGACGGGCGGTCCCCGGTCTCCTTCGCGCCGCTGTCACGGTTCTGGCGCACGGCCGACGGCTGGGTGCGCACGCACGCCAACTACCCCCACCACCGGCAGCGGTTGCTCAGGGCGCTTGGGCTGCCCCAGGACGCGGACCCGGCGGCCGTGGAGGCCGCGCTCGCCGAGCGGTCCGCACTCGACGTCGAGGACGCCGTGTACGCGGCCGGCGGCCTCGCCGTCGCACTGCGCACGCCCGAGGAGTGGGCCGCGCACGAGCAGGGCGCCGCGGTGGCCGCCCGGCCGCTGGTCGAGCGCGAGCGACTGGACGAGACACGCGTCGCCGCGCTGCCGCCCGTCGCCGGCCCACCCGCGCTGCCCGCCGCCGGGCTGCGCGTCCTGGACCTCACCCGGGTCATCGCCGGGCCCGTCGCCACCCGCACCCTCGCCCTGCTGGGCGCGGACGTGCTGCGCCTGGACGCGCCGCTGCTGCCCGAACTGGCCGACCAGCACGCCGACACGGGCTTCGGCAAGCGGTCGGCGCTGCTGGACCTGGCGGCCGACGGGACGGCCTTCGAGGAACTGCTGGCCGAGGCGGACGTCGTCGTCACCGGCTACCGTCCGGGCGCCCTGGACCGCTTCGGCCTCTCCCCCGAGGCGCTGGCCGAGCGGCGGCCCGGGCTGGTCGTGGCGCAGCTGTCGGCGTGGGGCGGGCGCGGGCCGTGGCGCGGGCGGCGCGGCTTCGACAGCCTCGTCCAGGTCGCCACCGGCATAGCGGCGGTCGAGGGGTCGGCGCAGGGGCCGGGCGCGCTGCCCGCACAGGCACTGGACCACGGAACGGGCTATCTGCTGGCGGGGGCGGTGCTGCGGGCGCTGACCGAGCGGTCCTCGGAGGGCGGCAGCCGGGTCGTGCGGCTGTCGCTGGCACGGACGGCGGCGTGGCTGACGCGGTCGCACGCTCCGCGCGCGAGCGGGCCGGGCGATGCGCCGGGAACCGCCGGGACGGGCACGGTGCCGGGTTCCGTGCGGGGCGTCCCGTACGAGGGTCCGGAACCCTGGCTCGGCGAGACGGACAGCCGGATCGGCCGGCTGCGGTACGCCCTACCGCCCGTGACCTTCGCCGGCGGCCCCGCCGCCTGGGCCCGGCCACCCGGCCGCTGGGGGGCGGACGCGGCCCGCTGGGCGTGACGTCACGCCGTCCGACGATCCGTCGGAGCCGAGCGGCCCGCGCGGGACAGCGGCCCGGCGACGCGCGGCGCCCGCGGCGCCGTCGCGCGCAGAAGTGCCGCAAGCAGCCACGGGGCCACGGCGGCGTCCGTGCGTCCCCGCGTCACGGCATCCGTTCGTCCGTGCGTCCCTTCGTCCGTGCGTCCGTGCGTCCGTGCGTCCGTGCGTCCGTGCGGGTGAAGCGTGGGCGAGGGCGTGCAGGTGGCCGGCGCCGGTGGGGAGCGGAGTGGCGCCCGACGGGACGAACTCTGCTGGGATTCGCCCGTTTTGCGGCACGCGCGTGTGACCGGCGCGCGAAGTGGCGTACGGGCGTGCCGGTGTGCGCGGGTGGCGCGGTGGCGACCTGAGCGACCGGGCTGTCGGTCGCGGCCCGTATCCTCAGTGACCATGCTCGAAGACCGCACGCTCGCAGGGCCCTCCCCCGCACCGTGGCCGGCCGCGTATCCGCAGGGATACGCGGTCGTTGACGTGGAGACCACCGGCCTGGCCCGGGACGACCGCATCATCTCCGCGGCGGTCTACCGGCTGGACGCGCGCGGCGAGGTGGAGGACCACTGGTACACGCTGGTCAATCCGGAGCGGGATCCGGGACCGGTATGGATCCACGGCCTGACGAGCGACGTACTCGAAGGGGCGCCGCTCTTCGCGGACATCGCGGACGAATTCTCCGCCCGGCTGGCCGGCCGGGTGCTCGTCGCGCACAACGCGGTGTTCGACTGGCAGATGATCGCCCGGGAGTACGCGCGGGCGAAGCGCGAGGCACCGGTGCGGCAGCGGCTGTGCACCATTGCGCTCTCCAAGGAGCTGAGGCTGCCGCTGCCGAACCACAAACTGGAGTCGCTGGCGGCGCACTTCGGCGTCGTACAGCGGCGGGCGCACCACGCGCTGGACGACGCTCGGGTGCTGGCGGAGGCGTTCCGGCCGAGCCTGGCGGCGGCGGCGGCCGACGGTGTGCGGCTGCCGCTGCTGGAGTGCCGGCCGCTGACGGAGTGGTCGGACCGGCCCGTGCCGAGGCAGCCGTCCGGCGGCTACGGCGGCCATCGGGCGGGCAGTTGGCGCCCGTCGCGCAAGAGACCCGCATGCCCTTATCCCAACCCGGGCCGTTATGAAGAAGGCAAACGGCTCAAACAGGGCATGCGTGTCGCCTTTTCCGGTGACACCTCCGTCGACCGCGAGCTGCTGGAGGACCGTGCGACCGAGGCCGGGCTGCATGTCGCCACCAGCATTTCGCGCCTGACCAGCCTGCTCGTCACCAACGACCCGGACTCGGGCACGTCGAAGGTGGTCAAGGCGCGGCTGCACGGCACACCGGTCGTGGACGAGGCGGCGTTCGGACAGCTGCTCGCCGACGTGGAACCGGCGGACGGCGACTGAGGGACCGCGGAGCGACTGCCGGGTGCCGGAGCGGCGGACGGACACCGGAGCGGCCGGGGGACGCCGGAGCGGCGGACGGGCGCGCGTACGGGTGATTGCCGGGCGACTCGCCCGGCGGCCGCTCGCCCGCGAGGCGGCCACGGCTCACCCTGTGGCGCATGGCCAGATGTGAAGTATGCGGCAATGATTACGGTATGACCTTCGAGGTGCACGCCCAGGGCGCCGTGCACGTCTTCGACTGCTTCGCCTGCGCGATCCACCGCATGGCACCGATCTGCGAGCACTGCCGGGTGCAGATCATCGGTCAGGGCGTCGAGGTCGAGGGCCACTGGTACTGCGGCGGGCACTGCGCCCGCGCGGAGGGAAGGGTCGGAATCGTCGACCACGTCTGAGGAGGCCCGGAACCCCCTGCGGCAAGAACCCCGCGGCCGGGGAGGTACCGTCGTGGGGTGTACCGCTTCCTGTTGACCCGCCAGTGGGTGATCATCACCCTCGTGGCTCTCCTGCTCATCCCGACGATGATCTGGCTGGGTTTCTGGCAGCTGCACCGCCACGACCACCGGCAGAAACTGAACCAGGTGATCAACGCCTCGCTGGCGGCGCGGCCCGTGCCCGTCCAGTCGCTCACCTCGGTCGGCGCATCCGTAGCGCACGACGCCATATACCGCCGGGTCACCGCCAGGGGCCACTTCGACACGGCGCACGAACTGGTGGTGCGCCGGCGTACGAACGCGGACGACCAGGTGGGCTACCACGTGCTGACCCCGTTCGTGCTGGACGACGGCAGGACCCTCCTCGTCAACCGCGGCTGGATCCCCTCCCCCGCCTCGCAGACCGCCTTTCCGACGATTCCGGCACCGGCGTCGGGCGAGATCACCGTCACCGGGCGGCTGATGCGGGACGAGACGACGGCCGCGAGCGGCATCAAGGACGTCAAGGGGCTGCCCGACCGCCAGATCATGCTGATCAACAGCGCACAGGTCGGCGCACTGCTGCGTGACTCGGGCGACGCCTCCGCCAAGGCGGTGTTCGGCGGCTACATCGAGCTGACCTCTCCCGCGCCCAAGGGTGGCAGTCCCCGACTGCTGCCGTCGCCCAAGGAGGACACCAGCTGGATCGGCATAGGGGACATCAACCTGCCCTACGCGGTCCAGTGGTGGCTGTTCGCCGTGGGTGTCCCCGTGGGCTGGCTCATCCTGGTCCGGCGCGAACTGAAGGACCGTGCCGGGGCGGCGGAGGAAGCGGCGCGCAAGGAGACGGAACCCGCCACGGTCTGAGGGCGGGACGGCCCTTGGACGAGGCGCCTGATTGTCCGGCGCCTCCGCCGGGAATCCGGACATCCGTGCACCCACGGATCGAGGACTACGCGCTCATCGGGGACGAGCAGACCGCCGCACTGGTCGGCAGGGACGGCTCGATCGACTGGCTGTGCCTGCCCCGTTTCGACTCCGGCGCCTGCTTCGCCCGGCTGCTCGGCGACGAGGAGAACGGTCACTGGCGCCTCGCCCCCAAGGACGCCGAGGGCCCCTGCGCCCGCCGCGCCTACCGCCCGGACACGTTGGTCCTCGACACCGAGTGGGACACCCCCGACGGCTCGGTGCGCGTCACCGACCTGATGCCGCAACGCGACCAGGCCCCGGACCTGGTACGGATCGTGGAGGGTCTCAGCGGCCGGGTGACCGTGCGCAGCACGCTCCGGCTGCGCTTCGACTACGGCTCGATCGTCCCCTGGGTGCGCAAGGCCGACGGCCACCGGGTCGCCGTCGCCGGGCCGGACTCGGCGTGGCTGCGCAGCGAGCCTCCGGTGCACACCTGGGGCGAGCACCTCCGCACCCACGCGGAGTTCACCGTCGCCGAGGGCGAGAAGGTGGCGTTCGTACTGACCTGGCACCCCTCGCACGATCCGCGCCCGCCGCTGATCGACCCGTTCCGGGCGCTGGACCACAGCGTCGTCGACTGGAGGGCGTGGGCGGCGCGCTGCCGCTACACCGGCCCGCACCGGGACGCCGTCGTCCGCTCCCTGATCACGCTGAAGGCGCTCACCTACGCCCCCACCGGCGGCATCGTCGCCGCCCCGACCACCTCCCTGCCCGAGGAGCTGGGCGGGGTGCGCAACTGGGACTACCGCTACTGCTGGCTGCGCGACTCCACGCTCACCCTGGGCGCCCTGCTGTCGGCGGGCTACCAGGAGGAGGCCGAGGCATGGCGCGACTGGCTGCTGCGCGCGGTCGCGGGAAACCCCGCGGATCTCCAGATCATGTACGGGCTCGCGGGTGAGCGACGGCTGCCCGAGTACGAGCTGCCGTGGCTGTCCGGCTTCGCCGGCTCGGTGCCGGTACGGATCGGCAACGACGCGGTGAAACAGCTTCAGCTGGACGTGTACGGGGAGGTCCTGGACTCGCTGTCGCTGGCCCGTCGCTCCGGCCTGCCCTCGAAGCCGCACATGTGGGCGATGCAGTGCTCTCTGCTGGACTTCCTGCGCCGGGCCTGGCGGCAGCCCGACGAGGGGCTGTGGGAGGTGCGTGGCGGCCGGCGCCACTTCGTGCACTCCAAGGTGATGGTGTGGGTGGCCGCCGACCGGATGGTGCGCACGCTCGAGGAGAACCCGGCGCTGGGCGGCGACCTGGAGGGCTGGCGGGAGCTGCGGGAGGAGGTGCACCGCGAGGTGTGCGAGAAGGGCTACGACCCCGGACGGAACACGTTCACGCAGTCCTACGGCTCGCGCGAGCTCGACGCCGCCCTGCTGCTGATCCCGCGAGTGGGTTTCCTGCCGCCGGACGACCCGAGGGTGACCGGCACCATCGACGCGGTCCGGGCGGAGCTCGGCAGGGACGGCCTGGTGCACCGTTACAGCACGGACCCGGACGGTGCCGACGCCGTGGACGGGCTGCCCGGCGGCGAGGGCACCTTCCTGGTGTGCTCGTTCTGGCTCGCCGACGCGCTGCACATGACCGGCCGGACCCGTGAGGCCCGGGAGCTGTTCGAGAGGCTGGTGGGGCTCGCCAACGACGTGGGACTGCTGGCGGAGGAGTACTGGGTGGACGGCGCGACGGGCGCGGGCCGGCAACTCGGCAACTTCCCTCAGGCGTTCAGCCATATCGGTCTGGTGAACACCGCCCTCGCCCTGTTCGGGGACGACCAGGCAGGATAGGGGCATGGATCTTGGACTGAAGGACAGGGTGTACATCGTCACCGGGGCCACCCGGGGGCTGGGCAACGCCGCCGCGCGCGAGCTGGTCGCCGACGGGGCGAAGGTGGTCATCACCGGACGGGACGGGGGGCGGGCCGCCGACGCGGCGGCCGAGCTCGGCCCGAACGCCGTCGGGGTGGCCGTGGACAACGCCGACGCGGAGGCCCCGGCACGGCTGATCGCGGCCGCGCGTGAGCACTTCGGCGGCTTCGACGGGATTCTCGTCAGCGTCGGCGGGCCGGCCCCCGGCTTCCTCGCCGACAACACCGACGAGCAGTGGCAGTCGGCGTTCGAATCGGTGTTCCTGGGTGCGGTGCGGCTGGCCCGGGCCGCGGCGGCGGAGCTGAACACGGGCGGTGTCATCGGGTTCGTGCTGTCCGGCTCCGTGCACGAGCCGATCCCGGGACTGACGATCTCCAACGGCCTGCGGCCCGGACTCGCCGGGTTCGCCAAGTCCCTCGCGGACGAACTGGGGCCGCGCGGCATCCGGGTCCTCGGTCTGCTCCCGGCCCGCATCGACACGGACCGTGTGCGCGAGCTGGACGGGCTCTCGGCGGACCCGGAGGCGACCCGTGCGGCGAACGAGTCCCGCATCCCCCTGCGCCGGTACGGCACCCCGGAGGAGTTCGGCCGCACGGCGGCGTTCCTCCTGTCGCCGGCGGCGTCCTATCTGACCGGCATCATGCTCCCGGTCGACGGCGGCGCCCGGCACGGCTACTGAGCCGCGCCGGTTCCCGTGGCGGGCGCGGACGGTCGCAAGCCACCGCGTCCGCCCGTCGACGCCGTCCTCTCCACGGACCGGGACCCCACAGGTGTGGGACCCGGCGCGGGCTACTCGCCGAGGCCGGCCAGGTCGCGCAGGCGGCGGGCCTGGGCCTGGCGTTCGGCGGCGCGCTGGGCCTCATAGGTGTTCGTCCCGGCGCGCTGGAGCAGGGCCTTGGTCTCGATCACCGCGTCGCGGGGCGCGGCGGTGATCGCCGAGGCCAGGTCGTGGACCGCCGCGTCGAGCTGGTCGCGGCGCACGGCGAGGTTGGCCAGCCCGGTGTTCACCGCCTCCTCGGCGGTGACGAACCGGCCGGTCACGCAGATCTCCAGGGCACGGGCGTAGCCGACCAGCCCCACCAGCGGATGCGTGCCGGTGAGGTCCGGTACCAGGCCGAGGCTGGTCTCGCGCATGGCGAACTGCACGTCGTCGGCGACGACGCGCAGATCACAGGCGAGCGCCAGCTGGAAGCCCGCCCCGATGGCATGCCCCTGGACCGCGGCGACGGACACCAGGTCGCTGCGCCGCCACCAGGTGAACGCCTCCTGGTACTCCGCGATGGTCGCGTCCAGCTCGGCGTCGCTGCCGCGCGCGAGGTCGATGAACGACGGCTCGCCATCGAAGCCCTCCGGCGTGAACGCCTGCCGGTCCAGGCCGGCCGAGAAGGACTTGCCCTCGGCGCGCAGCAGCACGACACGGACGGAGCCCGGCAGCAGCCGCCCGGCCTCGGCGAGCGCCCGCCACAGGGCGGGGCTCTGCGCGTTGCGCTTGGCCGGGTTGGTCAGCGTCACCGTGGCGATCGAGTCGTCCACGGTGAGCCGCACGCCGTCCTTGTCGAGTACGTCGGATACTGAGTCACGTACCGAGTCGGGGTCGTGCTCGGGCGAAACCATGGTGCGCCTCCGATGGGTGCGGTCGTCCGGGATGCCAGCGCGGGCATCCTAAGTGACTGCACAGTAACCACCCGGCCGTTCGGCTGCCCGACCGGGTGGCCACACCATCGAAGCCGATGGGTCTCCCGAGGTCAGGCCGACGGGGCCTTCTTGCCCCGTGTCGCCCCGCCACGCCCACGGAGCGTGACGCCCGACTCGCTGAGCATCCGGTGCACGAAGCCATACGAGCGGCCGGTTTCCTCGGCCAACGCCCGAATGCTCGCACCGGCGTCGTACTTCTTCTTCAGGTCTGCCGCGAGCTTGTCGCGCGCGGCGCCGGTCACCCGGCTGCCCTTCTTCAGAGTCTCGGCCACCCGTGCCTCCTCATGGGAAGTGCGCTCTGGTCTCCTCATGATCACCCCTCCCGGGCCCGATGGCCACCCATTCGGCAAGGTCTGTGAGACATGGTTGTGACGACAGGAGTCGGCCCCCACAAGCGGAATCCCTCATTCCATGCGGCGCCGTCAACACCGCTGAACGGGTTGTTCCACGAAGCCCCTGGTCACAGGCGTACGACGGCCGAGCCCTTGGTACGTAAAGGCTCGGCCGGAAAATCCGTGTACGACACACCTCGATACGAGGAGATCTCACACAGATGGTGGATCACCGATGGGCCGAATGATCCATACGCCGTTGATCAGAGGATGAGCGGAGGGTGACCACAGGCGGCGCGGGGCCCGGCCGGAGCGCCGGGCCGGGCGAGCCCGGTCAGGCCAGGGCGACGAGGTCCGCGTAGTCGGAGCCCCACAGGTCCTCGACACCGTCGGGCAGCAGAATGATCCGCTCCGGCTGGAGCGCCTCGACCGCCCCCTCGTCGTGCGTGACGAGGACGACCGCGCCCTTGTAGGTGCGCAGCGCCCCGAGGATCTCCTCGCGGCTGGCCGGGTCGAGGTTGTTGGTCGGCTCGTCCAGCAGCAGCACGTTCGCGGAGGAGACGACCAGGGTGGCCAGGGCGAGACGGGTCTTCTCACCGCCGGAGAGGACCCCGGCCGGCTTGTCGACGTCGTCACCGGAGAACAGGAACGAGCCCAGCACCTTGCGGACCTCGACGAGATCCATGTCGGGGGCCGCCGAGCGCATGTTCTCCAGGACCGTGCGGTCCGGGTCGAGGGTCTCGTGCTCCTGCGCGTAGTAGCCGAGCTTGAGCCCGTGGCCGGGGACGACCGCGCCGGTGTCGGGCTGCTCCACGCCGGCGAGCAGCCGCAGCAGGGTGGTCTTGCCCGCGCCGTTGAGGCCGAGGATGACGACCCTGGAGCCCTTGTCGATGGCCAGGTCGACGTCGGTGAAGATCTCCAGCGAGCCGTACGACTTCGACAGGCCCTCCGCCATCAGCGGGGTCCTGCCGCAGGGCGAGGGCTCCGGGAAGCGGAGCTTGGCGACCTTGTCGGACTGCCGGACCGCCTCGAGACCGGCGAGCAGCTTGTCCGCGCGCCGGGCCATGTTCTGCGCGGCGACCGTCTTGGTGGCCTTGGCGCGCATCTTGTCGGCCTGGGCGTTGAGCGCGGCCGCCTTCTTCTCGGCGTTGGCCCGCTCCCGCTTGCGGCGCTTCTCGTCGGCCTCGCGCTGCTGCTGGTATAGCTTCCAGCCCATGTTGTAGATGTCGATCGCCGAACGGTTGGCGTCCAGGTAGAACACCTTGTTGACGACCGTGTCGACCAGGTCGACGTCGTGCGAGATGACGATGAAGCCGCCGCGGTAGGTCTTCAGGTAGTCGCGCAGCCAGATGATCGAGTCCGCGTCGAGGTGGTTGGTCGGCTCGTCCAGGAGCAGCGTGTCCGCGTCGGAGAAGAGGATCCGCGCCAGTTCGATACGGCGGCGCTGACCGCCGGAGAGCGTGTGCAGGGGCTGGCCGAGCACCCGGTCGGGCAGGTTGAGCGCGGCGGCGATGGTGGCGGCCTCGGCCTCGGCGGAGTACCCGCCCTTGGTGAGGAACTCGGTCTCCTGGCGCTCGTACTGCTTGAGCGCCTTCTCGCGGGTGCTTCCCTTGCCGGTGGCGATGCGCTGCTCGTTCTCGCGCATCTTGCGGATCAGCACGTCCAGACCGCGGGCGGAGAGGATGCGGTCGCGGGCGAGCACGTCGAGGTCGCCGGTACGGGGGTCCTGCGGGAGGTAGCCGACCTCGCCGGAGCGGGTGACGGTGCCGGCGGCGGGGATGCCCTCGCCTGCCAGGACCTTGGTCAGGGTCGTCTTGCCGGCGCCGTTGCGGCCGACCAGGCCGATGCGGTCGCCCTTGGCGACGCGGAAAGTGGCGCTCTCGATGAGGATGCGGGCACCGGCGCGCAGCTCGATGCCGGAAGCGGAGATCACGGACAGACTCCAGGGCAGGTGGGGGCGGATGGGCGGCTGTGGACGGACCCGCCCTCTAATGCGCGAGGAGAATGGCCATGCCGAACAGTCTAACGGGGGCGTGCAAGCGGTTTTCCCGCCCGTTCGCGGCGTGAGCGCCGGGGCGTTGTCACTGGCCGGTGCCAGACTGGGCGACCAGCCGGAATTTCCGGTGAGTACCGATTCATGAGCACCGAGTCACAAGGGAGTGATCGGCATGACGGACACGGTCGGCGGACGCGCGAGCGTCTGTCCCACGCTGCTCTACGCGGACGCGAAGGCGGCGATCAAGCAGCTCACCGAAGGCCTCGGTTTCACCGAACTGACGGTCTACGAGGGCGGGGACGGCCTCGTGCTCCACGCCGAGCTGGTGCAGGGCAACGGTGCGGTGATGCTCGGCTCCAAGGGCCGCGGCGGCCGCTTCGACGAGGCGATGCGCGGCGGGGGTCCCGTAGGGGTGTACGTCGCGGTGGACGACGTGGACGGCCACTACCAGCGCGCGGTGGACCACGGCGTGGAGATCCTCATGCCCCCGACGGACCAGGACTACGGGTCCCGGGACTACATGGCCCGGGACACCGAGGGCAACGTCTGGAGCTTCGGCACGTACGCCCCGCGCACGGAAGGCTGAGCGCCGCCGGTGCGGACCGGCCAAGGGCTGTCCCGTAATACGCCGCGCGCCCGCCGGGGATTGCGGGACAGCCCTAGCTGCCGCCCGTGTGCACCTGGAAGGCGGCCCGGCGGACGGCCTTCGCCAGGGCGGGGTCGGGGTGGGCGGCGGCGAGCGCGACCAGCACCTGCACGGTGCGCGGGTGCCCGACGGCCCGTACCTCGTCGAGCAGCGTGGGGACGGTGGGCTGGAGCGCGGCCTCCAGATGACGCACGAGCATCGGGGCCTCGCCGTGGTCGGCGACGGCGGCGGCGGTGTCCACCCACAGCCACGTGGCCTCCTCACGGGTGAGGACCTCGTGGGCGTCCTCCGGGTCCACGCCGTCGTGCTCCGCCAGCCACAGCAGGGCGTACGGGCGCAGCGCCGGTTCGTCGAGCACGGCGCTCACATCCGGCTCGGCGGGGGCGCCCACGACGCGCAGGGCCTCGAAGGCGAGGCCGCGCAGCAGGGCGTCCTCACCGCGTGCGGCGGCGAGCAGTTCGGCGACGGCGCTGCCGACGGGACGGGCGGCCAGCCAGGCGCGGTACTCGGCGCGGGCCGCGTTCGGGCGCAGCTGGGCGCAGCCTCGGAGCATGTCCTCGGCCGCCTGTTCGATGTTCCCGGCGGGGCTCTGGGCTGCGACGCAGATCTGCTCCAGCTTGACCCAGACGGCCCAGCTGCCCAGCGGGGTGAGCGTGGCCTGCCCGTCGCCGTAGGTGAGCGCGCCGACGGAGGCGAGCGCCCGCAGCGCCCAGTCGAGCAGGGGGGCCAGTGCGGCGGCCTCGGCGGGACCCTCAAGGCTCTCCGGCTCGGCGGTGGGCTCGGCGGGCTCGGCGGGCTGGGCGTCGTAGGGCACCTCGCAGCGTGCGGTGCGCAGCTCGGTCACGCGCTGTCTGAGGAGGTCGAGGAGCTGCTCGACCGGGACGGGACCGGCCGAGAGCTGGAGCAAGGAGAGCACCTGCGGCATGGCCGAGACGACCTCGGCGACGGCGGCGGCCTCCTGGTCCCCGGGCTCCGGGCAGGCCAGCGACCAGGCGTCGAAGAGGGCGACCCAGCCGCGCAGCACGGCGCTGTCGTCGCGGTCCCAGGCCCGCAGGCGCCAGCCGGGGCGGGCGTTGTCGCCGTGCACCTCGACCAGGCCGGCGAGGCGGGCGGTGTCCCAGTCGGCGCGGACCTGGGCGACGTCCAGGTCCAGCGCGTCGGCGGCCCGCCGCGCGGTCGCCTCGGAGAGAGTGGCCTTGCCGTCGGCGGTCGCCCCGTTCCGGCCGGGTCCGAGGGCGGCATCGGCCCAGCGGGCGACGCGGACCGCCCCGGCGAGGCCGGAGCGCGCCATTCTGGCCAGCTCCGCGGGGGCCGGGGTGCCCTCCGGGGGGCGCGGTGCGGCGCGGCGCGGGCGCCGCTGGTTCACGGCTCGGGGGGCGGCGGCCAGGGGTCGCGGTCGGACGAGTCGAAGCCTGGAGTCGCGCGGGATACGGGACGTCACGGGTGCAGTCTTCCGTTTGACGGTCCGAAAACCCAAACGGAATGTCACGGCGGGCGACGGGGATGGCCAACGCAGGGGTCCCCGGGGTGCCCGACAGAGCGGAACAAGCCGGCCCCCCAGCCCTGAAACGGAATCGCCTCTCCCGCTCACCGGCTCACCCGGCCGGCCGGTCCCCGGCACCGCTCCGGCGCCCGGCGGACCGTCGGCGGGGGCCGCGCGGGCCCGTCACATCAGCGGAGTGAGGAAGCGGCGCAGGGCCTCCTCGTAGCCGTCGGGGTCGGCGTTCCACATGGCGCCGTGGGGGGCGTGGGGGACCGTGTGCAGGGCGACCAGGTTGGGGTGGCGGGCGGCGAGACGGCGCGAGTGGCGCCAGGGGGCCACCTCGTCGCCGGGGCCGTGGAAGACCAGTGTCGGCACGGTGAGCCGCGCCGGGTCGTTCGCCCGGGCGAGCCGGTCGCCGTGCAGGCCGACGCGGCCCTGCGCGGCGCGCACCGCGAGCGGCAGCAGGGGGCCCGGGGTGTGCCGCGCCCTGGCCAGGGCGCGCAGTGTCGCCTCCCAGTCGAGCACGGGCGAGTCCAGGATCAGCCCGGAGACGCGGTCGCGCAGGTCCGAGTCGAGGGCGGCGCGCAGCGCCATGGTGGCGCCGGTGGACCAGCCGTGCAGCACGACCCGCTCGGCGCCGGACCGCACGGCGTAGCCGATCGCGGCGTCCAGGTCGCGCCACTCGGTCTCGCCGAGGTGGTTCAGGCCGTCCGGGGAGCGGGGCGCGCCCGGGTCGCCGCGGTAGGCGAGGTCGAGCACCGGGAAGTGCCTGCGGTGCAGGAAACTCATGATGTTCAGCGGGTGCTCGCGGGTGGTGCCCAGCCCGTGCACGGTGATCACCCAGGTCTCGCGGACCGCCGGCACGAACCAGGCGGGCAGCGCGCCGAGTTCGCCCGGGACCTCCACGTCGTCGTGGTGCAGGCCGAGGGCGGACCGGGGGTCGCCGACGTGCACATTCGGGGTGAACCAGACCTTGTCCCGGGGCTGCAGCAGTCCGTGCGTGACCCCTTCCAGCCGGCGTACGACGGTGTCCGGCAGGTGCGGGGCGTCCCGCAGGACGGGTCCGACGACCGCGTGGGAGCCGTCGCCGGCCAGCCCGTACGTGCCGGGCCGCAGGGAGGCCAGGTCCCGGGTGAGCGTGATCTGGCCCGCGGCCGTGCTGTGCACGGTGAGCCGGGGTTCGGTGGGCAGGGGCCGGCCGGGGGGCGCCTTGAGCGCGGCGTCGCTGGCGAGCCGTCCGGCGGCGACGCTCGCCGCGCCGGCCGCCAGGGTCGCGGTGACGGCCGCGGCCGTCGCTCTGACTACTGTGCGCACGGATCCAGTGTCGTGGTGTCCCCGGTCACCGGCCAGTGGGCGGAAGGGTCGGGGTGACATGTTCCTGCGAGTTCCAGAAAGAGCGGGCTTCACCCCTCCGGGGACTGTCCGACGATTCCCGTCCGCCGCGGGCGACGGCGCGCATCGTCGGACAGCCCCTCAGCGGCCCGGTTGTCCGTAGCCCCGCAGCCGGTCCGTCACGTGCGCCAGCTCTTCGCGCGACAGCAGGGACGGCGTCATGCCGGGCACCGAGGACGCGGTCAGCCACAGCCGGCACATCCACTCCAGCTGGGCCGTGCGGTCGTACGCCTGGTCGAGGGTGGCGCCGTGGGTGACGGTGCCGTGGTTCTGCAGGAGGCATCCGGAACGGCCGGCGAGGGCGCGCAGCATGTTCTGGGCCAGCTCCTCGGTGCCGTAGGTGGCGTAGGGCGCGACACGCACCGGACCGCCGAGCGCGGCGGCCATGTAGTGGACCAGGGGCAGTTCGGGGACGAGTGTCGAGACGGCCGTCGCGTGCACGGCGTGGGTGTGGACGACGGCGGCCGCGTCGGTGGCGCGGTAGATCGCCAGGTGCATGGGCAGTTCGCTGGTCGGGACCAGTGTGCCGAGCACCTGCCGGCCGTCGAGTCGGACGCCGGTGATGTCGTCCGGCGTGAGCCGGTCGTACGGCACGCCCGACGGCGTGACCAGCACGGTCTCCCCCACCCGCACCGACACGTTGCCGGAGGTGCCCACCACCAGCCCGTCGGCCACCGTGCGCCGGGCCGTGGCCACCAGCTCGCGCCAGGCGCGGGCCTCCGGCTCCCGCGCCTGGCGAGCGCGCACCGGGTCTGTCGCATCCGTCACTCGTGTGTCCCGCTCCGTCATGCCGTGATCCTTTCAGCCCGGACGTGCGGCAGGACAGGGACAGCCGCTCCGCCGGGTCACGGACGACGGGCCGCGGCGGCGAAACGGAACCTCCGGGAAGCAGATTCGGACACTCCGCGGACCGGCCCAGTTCATCTTCTGTTCACCCTGGTTACCTACGTTCAACCAGCCAATGACGCTCGAACGATTGCCTGGGTAAATGGAAAGCTTCTCGCTGATCCTCGCGATTGTGGTAGTAACCGCACTCGCGTTCGATTTCACGAACGGTTTCCACGACACCGCCAACGCGATGGCCACCACCATCTCGACCGGCGCACTCAAGCCCAAGGTCGCGGTGGCCATGTCCGCCGCGCTCAACCTGGTGGGCGCGTTCCTCTCCGTGGAGGTCGCCAACACGATCTCCAAGGGCCTCGTCGACGAGGCCGGCATCCGTCCCGAGGTCATTTTCGCCGCCCTGGTCGGCGCGATCCTCTGGAACCTGCTGACCTGGCTGGTCGGGCTTCCGTCCAGTTCCTCGCACGCCCTCATGGGCGGCCTGATCGGCGCCACGATCGCCTCGGCCGGCGTGGGCGCGGTGCACGGTGACGCCCTGGTCACCAAGGTCATCATCCCCGCGGTGGCCGCCCCGGTCGTCGCGGGTCTCGCGGCGATGGTCGCGACCCGGCTGTCGTACACGATCGGCGGGAAGGCGGACGGCACGGCGGCCGAGAAGGGCCACCGGGTCGGGCAGATCGCCTCCGCGGGCCTGGTCTCGCTGGCCCACGGCACCAACGACGCCCAGAAGACGATGGGCGTCATCACCCTCGCCCTGATCGCCGGCGGCGCCACAGCCCCCGGCTCCAACCCTCCCACCTGGGTCATCCTCTCGGCGGGCCTCGCGATCGCGCTCGGCACCTACATCGGCGGCTGGCGCATCATCCGCACCATGGGCACCGGCCTGACCGACCTCCAGCCGCGGCAGGGCTTCGCCGCCCAGACCAGCGCGGCCACCGCCATCCTCGCCTCCTCGCACCTCGGCTTCTCGCTCTCCACCACGC
Source organism: Streptomyces sp. NPDC003393 (assembly GCF_053589015.1). Classification (NCBI taxonomy): domain Bacteria; kingdom Bacillati; phylum Actinomycetota; class Actinomycetes; order Kitasatosporales; family Streptomycetaceae; genus Streptomyces; species Streptomyces sp. NPDC003393. The sequence continues at coordinate 41,249 of NZ_JBSFRB010000037.1, read as the reverse complement.
ACGTCGTCTCCGGCTCGGTGATGGGTGCGGGCCTGGGCCGCAAAGGCGGTGTGGTCCGCTGGTCCACCGCAGGCCGCATGACCGTCGCCTGGGTCCTCACGCTGCCCGCCGCGGCCCTGGTCGGCGCGGGCGCGGAGGCGGTCACCGGGCTGGGCGACTGGGGCACCGCGCTCGTCGCCGCGTTCCTGGTGACCTCGAGCGCGGCGATCTGGAAGATCTCCCGCCGCCAGGTCGTCGACCACACCAACGTCACCGAGCCCGCGGCCGAGGAGCCGCCCGGCGTCGTGACCCAGGCGATCGCCGCCGTCACCCCGCCCCCGGCGGCCCCCGCCCCCGCGTCCACGGCACCGGTCTCCACGGACGAGTCCGCCGCCGTCGAGTCGCTCACCGCGACGATCCCCGCCCAGCCGGCCGCCCCCGTCATCGACGCGCCCCTCATCGAGACGCCCGTCATCGACGCGACAGCCATCACCACGCCCGCCATCGACGCACCCGTCATCGATCCGACGGCCGTCACCACGCCCGTCATCGATCCGACGGCCGCGCCGACCGCGTCCGCCGCTCCGGCCACCCCGCCGGCCGCCACCGTCTGACCCCCGCTCACCCGGCACCCAAGGAAGCATCACCATGAAGATCGACTGGGCAGCCCTCGGCTCCGTCTTCGGCGTCAGCCTCGCGGTCACCGTGGGCCTGGTGGCACTGTTCACCCTGGGCATCGCGGGCCTGTCCCGGCGGGAGCGTGCCGTCGCGCGGGGCGACGGAGGCGGGGTCCTCGCGGTCACCGGCGCCTACGTCTGCTTCGCCACCTGCGCCGCCGCGGTGGCCTACGGCATCCACCTCATCGTCGGCACGGGCTGACAGCCGGTCAGGGCCCCTGCCGGACCCCGGAAGTCAAGAGCGTCCCACCACCCGCCCCGCCCGCCCCGCCACCTCGGCGAACGGGCGGGGCGGGCTTCTCGCGCCGGTGGTGTGGGCCTCATCTCAGTATCCCGTCGCAGGTCAACGGTGAGTTGACGGGTGTTCGCGGGGCGTGGTGGACTGCCGGGGCCATGTACGGCGGCAGGAGAGGAAGCCGGTGCGAATCCGGCGCGGTCCCGCCACTGTCACCGGGGTAGTAACCCCGGGAGCCAGGAACTCTCACCGCCGGTCTCGTCGAACCAGGGCGTGGACACCCTGAGTGAGGACATATCGCCATGCGCGGCTGCCGACCGAGGTTCATCGACGACGCTCTGCCCGGCCCCGAAGTCGGCTGAACCCATGGGTGCCGATCGCGTCTTCGCGTACGGCGCCGCCGCCGGCCTCCTCGGTGACCTCCTCCTCGGCGATCCACGCCGAGGACATCCGGTCGCCGTGTTCGGCCGCGCCGCGGGCGCCGTGGAACGTCTGCTGTGGCGGGACCACCGAGGTCGGGGCGCCCTTCACACGGCCCTGTGCGCCGGCGGCGCCACCGCGCTCGGTGCCGCCGCCGCGCGCGCCGTCCGCCCCTCCCCCGTCGCCTCCGCCGCCCTGACGGCCGCCGCCACCTGGGCCGTGGTCGGCGGGACCTCCCTCGTCCGGGAGGCGCGCACCATCGGGCGCGCGTTGGAAGCGGGCGACGTGGTGGCGGCCCGGGCGCGGCTGCCGCACCTGTGCGGGCGCGACCCCCAGGCGCTCGACGCCGACGGGATCGCCCGGGCCGTCGTGGAGTCGGTCGCCGAGAACACCTCCGACGCCGTGGTGGGCGCGCTGGTGTGGGGCGCCGTCGCCGGGGTGCCGGGGCTCGCCGCGTTCCGGGCCGTGAACACCCTGGACGCCATGGTCGGGCACAAGTCGCCCCGGTACCGCCGCTTCGGCTGGGCCTCCGCACGCCTGGACGACCTGGCCGGATGGCCGGGGGCGCGGCTCACCGCCGTCCTGGCGGCCGTGGCCGGCCCTGACCCGCGGGGCGCCCTGCGCGCCTGGCGCGCCGACGCCCGCCGGCACCCGAGCCCCAACGCCGGTCCGGTCGAGGCCTCCTTCGCGGGGGCGCTCGGGGTGCGGATGGGCGGCACGCTCTCGTACGGCGGGCGTCTGGAGCACCGCCCGGTGCTCAACGGCGCCGGGCGCGCCGTGCGCGTCGGGGACATCGAGCGAGCGGTACGGCTCTCACGGCGCGTCGGCTGGCTCGCCCTCGGCACCTGCGCCGCCGTCGGGCTCCTGTGCGACCGCGGCCGCGGCGATCGCGGCACGCGCGGCAACCGTCGGACGAAGGGAAGCGCGTCATGAGCGGCGGTCTGCTCGTCGCCGGCACCACCTCCGACGCCGGCAAGAGCGTCGTGACGGCCGGGATCTGCCGGTGGCTGGTGCGGCAAGGCGTCAAGGTCGCGCCCTTCAAGGCGCAGAACATGTCCCTCAACTCCTTCGTCACGCGCGAGGGCGCGGAGATCGGGCGGGCGCAGGCCATGCAGGCCCAGGCCTGCCGGATCGAGCCGACCGCGCTGATGAACCCGGTGCTGCTCAAGCCGGGCGGGGAGCGGAGCAGCCAGGTGGTGCTGCTGGGCAGGCCGGTCGGCGAGATGAGCGCGCGCGGCTACCACGGCGGACGGCAGCAGCGGCTCCTGGGCACCGTGCTGGACTGCCTCACCGAGCTGCGGGGCACGTATGACGCCGTGATCTGTGAGGGGGCGGGGTCCCCGGCGGAGATCAATCTGCGCCGGACCGACATCGTGAACATGGGGATCGCGCGGAACGCGCGGCTTCCCGTGCTGGTCGTCGGGGACATCGACCGCGGGGGTGTGTTCGCCTCGTTCTTCGGGACCGTCGCGCTGCTCTCACCGGAGGACCAGGCGCTCGTCGCCGGGTTCCTCGTCAACAAGTTCCGCGGGGACGTCAGCCTGCTGGAGCCCGGACTGGACATGCTCCGGGACCTCACCGGGCGGCGCGCGTACGGCGTCCTGCCCTTCCGGCACGGACTCGGCATCGACGAGGAGGACGGGCTGCGCGTGTCCCTGCGGGGCACCGTCCGCGAGTCCGCCGTGGCCCCGCCCGTCGGCGAGGACGTGCTGCGCGTCGCCGTGTGCGCGATCCCGCTGATGTCCAACTTCACCGACGTGGACGCGCTCGCCGCCGAGCCCGGGGTCGTCGTGCGGTTCGTGGACCGCCCCGAGGAGCTGTCCGACGCCGACCTGGTGGTGGTCCCGGGCACACGCGGGACCGTACGGGCACTGGAGTGGCTGCGCGAGCGGCGTCTCGCGGACGCGCTTGTCCGACGGGCCGCCGAGGGGCGGCCGGTCCTCGGGATCTGCGGCGGTTTCCAGATCCTCGGCGAGCACATCGAGGACGAGGTGGAGTCGCGCACCGGGGCCGTCCCCGGCCTCGGTGTCCTCCCCGTCCGGGTGCGGTTCGCCCGCGAGAAGACCCTCACCCGGCCGGTCGGCGAGGCCCTCGGGGAACGGGTCGAGGGGTACGAGATCCACCACGGGGTCGCCGAAGTGACCGGCGGCGAGCCCTTCCTGGACGGCTGCCGGGTCGGCCGGACGTGGGGCACCCACTGGCACGGCTCGCTGGAGTCGGACGGCTTCCGGCGGGCCTTCCTGCGCGAGGTCGCGGCCGCCGCGGGCCGCCGTTTCGCTCCGGCCCCGGACACCTCGTTCGCCGCGCTGCGCGAGGAGCAGCTGGACCGGCTCGGCGACCTGATCGAACAGCACGCGGACACGGACGCGCTGTGGCGGCTCATCGAGTCGGGCGCGCCGCCAGGACTGCCTTTCATTCCACCGGGAGCGCCCGCATGAGCACAGTGTTGTTGTTGTCGACCGCCGACACGGATCTGCTGGCGGCCCGGGCCTCCGGCGCCTCCTACCGGATCGGCAACCCCACCCGGGTGGACGTCACGCGGGAGCTGCCCGGTCTGCTCGACGGCGCCGACCTCGCCGTCGTACGGCTCCTCGGCGGCAGGCGCGCCTGGGAGGAGGGGCTGGCCGCGCTGAAGGCGTCCGGCGTCCCGACCGTGCTGCTGGGCGGGGAGGCCGTGCCGGACGCCGAGCTGATGGCCGAGTCGTCCGTGCCGGCCGGGGTGGTGGCCGAGGCCCTCCGGTACCTGGTCGAGGGCGGCCCCGCGAACCTGCTCGAACTGTCCCGGTTCCTGTCCGACACCGTGCTGCTGACCGGCGAGGGCTTCGAGGAGCCGCGGAAGATGCCGGAGTACGGCGTCCACGGCTCCCCCGAGCCGCGGGACGGCCGCCCGACCGTCGGCGTGCTCTTCTACCGCGCCCACGAACTCAGCGGGAACACCGCCTTCGTGGACACGCTGTGCGAGGCGGTCGAGGCGCGGGGCGCCAACGCGCTGCCGGTGTACTGCGGTTCGCTGCGCGGCGCGGACGCCGGGCTGTACGAGCTGCTGGGCCGGGCCGACGCCCTGGTCGCCACCGTGCTCGCGGCCGGCGGCACGCACGCCTCGCAGGCGTCGGCGGGCGGCGAGGAGGAGTCCTGGGACGTCGGCGCGCTGGCCGAGCTCGACATCCCCGTCCTGCAAGGACTGTGCCTGACCTCGTCGAAGAGCGCCTGGGACGAGTCCGACGCCGCCCTGTCCCCCATGGACGCGGCGATGCAGGTCGCGATCCCGGAGTTCGACGGCCGGCTGATCACCGTGCCGTTCTCCTTCAAGGAGCAGGGCCCGGACGACGTACCGGTCTACGTCGCCGACCCCGGGCGGGCCGCCCGGGTGGCCGGGATCGCCGTACGGCACGCACGGCTGAGGCACAAGCCGAACCGGGACAAGAAGGTGGCGCTGGTCTTCACCGCCTACCCGACCAAGCACTCCCGCGTCGGCAACGCGGTCGGCCTGGACACGCCCGCGTCGGCGGTACGGGTCCTGGACGCGCTCAGGGACGCCGGTTACGCGCTGAGCGCGTACCCGTCCGGCGGCGACGAGCTGATCCACCGCCTGATCGAGGCCGGCGGCCACGACGTGGAGTGGCTGACGGAGGACCAACTGGCCGCCGCGCCCGCACGGGTACCGCTCGCCGACTACCAGGCGTGGTTCGCGAAGCTGGACCCGGGACTGAGGGACGCGATGGTGGAGGCGTGGGGCGAGCCGCCGGGGTCCCTCTACGTCGACGGCGACGACATCGTCCTCGCCTCCCTCCGGTTCGGGAACGTCGTCGTCATGATCCAGCCGCCGCGCGGCTTCGGCGAGAACCCGATCGCGATCTACCACGACCCGGACATGCCGCCCTCGCACCACTACCTGGCGGCCTACCGCTGGCTGGAGAACAGTTTCGGCGCCGACGCGATCGTGCACATGGGCAAGCACGGCACGCTGGAGTGGCTGCCCGGCAAAGGCCTCGGACTGTCGGGCGGCTGCGCCCCGGACGCGGTCCTCGGCGACCTTCCGCTGGTCTACCCGTTCATCGTCAACGACCCCGGCGAGGGCACCCAGGCCAAGCGGCGCGGGCACGCCACGGTCGTCGACCACCTCGTGCCGCCGATGGCGCGTGCCGACACCTACGGCGATCTGGCCAAGCTGGAGCAGCTGCTGGACGAGTACGCGCTGGTGAGCGACCTGGACCCGGCGAAGGCGCCGGCCGTGCGGGCGCAGATCTGGACGCTGGTGAAGGCCGCCGAGCTCCACCACGACCTGCACGTGGCCGAGCAGCCGGACGACGAGGCGTTCGACGAGTTCGTCATGCACATCGACGGCTATCTGTGCGAGATCAAGGACGTGCAGATCAGGGACGGACTCCACATCCTCGGCGGCGGCCCGGTCGGCGAGCCTCGGGTGAACCTCGTCCTCGCCGTGCTGCGCGCCTCGCAGGTGTGGGGCGGGCGGGCGAACGCCCTACCGGGCCTCAGGGCCTGTCTGGCCTCCCATTTCAGGCTGGTGGAGAGGGAGTTGCTGGCCGAGCCGGGCGCGCCGGTGAAGGCGCCGGTGGAGCTGACGGACCTGGTCGAGGGCCCGTCCCGTACGGCGGCGGACGCGATCGACCTGCTGGAGCAGCTGTGCCGGCGGATCGCGGAGGGCATGGAGGCACGGGCCTGGGACCGCACGGCCGTGGGCGCGGTCCTCGACGACGCGCTCGGCACCCGGTTCCCGGACGCGGTCGCGGTGCTGGAGTTCGCCTGCGACGAGGTCGTGCCGCGGCTGGCGCGGACCACCGACGAGATCACGCACATCCTGCGGGCGCTGGACGGCGGCTACGTCCCGGCGGGTCCGTCGGGTTCGCCGACCCGCGGTCTGGTCAACGTGCTTCCCACGGGCCGGAACTTCTACTCCGTCGACCCCAAGGCGATCCCCTCCCGGCTCAGCTGGGAGGTCGGGCAGTCGCTCGCGGACTCCCTCGTCCAGCGGTATCTGGCCGACACCGGGGAGTACCCGAAATCCGTGGGGCTGACGGTGTGGGGCACGTCCGCGATGCGCACCCAGGGCGACGACATCGCCGAGATCCTGGCGCTGCTGGGCTGCCGGCCGGTGTGGGACGACGCCTCGCGGCGGGTGACGGGCTTCGAGGTGGTCCCCCCGGCCGAGCTGGGCCGGCCCCGCATCGACGTCACGGTCCGGATCTCCGGCTTCTTCCGGGACGCGTTCCCGCACGTCGTGGGGCTGATCGACGACGCGGTGCGGGCCGTGGCCGAGCTGGACGAGCCGGGCTCGCGGAACTTCGTGAAGGCGCACGCCGACGAGGACACCGCCGCGCACGGTGACCGGCGCCGGGCCACGGCCCGGATCTTCGGTTCCAAGCCGGGCGCGTACGGCGCGGGCCTGCTGCCGCTGATCGACGCCCGCAACTGGCGCTCGGACGCCGACCTCGCCGAGGTGTACGCGGTGTGGGGCGGATACGCCTACGGGCGCGGGCTCGACGGGCGGGCCGCGCGTTGGGACATGGAGACCGCGTTCCGGCGGATCGCGGTCGCCGCGAAGAACGTCGACACCCGCGAGCACGACCTGGTGGACGCCGACGACTACTTCCAGTACCACGGCGGCATGGTCGCCATGGTCCGGCATCTGACCGGCGCCAACCCCGAGGCGTACGTGGGCGATTCGGCGACGCCGGACCAGGTGAGGACACGGACGCTGGGCGAGGAGACCCACCGGGTGTTCCGCGCGCGGGTGGTCAACCCGCGCTGGATGGCGGCGATGCGCCGGCACGGCTACAAGGGCGCCTTCGAGATGGCGGCGACCGTGGACTACCTGTTCGGCTACGACGCCACGGCGGGCGTGGTCGACGACTGGATGTACGAGAAGCTGGCCGCTGAGTACGTGTTCTCGCAGGAGAACCAGGACTTCATGCGGAAGTCCAATCCCTGGGCGCTGAGAGGCATCACGGAGCGCCTGCTGGAGGCCGCGGACCGTGAGCTCTGGGCGGAGCCGGACCAGGAGACCCTGGACCGGCTCCGGGCGACCTACCTGGAACTTGAGGGAGATCTGGAGGGGGACGCGTGAGGCTCCCTCGAACCCCCGCGTCGGCGGGGAGCAGGTCATCCCGCGCAGTGCCCAGGGGTTCGACTGCGGGACACCCCCGCGACAGCGGGGAACATGCCCGCAGTCTGTCAGCTGATCGGGACCGCAGCCCGCAGTCATCACACCAGCCACCCGAAGGAGTGATCTCGGCGTGAGTAGCCCTTTTCCGTTCACAGCCGTAGTTGGACAGGACGACCTGCGACTCGCGCTGCTTCTCAACGCCGTGAGCCCCGCGGTCGGTGGCGTCCTGGTCCGGGGTGAGAAAGGGACCGCGAAGAGCACGGCCGTACGTGCCCTTTCGGCGCTGCTCCCCGAGGTCGACGTCGTCTCCGGGTGCCGTTTCTCCTGCGACCCCGGGTCCCCCGATCCCGGGTGCCCGGACGGGCCGCACGAGCCGGGGGCGTTCGAGTCCCGTGCGGCGCGGATGGTCGAACTGCCGGTCGGCGCTTCGGAGGACCGGCTGGTCGGAGCGCTCGATATCGAGCGGGCGCTCGCCGAGGGCGTGAAGGCGTTCGAGCCGGGCCTGCTGGCCGACGCGCACCGCGGGATCCTGTACGTCGACGAGGTCAATCTCCTGCACGACCACCTGGTCGACCTCCTGCTGGACGCGGCGGCGATGGGCGCCTCCTACGTCGAGCGGGAGGGCGTCTCCGTACGGCACGCGGCGCGGTTCCTGCTCGTCGGCACCATGAACCCGGAGGAGGGCGAGCTGCGGCCGCAGTTGCTGGACCGGTTCGGGCTGACCGTGGAGGTCGCGGCCTCGCGGGAGCCCGACCAGCGGGTGGAGGTCGTACGGCGCCGGCTGGCCTACGACGACGACCCGGCCGCCTTCGCCGCCCGGTGGGCCGAGGACGAGGCCGCCGTACGGCAACGGATCGTCGGGGCGCGGGAGTTGCTCCCGTCCGTGCGGCTGGGCGACGGTGCGCTCCGGCAGATCGCGGCGACCTGTGCGGCCTTCGAGGTGGACGGCATGCGCGCCGACATCGTGATGGCGCGCACGGCGACCGCGCTGGCGGCGTGGGCGGGGCGGACGGACGTGCTCGCCGAGGACGTCCGGCAGGCCGCGCTGCTCGCGCTGCCGCACCGCAGGCGCCGTAACCCGTTCGACGCGCCCGGTCTCGACGAGGACAAGCTGGACGAGACGCTGGAGGAGTTCTCCGGCGCGTCCCCCGACGATGACCCCGACCGCGGCCCGGACGGGGGCGGCCCGGACGGGGGCGGCGGGCAGCCGGCACCCGAGGACGGTCCGCGGCAGGACGGTGGCGCCGCTGCCCAGCCCGAGGCCGGTGAGGGCGGTGAGCCGCAGGCGTCCGGGGGGCGGGAGCAGTCGCCCGTACGAGCCGCGGAGCCGTTCCGCACGAAGGTGCTGAGCGTGCCCGGTCTCGGCCAGGGCGCCGCCGGGCGGCGGTCCCGGGCGCGCACCGAGCACGGGCGGACGACCGGGGCCCTGCGTCCCCGGGGCGCGCTGACCAAGCTGCACCTGGCGGCGACCGTGCACGCGGCGGCCCCGCACCAGCGGGCGCGCGGCCGGTCCGGGCCGGGTCTGGTGATCCGCCGGGACGATCTGCGGCAGGCGACGCGCGAGGGGCGCGAGGGCAACCTCGTCCTGTTCGTGGTGGACGCCTCCGGGTCGATGGCGGCGCGGCAGCGCATGCGCGCCGTGAAGGGCGCGGTGCTGTCGCTGCTGCTGGACGCCTACCAGCGGCGGGACAAGGTGGGGCTGGTGGCCTTCCGGGGTTCCGCCGCCGACGTGGCGCTCCCGCCGACCTCGTCCGTGGACGCCGCCGCCGCGCGCCTGGAGTCGCTGCCGACCGGGGGCCGTACCCCGTTGGCGGCCGGGCTGCTGAAGGCACACGAGGTGCTGCGGGTGGAGCGGCTGCGGGACCGGGCGCGGCGGGCGCTGATGGTCGTGGTGACCGACGGGCGGGCCACCGGTGGTCCGGATCCGGTCGCGCTCGCCGGCCGCGCGGCACGGCTGTTCGCGGCCGACTCGGTCGCCTCGGTGGTCGTGGACTGCGAGTCGGGGCCGGTCCGGCTGGGGCTCGCCGGGCGGCTCGCCGCCGATCTGGGCGGTACGGCGGTCACGCTGGACGAGCTGCGGGCCGACTCGATCGCCGGACTGGTCAGGGACGTTCAGGGCGACAGGAGGGCCGCGTAATGCCACAGGGACAGCCGAGTGTCGTACCGGACGACGGGCTGACGACCCGTCAGCGGCGCAACCGGCCGCTCGTCGTCGTGCACACCGGGGTCGGCAAGGGCAAGTCCACCGCCGCCTTCGGGCTGGCGCTGCGCGCCTGGAACCAGGGCTGGCCGATCGGGGTGTTCCAGTTCGTCAAGTCCGCGAAGTGGAAGGTCGGCGAGGAGAACGCGCTGCGCGTGCTCGGCGCCTCCGGCGAGGGCGGGAGCGTCGCCTGGCACAAGATGGGCGAGGGCTGGTCGTGGGTCCAGCGGGACGCCCAGATGGACAACGAGGCCAAGGCCCGCGAGGGCTGGGAGCAGGTCAAGCGGGACCTGGCCGCCGAGACGTACCGGCTGTACGTGCTGGACGAGTTCGCGTACCCGATGCACTGGGGCTGGGTCGACACCGACGAGGTCGTCGAGGTGCTGCGCGACCGGCCGGGCACCCAGCACGTGGTGATCACCGGGCGGAACGCGCCGGAGAAGCTCGTCGATCTCGCCGACCTGGTCACCGACATGTCCAAGGTCAAGCACCCCATGGACGTCGGGCAGAAGGGCCAGAGGGGCATCGAGTGGTGAGTTCCGCGGCCGTGCCCCGGCTGGTCGTCGCCGCGCCGGCCTCCGGCAGCGGCAAGACCACCGTCGCCACCGGGCTGATGGCCGCCCTGGCCGGGCGGGGGCTGTCCGTGTCCCCGCACAAGGTCGGGCCGGACTACATCGACCCCGGGTACCACGCGCTCGCCACCGGGCGCGTGGGACGCAACCTCGACGCCTACCTGTGCGGGCCCGAGCTGGTCGGGCCGCTGTTCCGGCACGGGGCGCGCGGCTGCGACATCGCGGTCGTCGAGGGCGTGATGGGGCTGTTCGACGGGGCTGCGGGTGAGGGCGAGCTGGCGTCCACGGCGCAGGTGGCGAAGCTGCTGCGGGCCCCTGTCGTGCTCGTCGTGGACGCGTCCTCGCAGTCCCGGTCGGTGGCCGCGCTGGTGCACGGGTTCCTCACCTGGGATCCGCGGGTGCGGGTCGGAGGGGTGATCCTCAACAAGGTCGCCTCGGACCGCCACGAGGAGCTGTTGCGCGAGGCGCTGGACTCGGCCGGGGTGCCCGTGCTCGGGGTGCTGCGGCGGGCGCCGCAGGTCGACACGCCGTCGCGGCACCTCGGTCTGGTGCCGGTCGCCGAACGCCGGGCGGCGGCCGTGGAGGCGGTCGCGGCGATGGGGGCGCAGGTCGCCGGTGGCTGTGACCTGGACGCGCTGGTGGCGCTGGCGCGGAGTGCGGGTCCGTTGACGGACGCGGCCTGGGAGGCGGCCGAGGCCGTGGCCGGACCGTCCCCGGCCGGTACGGCCCTGGCCGCCGGTGTGGTCGCGGTGGCCGGCGGGGAGGCGTTCACGTTCTCCTACGCCGAGCACGCCGAGCTGCTCACCGCCGCGGGCGCCGACGTGGTCCCCTTCGATCCGCTCCGCGACGAGCGACTGCCCGAGGGGACCCGCGGGCTCGTCGTCGGCGGCGGGTTCCCCGAGGTGTACGCCGCCGAGCTGTCCGCCAACGAACCCCTCCGCAAGGCCGTCGCCGACCTCGCGCTGAGCGGCGCCCCTGTCGCCGCCGAGTGCGCCGGCCTGCTGTATCTGTGCCGGGAGCTGGACGGCCGCCCCATGTGCGGCGTGCTGGACGCCACCGCGCGCATGAGTGAGCGGCTGACCCTCGGCTACCGGGACGCGGTGGCCGTCGGGGACAGTGCCCTGGCCGCCGCCGGGACGCGGATGCGGGGGCACGAGTTCCACCGCACGGTCGTCGAGCCCGGCGCCGGTGCGGCTCCCGCCTGGGGGCTGAGGGCTCCCGTGCGGCGGGTCGAGGGTTTCGTACAGCAGGGCGTGCACGCGAGTTATCTGCACACGCACTGGGCCGCCGCGCCCGGTGTCGCCCGTCGGTTCGTGGAGAGGTGCTGGACGTCATGAGCAGCAGGCTGATCGGGGTGGGGGTCGGCCCGGGCGATCCGGAGCTGGTGACCGTCAAGGGCGTGGGCGCGCTGCGCGCCGCCGTGGTCGTCGTCGTCCCCGTCATGGACACCGGGGAGCGCGGGCGCGCCGAGGCGACGGTGCTGCACTACGTGCCCGCGGAGAAGGTCGTCCGGGTGGTGTTCGCGCTGAACGAGCGCACCGACCGGACGCGCCGGGAGGCCGCCTGGGACGCGGCGGGCGAACGGGTCGCCGGGCTGCTGAGGGAGCACGGCTCGGTCGCGTTCGCCACCATCGGCGACCCCAACGTGTACTCGACGTTCACGTATCTCGCGCAGACCGTCGCGGATCTGGTGCCCGGCGTGGTCGTGGAGACGGTGCCCGGCATCACCGCCATGCAGGATCTGGCGGCGCGGTCCGGGGCCGTGCTCACCGAGGGCACCGAGCCGTTGACGCTGGTGCCGGTGACCGCCGGCTCCGCCGTGCTGAAGGAGGCGCTGGCCGGGCCGGGGACGGTCGTGGCGTACAAGTTCGGGCGGCAGGCCGCCGAGGTCGCCGAGGTGCTGAGGGAGACCGGGCGGCTCGGGGACGCCGTGTGGGGGTCGGCGCTCGGGCTGCCCGAGGAGTCGGTGCGGCGGGCCGCCGAACTGGACGGGTCGCCGTTGCCGTATCTGTCGACGCTGATCGCGCCGCCCAGGCGGGACGGCGGGCGGGGCGGCAAGCTGTGACACCCGGCAAGCGGTCGTCCGGCGCTCCGGTCACGCGGTCATCCGGAGAGGCCGACCACCAGCCAGATGAACGCGGCGCCGGCCAGCGTGCACAGCAGGGTGGAGCGGGCCGGGTGCTCGTGGTGGGCCTCCGGCAGGATCTCGGCGGCGGCGAGGTACAGCAGGGCACCGCCGAACAGGCCGAGATAGCCGCCGAGGACCGGCTCCGGGATGGTGAGGAACGCCGACGCGGCCGCACCGGCGAGGGGGGCGACGGCGTCCGCGAAGAGCATCGCGAGGGCCTTGCGGCGGGCGTTGCCGTACAGGCTGGTCAGGGTGAAGGTGTTGAAGCCGTCGGCGAAGTCGTGCGCGATCACGGCGAGCGCCACGGCCGCGCCCATGCCGCTGCCCACCTGGAAGGCCGCGCCGATCGCCAGGCCGTCCATCGCGCTGTGGCCGACCATCGCCGCGGCGGCCGTCAGGCCCACCTCGGGCGCCCGATGGTGGTCGTGCTCCTCGCCACCGTGCGCGGCCTGCCGTGCGGCCAGCAGCCGCTCGACCAGGTGGGCCAGCAGGAAGCCGGCCACGAACAGCAGCAGGGCCGCGGGTACGCCGAACACGTCCCGGTCCGCCGCGTGCAGTGCCTCCGGCAGCAGGTCCAGGCCGACCACACCCAGCATCAGGCCGCCGGCCAGTCCGAGGACCAGGTGGCGACGGTCGGTCACCCGCTGTGCCGTCCAGCCGCCGGCCAGCGTCATCAGGAACGCGCCGAGCGCGACGAAGACCGCCATGTGCCCTTGCTATCCGATCAACCCCCGATCGCGCACATCCGGCCGCCTTTCCACCCCCACACATCATGACAAACCGTACGAGAGGACCCGACCCCATGGCCGATGCCCCCACCGGCAAGGTGACCTTCGTCGGTGCCGGCCCCGGCGCCGCCGACCTGCTGACGTTCCGTGCCGCGCGCGCGATCGCCGAGGCCGACGTGGTGATCTGGGCGGCCAGCCTGGTCCAGGCGGAGGTCCTGGAACACGCGCGTGAGGGCGCGCAGATCCTGGACTCGGCGGCCATGTCCCTGGAGGACGTCGTCGCCGTGTACGAGCGGGCCCGCGCCGAGGGCCTGAAGGTGGCCCGCATCCACTCCGGCGACCCGGCGCTGTGGGGCGGCACGCAGGAGCAGCTGGACCGGTGTGCGCGGATCGGGATCGCCACGGAGGTGGTGCCCGGTGTGTCGTCCTTCTCCGCGGTGGCCGCGCTCGCGCAGCGCGAGCTGACCATTCCCGAGGTGGCGCAGTCGGTCGTACTGACCCGGCTGGGCGGCGGCAAGACGCCGATGCCACCCGGCGAGGAGGTGCGCGAGTTCGCCCGGCACGGCACCACGATGGCGGTCTTCCTGTCGGCGGCGCGCAGCGGGCAGCTGGTGCGGGAGCTGCTGGAGGGCGGCTATCCGACGTCCACGCCGGTCGTCGTGGCGTACCAGGCGACCTGGCCGGAGGAACTGGTCGTGAAGTGCACGATCGGCACGCTGGAGGAGACGGTCAAGCAGCACCGGCTCTGGAAGCACACCCTGTTCCTGGTCGGCCCGGCGCTGGACGCGCGCGGCACCCGCTCGCACCTGTACCACCCCGGCCACTTCCACGGCCACCGCAAGGCCGACCCCGAGGCCCGCAAGGCCCTGCGCGCCCGGGGCGCGAGCACATGACGTCCAGGATCACGGTCGTCGGCACGGGCACGGGCACGGGCACGGCGTACGACGAGGAGGTGCTGCGCGGCGCCGAGCTCGTCGTGGGCGGCCGGCGGCACCTGGACGCGGCACGGCTCCCGGAGACCGCCGAGCGGGTGGTGCTGGGGCCGCTGGCGCCCGCCCTGGACGTCATCGAGGAGTACGCCCGCAAGGAGCGGCGCGTGGTCGTGCTGGCCTCCGGCGATCCCGGCTTCTTCGGGATCGTGCGGGCGCTGGCCGAGCGGTTCGGGTCCGGACGGCTGGACGTCCGTCCCGGCGTCTCCTCCGTCGCCGCCGCCTTCGCGCGGATCGGGCTGCCCTGGGACGACGCCGTGGTGGTCAGCGCGCACGGCAGGGACCTGCGCACGGCCGTCAACGTCTGCCGGGCCCGGCCGAAGGTCGCCGTCCTGACCGGGCCGGGGGCCGGGCCCGCCGAGCTGGGGGCCGCGCTGGCCGGCGCGGGCGGCGCGGGCGGCGCGGGCGGCGCGGGCGGCGATCGGGTGCTGGTCGTGGCGAGCGCGCTCGGCGACCCGGAGCGGGAGCAGGTGGAGCGGGTGACGCCCGCGGAGGCCGCCGCCCGCGACTGGGGGCCGGCGGTGAGCGTGGTGGTCTGCCTGGACGAGGCGCGGGCGCTGGGTGCGGTGCGCACGGTCGCCGGGGTTGTGGACCGGCCCGCCGGATGGGCGCTGGAGGAGGACGCGTTCGCGTACCGCGACTCGATGATCACCAAGTTCGAGGTGCGGGCGCTGGCCCTGGCCCGGCTCGGGCCGCGCCTCGGCGACCTGGTGTGGGACGTGGGCGCCGGGTCGGGCTCGGTGGCCGTGGAGTGCGCGCGGCTCGGCGCGGCCGTCGTCGCCGTGGAGAGGACGGCGGACGGGGCGGAGCGCGTCCGCGCGAACGCGCGGGCCCACGGCGTGGACGTGCGTGTGGTGCGCGGCGCGGCACCGTCCGCCCTGGACGGGCTGGAGGACCCCGACGCGGTGTTCGTCGGCGGCGGGGGCGCGGACCTGCCCGCGATCGTCGGCGCGTGCGCGCGGCGGGCGCGGCGGACCGTGGTCGTCGCCATGGCCGCGCTGGACCGGGTGCCGGCGGCGCGGGAGGCGCTCGCGTCCGCCGGGTTCCGATGCGACGGCGTGCTGCTCCAGTCGTCGCGGCTGGCGCCGCTGCCGGGAGCCGTGACCCGACTGGCGGCCACCAATCCCGTTTTTCTGCTCTGGGGCGTGAGAGCCCCGGCTTCTGATGGAGGAGTTGTCGAGTGATCGGCCTGATTTCCGCCACCGCGGCGGGGGCGGCGGCGCGGGACCGGCTGGCCGCGGCGTGGCCGGACCGCGCCCGGGTGTACGAGGGTCCCGTCGGGGACGCCGTACGGGCCGCGTTCGCGGAGTGCGAGCAACTGGTGTGCTTCCTGGCGACGGGTGCGGCGGTGCGGCTGATCGCGCCGCTGCTCGGCGACAAGACGACCGACGCGGGCGTGGTGTGCGTGGACGAGGGCGGCCGGTTCGCGGTGTCGCTGGTCGGCGGGCACGGCGGCGGCGCCAACGAGCTCGCCCGCGAGGTGGGCGGGGTGCTGGGCGCGGAGCCGGTGGTGACGACGGCGACGGATGCCGTGGGCCTGCCGGGTCTGGACACGCTCGGCTTCCCGTACGAGGGGTCGGTGGCCGCGGTGTCGCGGGCCCTGCTGGACGGCGAACCGGTGGCGCTGGAGACCGAGGTGCCGTGGCCGCTGCCGCCGCTGCCGACCTCCGCGCAGGGGGCGTACACGATCCGGCTCACCGACCGGGACGTCGTACCGGGCGAACGGGAGGTGCTGCTCAGGCCGCCGTCCCTGGTCGTCGGCGTGGGTGCGTCCAAGGGAGCGCCCGTGGAGGAGGTGCTCGGGCTGGTGACGGACGCGCTCCGGGACGCGGGTCTCTCGCCGAGGTCGGTGGCCGAACTCGCCACCGTGGACGCCAAGTCGCGGGAGCCGGGCATCGTGGCCGCCGCCGAACGGCTGGGGGTGCCCCTGGTGACGTACCCGGCCGGGGAACTGGCGGCCGTCGAGGTGCCCAACCCGTCCGGCGCGCCGCTCGCGGCCGTCGGCACCCCGTCCGTGGCCGAGGCGGCGGCACTGGCGCGCGGCGGCGAACTCCTGGTGGCGAAGCGGAAGTCCGAGCGCGCCGACGGGCGGCCGGCCATGGCGACCTGTGCCGTCGTACGGCGTCCGGGGCGCGGGCGGCTCGCGGTCGTCGGGCTCGGCCCCGGCGCCCGCGACCTGCTGACCCCGCGCGCGGAGGCCGAGCTGCGGCGCGCCTCCGTGCTCGTGGGGCTCGACCAGTACGTCGACCAGATCCGCGACCTGCTGCGCCCGGGCACCCGGATCCTGGAGTCGGGCCTCGGCGCCGAGGAGGAACGGGCGCGCACGGCGGTCGCCGAGGCCCGGCGCGGGCACGCGGTCGCGCTGATCGGCAGCGGCGACGCGGGCGTGTACGCGATGGCCTCGCCCGCGCTCGCCGAGGCGTCGGACGACATCGACGTGGTCGGCGTGCCCGGCGTGACGGCGGCGCTGGCGGCCGGGGCGATTCTGGGCGCGCCGCTCGGCCACGACCACGTGTCGATCAGCCTCTCCGACCTGCACACCCCGTGGGAGGTCATCGAGCGGCGGGTGCGGGCGGCGGCCGAGGCGGACCTCGTGGTGACCTTCTACAACCCCCGTTCCCGCGGCCGGGACTGGCAGCTGCCCAAGGCGCTCGCCGTCCTCGCCGAGCACCGGGAGCCGACGACGCCGGTCGGCGTCGTACGCAACGCGTCCCGCCCGGACGAGTCGAGCCGGGTGACGACGCTGGCCGGACTGGACCCGGCGACGGTCGACATGATGACGGTCGTCACCGTGGGCAACACCGCCACCCGGAACATCGCGGGGCGCATGGTGACCCCGCGCGGCTACCGCTGGCAGGAGGGCGCCCGGTGAACCCGGTGACCCGTGTGGTGCATCCGATCGAGCGGGAGTCCTACCGGCGGCTGCGCGCCCGCCTGGACACCTCGCACTTCCCGCCGCTGACCCGGGCGGTGGTGGAGCGGGTCGTCCACTCGTCCGCCGACCTGGAGTACGCGAACGATCTCGTCATGGACGAGGGCGAGTTGGCGACGGCGCACGCGGCGCTGCACGCCGGGGCCCCCGTGGTGGTGGACGTCGAGATGGTGGGCGCCGGGATCACCCGGCGGGAGACCGTCTGCCGGCTGCGGGACGCCGGGTCCGGGCCGGGGCTGACCCGTTCGGCGCACGCCGTCCGGCTCGCCTACGAACAGGTCGGCCCGGGCGCCCTGTGGGTGATCGGCAACGCTCCGACCGCGCTGGAGGAGCTGCTGACCCTGGACGCGGCGCCGGTCCTCGTCATCGGTCTGCCCGTCGGTTTCGTCGGCGCGGTCGAGTCCAAGGCCGCGCTGCGCGAGAGCGGGCTGCCCGCCGTGAGCAACGTGTCCGAGAAGGGCGGTTCGGCGGTCGCCGCCGCCGCGCTCAACGCCCTGCTGTACCACCCCGTCTCACACTCCGAGGAGCGATCGTGACCACCCCGCCGCCCGCCCTGCTCATCGCCGGTCACGGCACCCGGGACGACGCCGGGGCCGAGGCGTTCCGCGACTTCGTCCGGCGGTTGCAGCTCCGCCTGACCCACGTACCCGTCGCCGGCGGCTTCATCGAGCTGTCCCCGCCGCCGCTGGCCGACGCGGTCGCCGGCATGGTGGCGCGAGGGGTGCGCCGGTTCGCGGCCGTCCCCCTGATGCTGGTGTCCGCCGGGCACGCCAAGGGCGACATCCCGGCAGCACTGGCCCGCGAGAAGGAACGGCACCCGGGGATCTCGTACACCTACGGCCGCCCGCTGGGCCCGCACCCGGCGCTGCTGCGGGTGCTTCAGCGGCGGCTGGAGGAGGCCCTGGAGGGCACCGCCGCGGACCGGTCGGACGTGACCGTGCTGCTGGTCGGGCGCGGCTCGACCGACCCGGACGCCAACGCCGAGGTGTTCAAGGCGGCCCGGCTGCTGTGGGAGGGACGCGGGTACGCGGGCGTGGAGACGGCGTTCGTGTCGCTGGCCGCACCGGACGTGCCGAACGGCCTGGAGCGGTGCGCGCGGCTGGGCGCGCGCCGGATCGTCGTCCTCCCCTACTTCCTGTTCACCGGCATCCTGCCGGACCGGGTGCGACAGCAGACGCGGGACTGGGCGGCGGCACATCCGGAGGTCGAGGTGCGGTCCGCCGACGTCATCGGGCCGGAGCCCGAGCTGCTGGATCTGGTGCTGGAACGGTACGAGGAGGCGGTGAAGGGCGACCTGCGGATGAACTGCGACTCGTGCGTGTACCGCATCGCGCTGCCGGGCTTCGAGGACAAGGTGGGGCTGCCGCAGCAGCCGCACTTCCACCCGGACGACGACGGCCACGGACACGGCCACCACCATCACGGAGGGCACTCTCCCTCGCATGCGCACTGAGGGCTCGTACGGGGACGCCCACCACGTACACGACGCTCACGACCTGCGGCACCACGGGGACGCGGAGGTACGGGACGACGGGGCGGCGCTGATCGACCTCGCGGTGAACGTCCGCGCGGACACTCCCCCGCCCTGGCTGCGGGACCGGATCGCCGCGTCGCTCACCGGTCTGGCGGCCTACCCGGACGGCCGGACCGCACGGGCGGCGGTGGCGGCGCGGCACCGGCTGCCGGTGGACCGGGTGCTGCTGACGGCGGGGGCGGCGGAGGCGTTCGTGCTGCTGGCGCGCGCGCTGAAGGTACGGCGACCGGTCGTCGTCCACCCGCAGTTCACGGAGCCGGAGGCGGCACTGCGGGCCGCGGGTCACACGGTGGACCGGGTGCTGCTCCGCGCGGAGGAGGGCTTCCGCCTCGACCCGGCGGCCGTCCCCGAGGACGCGGACCTCGTCGTCATCGGCAACCCGACGAACCCGACGTCGGTACTGCACCCGGCGGCGATGATCGCCCGGTTGGCCCGCCCAGGGCGGGTGCTGGTCGTGGACGAGGCCTTCATGGACGCCGTACCGGGCGAACGGGAGTCCCTGGCCGGCCGGACGGACATGCCCGGACTGGTGGTTTTGCGCAGCCTCACCAAGACCT
Source organism: Streptomyces sp. NPDC003393 (assembly GCF_053589015.1). Classification (NCBI taxonomy): domain Bacteria; kingdom Bacillati; phylum Actinomycetota; class Actinomycetes; order Kitasatosporales; family Streptomycetaceae; genus Streptomyces; species Streptomyces sp. NPDC003393. Next base: position 22,174 of record NZ_JBSFRB010000037.1, on the reverse strand, counting down.
GGGGCCTGGCCGGTCTGCGCATCGGCTACGTCCTGTCCGCCCCGGAGACCGTCGCCGCACTGGAACGCGCCCAGCCGCTCTGGCCGGTCTCCACCCCGGCGCTCGCGGCGACGGAGGCGTGCATGGAGCCGCACGCCCTGGCGGAAGCGGAAGCGTCGGCCCACCGCGTCGCGGCGGACCGCGCCCACCTGGTGGCGGGCCTGCACGCGTTCGCGGCCCACGGGGTGCGGGTGGCGGAGCCGGCCGAGGGCCCCTTCGTGCTGGTGCGCTTGCCTGGGGCGGCGGAGGTACGGCGCCGGCTGCGCGAGCGAGGGTACGCGGTGCGGCGCGGGGACACGTTTCCCGGGCTGGGGGACGAGTGGCTGCGGGTGGCGGTGCGGGGGCCTGAGGTGGTGGACGGGTTTCTGGGGGCGTTGGGGGACATGTTGCGCTCGGCGTAGGGGTCGGGGAGCGGGTGCGCGGCCTGGAGGGGGCTCACGCCGCGCACAGGTGGCGGGAAAGGAGTCGACCGCCACCTGTTCCGGATGAGTCTTGGCTGGACGCGTCCCACTCTGCGAGGCAGCATCCGAATCGGGGCATCCACCGGCATTGCCCGCCAGGGCCTGTGTGACCTCAGCAAGCACACAGCGTGTGCGCCGACCAACCTCTCCGTGTCGCGTCTCCGCAGGTCAGGCTTTTGATTTCTAGTTTGCTCAAGTGGCTGGCGTGCGCTGCCGTCGGGACCAGCGGCCGTCGGTGTGGCCGTGAGAGCCTCGTGGGCGGTGCTACTTCAGGTGCTCTCCGAGGTCGCTTCCGCGGCCCCCGAACGCTGCCGATCACGCCCGGCTCCACCGCCCGGCGGAGCACCCCGATGCCCCTACGGCGATCTCGCGCCGGCCGGCGGATGTACCGCGAATGTGCCCCCCGCCAGGCGCATCGCGCCGAAGCCGCGCGTGTGATCGTCAGCGCTCCGCCGAGGGAGAAAGCCTGAGGGTCGAGTGCGCCCGCACCTTCGCGGCCCGGCAGAAGGGGGCCGGGTTGCTTGGCGTTCTGGAACTCGCCGCCGCCCAGTGGTACTGGGCGCCGGGGCGGCGCCCCTCAGTTGCGCCGGGCAAGGGAGCCGTTCAGTGCTGTGGCGAAGCCGCACCAGGCCGCGTACGGGAGCAGGGCGGCGGCCGCCGCGCGGTCGGTTCGGGCGGTGCGGCGGATGAGTTCCGCGTTGCTGAGGTCGAGCAGCACGGTGCCCAGCAGGCCGGCCCTGGGGCTGCGCAAGCCGAAGAACAGCCAGTTCCATCCCGCGTTCAGTGTCAGATTGGCGGCCAGGCTGCCCACCAGACGACTGCGCTCCCGCCCTTCCACCGTGCCCAGTGCTCGTCCGGCGGAGTAGGCGATCGTCGCGTACAAGGGCGTCCAGACAGCACCGAATGCCCACGTCGGCGGCTGCCACCCGGGCTTGCCCAGCGACTTGTACCAGCGGCTCTCGGCGTCGACGGCACGCGACCCCACCACGGCGGCGGCGGTCACGGCCACCCCGCCGGCCCCGTAGCGCAGCCACGGCCCCATGCCCTTCCTCGGCCCCGTGGCCATCCCCGTTCCCGTACTTCTTCTGGCCTGCCGAGCGGTCTGTCTCATGCTCACACCGCTTCCCCCGGCCGGACGGCTGCTACCAGGGGCGTACGCCAGTCGAGGCGCGTGGTCGGCGACGTGGCCGCGAATCGCGGGTCTGAGCACATGGTACGTGTGCTACCCGACCCCTCTCTACCCGCGTTTTCGCAGATCAAACGGTGTTTGGTGGTTCCGCTGGGGTGCGGTTTCGGCCGGGGTTGTTCATGGTTGTCGCCGTCACTACTGCCGTCAAGGCCTAGACCAATCAGGCAGAGCTGGGGCCTCGCGCCGCCTCGGCGGCGGGCCTCCGAGGCGGCCCTCGATCGGCGCGCAGCAAGGTTCGTCCGTCCGCCAGTCTGGCGTTGCGGGGGCCGGGGCGGTCGCCGCTCGGAGGGGGCCGGTAGTTTCGCTCCCCGTCGGAGGCGACGCGCCAGCAGCCAGTTTCTGGCTAGCCTGGTCACGGGCCACTGCCTCGGCTGGGAACCGGGTCTGGCTGCGCCAGCGGCGAGCAGCTACTCCGCGCCGAGGATGCGCAGACCGTGGTGGGCTCGGAAGTCCTCGTAGTCCTTGAGGTTGAGCGTGGCCAGCGGCAGGTCGTAGGTGAGGGCACAGGCCGCGATCCACATATCGTTGATCGGGCGTGGGCGTCCGCGCTGGATGCCCGCCGCTGACAGGCGGCCCCAGGTTGCGGCGACGGCTTCATCGCCAGGCAGGATCGGGATGCCGGAGAGCCAGTCGGCGAGTTCCTGGCGGCTGCGGGTGCCCCAGTGGCGGATCTCGGTCCACTTGGTCAGTTCACCGAAGGTTACGAAGGTGATCAGCGGCTTGCGGCCGATCAGCCTGGTGGCGAGCGGGCCGGTGAGCTTGCGCTTATGGGACAGCGAGGCGACGTCGGTGTCGAGGATGACGGGTTGCATGGCGGCTCACGCGACGTCGCGGTGGCGCTCGGCGTACGTGAAGGCCAGGAACTCCTCCAGTTCCTCGTCCGACTCGAAGGTGTCGGCGGCGAGGTCGTCCAGGGACCGGATCGGCTGGGTGTTCTTCGCGGCCAGCAGCTCCTCGACCGAAACGCGGGGCCGAAGCGGTGGACAGCCGGAGTACTCCGCGTCGGCTGTGCTCATCGGGACCTCCACGGGACGGGATGTGGCTACCGAGACCAGCATACGGGGGCTGACCCGCGCTGACACCGGGCTTCACCCCACGGAGCTGATCTCCGAACGTGCGTGCGCCGGTCCTCGCAAATGCCGGCGGGATCTTGGGCCGGTCGCCTGCCTGGGGTGGGGGTCGGGTACGGGTAGGGGCCGTGCGCCGGGCCGGCGAGCGGGCAGGCACTTGATCCTGCTGCATCAGCGCGTCCGCCGGGACAGCTTGCTGCGCCGGAAGCCAGGTTCTGGTCAGCTCGGTCACCAGCTGTCGACGGATCCTGAGTCGGTCGTCGCTCAAGGCTCGACGCTCGTCGGCCGATGGTGGGGCGATGGGAGCTTCGCTCCCCGTTGGAGACGACGCTAGCGAACTCGCCTGGGGCGAACAACTCGACGTACGCGAGATCACGGCCTTCGGCACCGACGCCGAATTCACCGACCAGGCCGTGGCCGCCTACGTGGCGAAGTACGCCACCAAATCCGCCGACGCCTCCAGCGCCCTCGACCGCTCCCTGTTCTGCCGCCCCTGCCAGGGCCGCGGCGCCACCGTGCTGCCCCACGGGACTCCACTCCCGTGCACCGCATGCGACGGAACCGGACAGGCCCGGCCGCTGCCCCAGCTCGCCGTCGCCCGGCACGTGCGGCAGATGATCCGCACCTGCTGGGAGCTGGGCAGGCTGCCTGAGTTCGACCACCTGAAGCTCTGGAAGTGGGCGCACATGCTCGGCTTCCGGGGCCACTTCTCCACCAAGTCCCGCCGCTACTCCGTCACGCTCGGCGCGCTGCGCGATGCCCGCCTCGCCTGGCGCACCGAACAGGCCCGCGCCCACACCGGCCAGCCAGAGCCCGACCCGGACACCACCCTCATCGTCGGCCACGGCCTAGCTGTTCTGTCCACAGAGGTTGGTGACGGACGGCACGACTTGATGGTCTTGAACAAGTGAGGGCCTTCCGGCTTCGGTGTGGATTGCGACATCGCCACCGAGCACCGAGAAGGCCCTCTTGCCCCAGGTAATGCACCCCTGACCGAGACCGGTCGTCTGCGCCTGGCCCGATGCGTGGTCGAGGACGGCTGGCCCCTGCGCAGGGCCGCCAAACGCTTCCAGGTCTTCCCGACCACGGCCCAACGTTGGGCCGACCGCTACCGGCAGTCCGGCGAGGCCGGGATGCGTGACCGCTCCTCCCGCCCGCACACCAGCCCGCGCCGCACCCCGACCCGCACCGAGCGCCGGATCATCAAGGTCCGCGTGCTGCGCCGCTGGGGACCCGCCCGCATCGCCCACCTTCTGCGACTGGTGCCCTCGACCGTGCACCGCGTCCTGACCCACTTCGGCCTGGCCCGCCTCACCCACCTGGACCGGGCCACCGGCCGCGTCATACGCCGCTACGAACGGCAGAAGCCCGGCGAACTGGTCCACGTCGACATCAAGAAGCTCGGCAACATCCCCGACGGCGGCGGGCACAAGGTCCTGGGCCGGCAAGCGGGCCGCAAGACCCGCTCCGGCGCCGGCTACAGCTACCTGCACACCGCCGTCGACGATCACTCCCGCCTCGCCTACAGCGAGATCCACACGGACGAGAAGAAGGAGACCGCCACCGGCTTCTGGCAACGGGCCCATGCGTTCTTCACCACCGCCGGGATCACCGTCGAGCGGGTCCTGACCGACAACGGCTCCTGCTACCGCTCACGCGACTGGCGAGACACCCTCACCGCGGCCGGGATCGCCCACAAGCGCACCCGGCCCTACCGGCCGCAGACCAACGGCAAGGTCGAACGCTTCAACCGCACCCTGCTCGACGAGTGGGCCTACGCCCGCCCCTACCGCTCCGAACAGGAACGACGCGACGCCTTCCCCGACTGGCTGCACACCTACAATCACCACCGCGGACACACCGCGCTGAAGGGCCAACCACCCGCCAGCCGCGTTCCTAACCTCTCAGGGCAATACACCTAGCTCGGCATCGGCTACAGCCCCGGCGCCACACTTCTCGGCGCCGCCGTCTGGCACCGCAGAGAACTCGCACGGCAGTTCATCGCCGAAGGGGGCTGCTGATGACCATGCAGGCACCCGCCGCGCACCAGGGGCCGAGCACGCCCGAGGAACTGCTGACGGTTCCGCAGGTCATGGCCCGACTCCAACTCGGCCGCTCCGCCGTCTACGACCTGCTCCGCACCCGGCAACTCGCCTCGATCACCCTTGGCCGCTCCCGCCGCATCCCCGCCCATGCCCTCACCGACTTCATCCGCACCCGACTCGACCAGGAAGCCGCCTGATGACCACACCCCGCGACAACCCCGCCTCCCGCCGCGTCCGCGCCAGCGGCGACGGCACCGTCTACCAGCGCAAGGACAGCCGCTGGGAAGCCGCCAGATACGTCCTCGCCCCTGGCAACACCCGCCGCCGCGTCTGCGTCTACGGCACGACGCGCAAGGAAGCCCTGGCCAAGCTCACCGAGAAGATCGCCACCAGCAACCGCGGCCTCCCCGTGCCCTCCGCACAGGGCAGCGTCGGCGCATTCCTGACGTACTGGCTCGATGCCGTTGCCGTCCACCACCTCCGCGAGAACACACACACCCGATACACCGCCTGCGTCAACCGGTACCTCGTCCCCGGCCTGGGCAAGAAGAAGCTCGCCAAGCCCCTCCGCCAAGGACGTCCGCACCTGGCTCAACCAGCTTCGCACCACCTGCCAGTGCTGCGCGCGCGGCATCGATGCGGGCCGTGATGAGCCCCGCTGCTGCGCCGTCGGAACGTGCTGCTCCAAGCTGCTCTCTCCGCTGACGCTCACCTACATCCACTCTGTGCTCAAGTCCGCCCTGGAGCACGCCGTGCGCGAGGAGGAAATCCCTCGCAACGTGGCCCGTAATGTCCGCACCGGCACCCCACGGCCCCGACGTTTCGAACCCCTCACCGCCGACGAAGCCCGCCAATTCCTCACAGCCGCGCGTGGACACCGGCTCCATGCCCTGTTCGAACTCGCACCCCACACCGGACTCCGCAAAGGCGAACTTCTCGGCCTCCGCTGGGAAGACCTCGACCTTGACCGGGGCACGGCTGCCGTCCGCCGCACCTTGCAGCGCACAAGCACGGGCGGACTCATCACGTTGCCCACCAAGACCCGGTCCTCCAAGCGCCGCATCGCCCTCCCTGCCCGCTGCCTCCAGTCGCTGAAGCACCACCATGAGGAGCAGCAGCGCGAACGGGATACCGCGGGCACCGCGTGGCGGCACAGCGGGTACGTGTTCACCACGCCGCAGGGCAGGCCGATCGACCCGGCCAACCTCACCCGGACCTTCACCATGCGCTTCCGCAGGCCGGCCTCCGGCGCATCCGATTTCATGACCTCCGCCATTCGACCGCGACGCTGCTCCTGGAGCAGGGAGTCGAACTCGTCGTGATCAAGGAACTCCTCGGCCACGCCCACATCAGCGTCACCGCCACCGTCTACGCCCACGTCCGACTCCGCCTCCAGCGCGACGCCATCGACACCCTCAGCACCGCACTCGGCAGCCCCGAAACCACCGAGACGGCCAACAGCGACGGCGATGAGCCGCCGTCCTGCGCCGCCTTCGTCCGCTGACGTTGCCGTCAACTACTGCCGTCACGACGTGCAGAAGCCCCGCCAGAAGCAACCTGGCGGGGCTTCATATTTGCGCTTGCGTGCCCTCACAAGCCCCAGGTGGACTCACGGAACTGCCGCACTTCGGACACGCTCGTCACCCACTCGGAGATGCGATTCCCATCCTCGTCGACTTCACGGTGAGGCTCTACGTACCGCCACGGCTCTTGCGGGTCGAAGGGTTCATCGAGCTCATCCAGGAAGATGAGCGAATTCTGGACGTGGATCATATCCCCGTCCCGATACATTGGCCAGCAGGAGATGAAATTACTGGCTGCTGGATCGGTGATCGAAGCAATGAGGCAAGAGATCTCCTTCTCGGAGCCTTCGAGTCTCCTCAGAGCGCCCTCCCAGCTTCGACGGTATTCATCCACCGACCAGAAGCTCAGATCCATCAGGAACGTCTCCGTGAAGCTGCCGACCCAGATCCTGCCGACAGCCTCAGATGGTGACGGGGTCGCGCCCCCCGAAACCGAATCGTCGATCACCTCGATCGAGAATCCGCTATTCCTTGAGGTAGTTGAGATCTGGGTCATAGGTTCCGATCCGTTGTCCTCTGCGGTTGAACATCTTCCAACCGTCCGTCACGTTATGGCCATCGACATCAGGCGTGATGTAGTTCTTCCCGTTGGAGAAGACGACCTGACCATGCGAATTGAACCGCGCTTTCTGCGCGGGAATTCTCGTTCTGTACCCAAGTGCGCCTGCCCGATCAGCCACGGTCCCGGCGTACAGCTCTCGGTTCTGCCGACTGCGCTCAGCCACCGAGTCCGGATGGTAGGGGTCACCCTTGAGCGCAGGGGAAGAGGTATACCCCTCCGGAAGGTCACAGTTGCTGTTGTGAACGAGGACCGGCGTCTCCCCCGCCAGCACATAGTACGTGTGCTACGCAGCACCGCTCTACCTGCTTCTTCGCTGGTCAGCGCGGGTTTTGCGTTCCGCTGGCGCCCGTGGTTGTGCGTGGAAATCCGTGGCTGTTGCCGTCGCTACTGCCGTCAGGGGTCAGGTGGCTGGCGCTGGCGCGACTTCCGCTCCGCCGGTCACTGCCGGGTGTATCGGGCCACGGTGTATGCGGTTGAGCCGGTGAGCCCTTCCCCTGTGCCGTCGAGCATGTCCAGGACCTTGAAGCCGGCGCCCTCCGCGTAGCGCTCCAGCTCGCGGGGGAACAACACACGTCTGCGGATCTCGTCTCGGGCCTCGGCACCTGAGGGGAGCGCCCAGTGCCGGTGCATGGTGTTGATCTGGGTCCGCAGGTCCCACTCGTGCCGGATGGTGACGGTAGCGCGTCCCCTCGGGGTGTCCACCGTGGCGGTGATCGGCTCGGTCCGGGTGATCGGGGCGATTGGGGAGCACAGCACGAGCAGTGTGCCGGGCTGGGCGTGGGCCGCGAAGGTGGCGAAGACCTGGTCGATCTCGTTGTTGTCGTGCACGTAGGCGAGGCTGTTGCCCATGCAGGTCACGACGTCCATGCGCTGGCCGAGTCGTACGGTGCGCATGTCGCCGGTACGGATGTCCAGATCCGGCCGGGCCCGGTGGGCGTGGTCGACCATGCCGGGCTGCAGGTCCACGCCGATGCACTCGAAGTGCTTGGCCAGGATCTCAAGGTCCCGGCCGGTGCCACATCCGAAGTCGACCAGGGTCCGGGCGTCCGGGCGGTGCAGTTCGATCAGGGTCTGGCACATTCCGGCGCTCGTACTGTCGGACTGGACCACGTCGTAGAGTGCCGGATCGCGGTACAGGATGTTGGTGGCTTCCACGTGCTCGGCTTCCGTGTCGGGGCTGGTCACATGAGGCTTCGCAGTCCGATCTCCAGGGCGAGCACGTCGCATAGCAGATCGGGAACGACCGGGGCAGCGTCGGCATCCCTCCGTGCCTCGGCGAGCGCCTTGCCGTCAACGTAGCCGAGATCCACCAGGATGGACTCCTCCAGCATGTCGTCCAGTACGGGCAGACCGTAGGACCGCAGGCCCTTCTCCAGGGCGGCCAGGAAGTTCTCCGGTTCGGCCGGCGCGGCTACCCACTCGGGCAGCCCGGCCCGTCTGATCCGGTCGCGGAACAGCGCCTTGCCGCGCTTGTGCTCGCGCGGCAGCTGCTCCATGAACCGCACGATCCGCGGGTGCACGAGCGGGCTCACCGGCCAGATTCCGGCCCGGAGGAATCCGGGGTTGTGCATCCCGAACGCCATCAGGGTCGGTACGGGCAGTACCGGGATGGGCGCCAGGTGCTCGTTCACCTCGGTGAGCGCTCGGGCTGCCTTGGCTCCGAGCCACGGTACGGGTTCGGGCATCGGCAGTTCGGCCCGCGTCCTGGAGTGGTGGGCGTTGATCTCGTCCCCGCCGCTGCCCGTGAACATGATCTCGCACCGCCGGGCGGCTGCCTGCTCGCGAACGACGTCGAAGGCCTCCTGGTAGAAGGCTCCCGCCGGATCGTGCGGCTTGCGCAGAGCGCGTACGCCTCCGGGGCAGAAAGGTGGGTGCTGCATGGCGGGGGTGGCCGTGTCTCGGAAGCCGCAGTGCTCCACAAGGACCCGACGGCGCTCGCGCTGTTGCCTGCCGGTGCTTCCTCCCACCAGCAGGCCGAAGCTGTACACCTCGGGGAAGCGGGCCGCCTTGACGGCCAGGGCGACGTTCCCGGAGTCCGCGCCGCCGGACAGTTCGACGCCCACGCATCCGGTTGCCGTCGGCGCCTGGCGGATTACGTCGGTCAGCAACTCATCCAGAGCGGCAAGTGGATCAACGCCGGCACGCAGCGTACGTGGCTCAAGTACGTGTTCGGCGGGGTCGGGGTAGTGGATGCTGAGTCCCGAAGGAGTAAACGTGGCCGCTGCCCGTTCGGTGAGGCGGTAGACGCCTTCGAAGAGCGTCTCGGACGTGTAGCGGTGCTGCCTCGTCAGCGTTCGGGCGACAACGCGCGACACCAGGCGATCGGCCTGCATATACGGTCGCAGTAGTGTCAGGTCCCACGAGGCGTGCAGCTCCTCGGCCTTCTCCGTCAGATAGAGCGGGGCAGTGCCGAAGACACCCGCCGACAGACGGGCTTCCCCCGGCTCCATCGTGAGTTCGACGAAGTCGGCCTCGTCCCGCTTGCACTCCTTCACCCGGACCCGTACGCGCGGCGCTTGGTCGTCGTTGACCTCCATGACCAGAGTGGACACGTTCGCGGGCTCGATCCAGCGCTCGCCGTTGGTCCAACGGCCGCCCTGCGATCTCCACTTGGGCTCCTGGAGATCATCCAGGCGCAGACGCATCGACAGCATGTCGTCCCTTTCCGATGTCGTGCGGCGGGGCGGGGCCGCGTACGGCCCCGCCCCGCCTGGCGTCAGCCCTGGATCACTTGCTGCAGTGGTCGCCGTTGTTGTCGCCGCCGCCCGGCATCTTGTCGAGCAGCGCGGCTTCGACGGCCGGGACGCCGGTGATCAGGTCGCCGGCGTTTTCTCCCTTACGGTTTTCAGTGGACTCCGCGGCGGATGCTGCGGAGTTGGACCCGTCCGGCTGCCCGACCCTTGCGAAGAAGGCAGCCGGACGGGGTGCCCACCGCTTCCGACGGCGGGCCCTCCCTCATCACAGGTGGGGAGCCTGGATGCGTGACGGGGAGGAGTCAGGCGGGTGTGGATGCGGCGGCGACGCCCAGGACGAAGCCGACCGATCCCGAGATGGTGATGATCAGGAGTGGTCCGGCGTAGCGGCCGACGGCTGCGGCTAACCGGTTCACAGCCGCTCTCCGCGGCTGCGCTGGTTGGCCTCGCGTACTGCGACGCTCAGCTTCTCCGCGCCGTACTCGGGCGTGGCACTCCCGTGCCGCGGGCAGAGACACGGCGAGAACCGGTTCGAACCCGGCGGCAGGTCCGCGCCCTCGTAGGTGTCGATCCTCAACACCCCGTCCATGCCCCGCTCCTCGGTCATCCGGGCCAGACGGGCCCGTGCTTCGCTTCTCATCCCTCAGCCCTTCAGACGACGGCTGCGGCGAGGACTCGCCGTTGCCTGCTGCCTCTACGCAACCGCACGACCACGCTCAGCGGTACGGTTGCCGCAGCGCCAGGACTTGAAAGCCTTGAAAGTTCGCAAGGTCACGGGGAGTTGAGGGCATGGCCAAGCGTGAACCGAACGGGGCGCTCGGGCGCCTGCTCACCGAGAGCCGCTGGACTCACCGCCAGTTCGCGCGGGCGGTGAACCGCGTCGGCACCGAGACCGGAATCCCCCTGTGCTATGACGAGTCGGCGGTGAGTCACTGGCTCGGGGGCACCGTCCCTCGCGGCGCGGTGCGCGGATGCATCCTCGAAGCTCTCTCCCGCCGCCTTGGCCGACCCGTCACCCATGCCGAGGCCGGGCTGCCGGTTCCACGCGATCGCTCCTCCGCGGCTGCGGATACCGTGGAAGGGGTGATCGACCTGGGGAGGCTGGATATGGACCCGTCCCGCCGCAGTGTCCTGGGTGCCGGCCTGTTCTCCGTGGCCGTCACCATTCCCGGCTGGCCTGATGTGGTTGGGCGTGCCGATGCCATTCGGTCCGGCCGCACGAGTCGCATCGGCATGAACGAAGTGGACATGGTCGTTGCCATGACCGAGCGTGTCTCGGAGCTGGACGATGAGTTCGGCGGCCGTCACGCACGCCCTATGGCGGCCTCGTTCATGGTCAACACTGTGGCCTCGTACCTGCGCGCTGACGCGCCTGAGGATGTACGCAAGGCGATACTGTCCGCCGCCTCGGACCTGCTCTACTTGACCGGCTACATGGCCGTGGACGAAGGTCTGCACGGTCTCGCGCAGCGCTACTACGTCAAGGCTCTGGAGCTGGCAGGCGCTGCCGAGGACCACCTGACGTACTGCACCACCCTGCGGGGCATGAGCGTCCAGGCGGTCGACCTCCGCCACGGGGCGAAGGCTATGGAGTTGGCCGATGCCGCTGCCGCGGCTTCCCCGAAAGCCGGCCCTCGGATGCTGGCCTTCCTCGTCGGCCAGCAGGCACACGCCGCCGCGCAGACCGGCGACCGTGCGGGCGCGCTGCGCTACATCCGGGAGGCCGAGGCGGCCATGGACCGTGCCGAGTCACGCGGCAAGGCGTTCGGCTCGTATGACCCCTCTTCGCTCAACTACCACGTCAGCCAGGTGCGTTACGAACTCGGTGACAAGGCCGGAGCCGTCGAAGCCATGCAACAAGCGGACCGGCTCCGCCCCAGCGCGTACCAGCGCACACGAGTACACCGTCGCGGACTGCTGGCCGAGAGGCAGTTGGAACTCGGCCACCTGGAAGCGGCCTGCGTCACCTGGCACCAGGCCCTCGACGACTACCCCAAGGTGCAGTCCGGCCGCGCCGACGAGCGCGTGAAGGCGATGTTCGGTCTCTTGCGCCCTCATCTGAAGAACGCAACGGCGCTCGACCTGTACGACCGAGCACGGACGCTCGCACCACCGTCGCTGGTCACCTGATCCCCGTCGCTCCTTCAAGCTCAGCCACAGAAAGTCAGCCACGACGGCGGGTGCGCCGACAGATCACCCGCCACGTGTGCTTCCAGCAACCCCGCACCGGCCTCAACCACGCCTCTTCCTTCCGTCACAGCATCCGCCCCGCTCCGGCCTGGCCGCTCGGCAGCGGGACGGGCTGCTCGATCTGTGGCTTCGTCTGTGCCCCACGCCGACGACGATCGATCGTGGTCGGCCTTCGGTTGTCGCAGCCTGACGTGGTGCTGTGCGGCGTTCGGCGGAGTCGGCCTGGCGGCGCCGCTGCGGTTGCTTCCGAGATCGGAGTCGGCTCGCTTGCCTGCCACTGCGCGCCGAGTGGCCGGTGGCCGTCGCCAGCGGGGCGGCAGACAGGAGCGGGCGGCGGCCACCGGCCGCCGACGCGCGGCGGCCCGCGAAAGCGGGGCGCCCTTCTTGATCAAGTAAAGAAACTCTGAACAGCTCACCACTGATCGATCTGTCAAACTGTCGATCAGGTGCGCTGCTGCCGGCGTTCCCTCGACTCGGCCAGTGCGGCCTCCAGCTTCTGGCTCGGCGACACGTCCGACGTGGTGTCGTCGTCATGGAGGGGTGGCAGGAACAGGCCGCGTCGGCTCTTCTCGCGTTTTACCTTCCGGCGCTCGTTGAAGACTCGCTGATGCTCCTCGCGGATCGTGACCCATCGCCGGTCCAGCTCCGCTTCCCGCTCCAGCAACTCGTCATCGCTGAGGTCGGCGAACTCGGCGGCAGCCGCACGGGCCTCGCGGGCGATCTCGTCTCGCAGCAGGTAGTTCGTGATCGGCCCGCGGTGCTTGCCCGGCTCCGGGGCCTGGCGCACGAAGACACCGCGCCCCTTGACCGCGTACACAAGTCCTGCCTGCTTGAGGCTCCGGTAGGCGTTCTGCGCGGTGGAGTTGGCGACTTGGAATCGCTCCTGGATCTCACGGGCCGGGGGTAGCTGGGAGCCCGGAGGATAGGTACCTTCCTCGATCTCGCGACGGAGGATGTCGGCCACCTGAACGTACGGCGGGCGGCTGTCTTCGTTGCGGATGAGGTCGACCGGCCAGTCCGGGCCTTCGGACTCGGCATCGCCGTGGTCGTCGTCGGCTGGTCTGGCACTCTGGCCGGCTGAGGCGCTGACGTAGCTGCCGCGACCGAGCTGGGAGTAGACGAGCCCTTCCTGCTTGAGCACACGCAGGGCGTTTTGGACGGTGGAGCTGGAGACACCGAACCGGTCCCGCAGCACGTTGGCCGAGGGCAGGCGCTCGCCGGGGCGGAACTCGCCGTTCAAGATCGCGTCCCGCAGGGCCTCGGCGGCCTGGAGGTACGGCGGCCGGGAGTCCTCGTCCAAGGGCAGGGTCATGCCACCACGGTATCGCCGGCCAGCCCTAGCGCTACAGGCACATCCACGTGTTCCCCACCTGAGCACCTCGCAACCTAATCGTCTTCACGATCTAATCGACCTTGCAAGTTAAACGATGATCTCTTTATGCTCCTAGCGAGCCGATCAAGCGGCCCCATCGATCAAGGGGTGTGATGGCATGGCCATGTCTCGAATCCGTGTTGCGGGTCGCCACCGACCGGGAGACCGGCGCGTCGCTGTACACGGTGACCGTGATGCTCATGGAGGACGGCCGGGCCGAGGTCCTGAAGATCACCGTCCCGGAAACGGGCCTCGCAGCGGGACTGAAGCCGGGTGTGATGGTCCGGCCGGTGGAACTGTTCGCCACCCCGTGGGCGCGGATCTTCAACGGTCAGCTCTCCGACGGCGTCGCCTACCGCGCCGCCCGCCTGGAGTTGGTCGCGGCGGAGGCGGCCCAGTGACCGGCCGTGGCAACCGGGGGCCGCAGCGGAGGCTGCACGCGCTGCGGCCCTTGCCGGGCACCGAGGGCAAGGCGGCGTTCGCCGTCTCCGGTGCTGTGCTCGGACTGCTTGGCCTGAACCCGGCGGACGCGGCCGGGCTGGACCTGGCCGAGATACTCCGCCTGATATCCGAGGCCGAGGGGGACTGACGTGGAGGATCTGACCGACCGCGTGCCGCAGGTGCTGCTGATCGTGGCCGTGCTGGCGGGCGCGTGGCTGCTGTGGGCGATGGCGCGCTACGTCCGTGCCGACCGGGGCACGCGGGTCAGTATGCGGCAGGCCGTGCGGGTGCGCTGGGGCTGGGTGCGCCTGGCGCGGATGGCCGGACTGACGGTTACCGACAAGACGCCGGGTCTGCTGGCGCAGATCACCACGCAGAAGGACGGCCCTGCCCCGGCCCCTCGGGTGCTGACTCCCAGGATCAAGGTGAAGCCGGACCGGTTCGGTGTGATCGTGCGGGCCAGGACGCTGCCGCAGGTCGGATTGGAGGAGTACCAGAAGGCGGCACGCTTTCTGGCGGACGCCTGGCGGTGCACACGGGTCTCCGTCCTGCCGGACGGGCCCGGCCGGGTGGTGATCCGTGGCGTGCGCTCCGACCCTTTGACCACGTCGACCGAGCACCGGCCTACCGGCCGCCCGCTGGAGGAGGTGTCGCGCTGGGAGTTGGGGGTGGACGAGTATGCGGCGCCGGTGTGCGTGTCCTTGGCGAATGTGCCGGGGGTGACCGTGGCCGGCACCCCGGGTGCGGGCAAGACCTCGGCGGTGAACAAGTTCGTCTGTGACCTCGCGCCGTCGGCGGCCGTGCAGTTCGTCGGCTTCGACGGGAAGGTGTCGCGGGCCTCGGAGGGCGACTACGCGGACCTGGTCAAGCGGATGTTCGCGTTCTGCGGTGACGACCTGGACGAGGCAAACGCGCTGTTCAAGCGGCTGGTGGAGCTGCGTCGGCGGCGGTCCTCAGTGATCCGTGACGTGCTGGGCGTGAAGAACATGTGGCACGTCGGCCCCTCGCGGCTGTGGCCGCTCACGGTGGTGCTCATCGATGAGGCGCACACGTTCTTCCGTGAGTACAAGGGCAGCGACGCCGAGACGAAACGTTTGGCCGCGTTGACGGCGGAGAACACCCGGCTGGTGGAGGATCTGGTCAAGAAGGGCCGCAGCGTCGGCATCCTGACCATCCTGATCAGCCAGAAGACCACCGGGGATGCCATCCCGACCTTCATCCGCGATGTGTGCCCCGTGGGGCTCTCGTTCGCGCAGAAGACGGTGGAAGCCGCGGTGGCCGCGCTCGGCGACGACATCCGCAACTGGCCCGATGCCAGCCCGGTCACCTTGCAGGACCCCACCTATGTCGGTGTCGCGGTGATGGCGATGCAGGGCCGCCCCGGCTTCACCCGCATCCGCACCCCGTACGTCGCCGACGCCGACGCCGCCCGCATCGCGGAAGCCACCTCCCACCTGACCGCCGACCCCGCCCTGTGTCTGGACGCCCTCCTCGACACCACCAGCAACACGAACCCCGGCGACGACGAAGGGCCGGACGGTCCGGTCGTCTCCCTGTCCAAGCCCTGAACGCCCCCGATCCCACGCATTGAGAGGAGGTTCCGCGCATGGTGGAGGAACGGTTCACCCGGCGCACCGTGACCATGGTGATGGCGGTCATCGCGGTCCTGGCCTTCGTCTTCTCCTTCGGGAACGTCTGGGCGCTCGCCCTGCGGCTCGGCGTCCCCCGCCCGATCGCGCCGCTGATCGCGCCCATGGTGGACCTGTCCGTCGTCGGCCTCCTGGTCGCGCTCCGGTACCTGGCCCTGCGCGGCGTCCCCAAGGCGGAGCTGAAGGCCGGCACCCGGCTGCTGCACCTGTGCGGGCTGCTCACCCTCGCGCTGAACACCGCCGAACCCCTGCTGACCGGACGCTACGGCCGGGCCTGCCTGGACACCGTCGCCCCGCTCCTGCTCCTGGGCTGGGGCCACGTCGGCCCCACCTTCCTCGCCCACTTCCACACCGCCGCACACCAGGAGGACGCCACCACAACCACCCCAGCCCCCGCGCCCATCGCCGAGCCGGTGCCCACTACCGCGCCCGCTCCCGAGACCGCGCCCCCGGCCCCGGCCCCTGAACCGGTCCCCACCGCGACACCTGCGCCGACCCTGGCCGAAGCACCCGCCGTGATGGAGGCGCCCGGCTCCGCCCCGGCCGTCGCCAAGGCCCCTGCCACCGGCCCTCGCCCGGCGCCTGCCCGCCGCACTGCTGAGTGCGGCCCGGCGCATCGCGGACACCCACCACGCCGAGCACGGAACACCGGTCACCGCCGCCCAGCTCGCTACCCGCATGGGCATCGCCCTGCCGGTGGCCACCGCCGCCCTCGCTCAACTCTGAGCCACCCGGCCACCGGCCGGATCACCCCTCCCTGAAATCCACGCCCACCCCATGGGCCTGGTTCGTCATGCCCCGAGCAGCACCAACACGCCTCCTCGCCTGGTTGGTTGCTGCTCGGGGGCACCCACCCGACAGAAGGGACACGCCCCGAATGGTCACCCTGGACCTGCGCCACGTGGCAAGCCCCGCCGTGCGGGACCTGCTCCACCTCGCCAACCAGCCCGACTTCGACCGCGCCCAGCAGCAGATCGAACGCCTCGGGGGCTGCACCGAACCCGTCCGCCTGACGGGGCAGAGCACCACCGTCGACACCGCGACCGGTGAGGTCCTGCGCTCCTACACGACGACGGAGGAGCCCACGGGCAGCCTGCTCACCGCGTGCGGGAACCGCCGAGCCTCCCGCTGCCCGGCCTGCTCCCGCCTCTACGCCGCTGACACCTACCACCTCATCCGCGCCGGCCTCTCCGGCGGCAAGAACGTCCCCGACACCGTCCGCACCCACCCCCGCGTCTTCGTCACCCTCACCCCACCGTCCTTCGGCCCCGTCCACAACCGACCCCACCAGCCCCGGCGGCGACATCCGTCCCTGCCGCTGCCGCAAGCTCCACGAACCCACGGACCCCCTGCTCGGCACGCCGCTGAACCCGAAGACGTACGACTACGCGGGCGCGGTCCTCTTCAACGCCCACGCCGGAGCCCTGTGGGCCCGCTTCACCACCTACCTGCGCCGCGAACTCGCCGCCCGGCTCGGCATGACCCAGAAGGCCGCCCACGAGGTCCTGCGGATCTCCTTCGCCAAGGTCGCCGAGTACCAGCAGCGCGGCCTGGTCCACTTCCACGCCGTGATCCGACTCGACGGCCCCGACGGCACCAGCCAGCCCCCGCCGCCCTACGCCACCGTCGCCGTGCTCACCGACGCCGTACGCGCCGCCGCCGCACGGGTTCGTGTCACGGTTGAGTCGGACGCGGTCGGGGAACGCGAACTCGCCTGGGGTGAACAACTCGACGTACGCGAGATCGCCGCCTTCGGTGCTGACGCCGAATTCACCGACCAGGCCCGTGGCCGCCTACGTGGCCAAGTACGCCACCAAGTCCGCCGACGCCTCCGGCGCCCTCGACCGCGCCCTGTTCTGCCGCCCCTGCCAGGGACGCGGCGCAACCGTCCTCCCCCACGGAACCCCGCTCCCGTGCACCGCCTGCGACGGCACCGGACAGGCCCGCCCACTGCCACGGCTCGCCGTCGCCCGGCACGTGCGGCAGATGATCCGCACCTGCTGGGAACTCGGCAGGCTGCCCGAGCTCGCTGGCCTGAAGCTCTGGAAGCGGGACCACATGCTCGGCTTCCGGGGCCACTTTTCCACCAAGTCCCGCGCCTACTCGACCACCCTCGGCGCGCTGCGCGCCGCCCGCCGCGCCTGGCGCACCGAACAGGCCCACGCCCACGCCAGCCTCCCCGATTCCGATGCGGACACGACTCTCGTCGTCGGCCACTGGGACTACCTCGGCACCGGCTCCAGCCCCGGCGCTGCACTCCTTGCAGCCTCCGTATGGCACCGCAGAGAACTGGAACGGCAGTTCGCGGCTGAAGGGGGCTGCTGATGACCTTGCCCCCGCCCACTGTCCTCCGCCCGGAGACAGAGCCAGCGCTGGATCTGCTGACGGTGCCCCAGGTCATGGCCCGCCTCCAGCTCGGCCGTTCCGCCGTCTACGACCTGCTCCGCACCAGGCAGCTCGCCTCAATCACCCTCGGCCGCGCCCGCCGTATCCCCGCCCACGCCCTCACCGACTTCATCCGCGCCCGCCTCGAACAGGAAGCTGCCTGATGGCCACGCCTCGCGACACCCCCGCCTCCCGCCGTGTGCGCGCCAACGGCGACGGAACCGTCTACCAGCGCAAGGACGGCCGCTGGGAAGCCGCCGGATACGTCCTCGCCCCCGGCAACACCCGCCGCCGCGTCCGCGTCTACGGCGCCACCCGCAAGGACGCCCTGGCCAAGCTCACCGAGAAGATCGCCGCCAGCAACCGCGGTCTCCCCATCCCCTCCGCGCAGGGCAGCGTGGCCGCATACCTGACGTACTGGCTCGACACCGTCGCCGTCCACCACCTCCGCGAGAACACGCACACCCGCTACACCTCCTGCGTCAACCGGTACCTCATCCCCGGCCTCGGCAAGAAGAAGCTCACCAAGCTCACCACCAAGGACATTCGCACCTGGCTCAACCAGCTCCGCACCACCTGCCAGTGCTGCACCCGCCGCCTCGACGCCCGGCGCGACCAGCCCCGCTGCTGCGCAATCGGCCAGTGCTGCTCCAAGCTGCTCTCTCCGCTGACGTTGAACTACATCCACTCCGTGCTCAAATCCGCCCTGGAGCACGCCGTCCGCGAAGGAGAGATCCCACGCAACGTCGCCCGCAACGTCCGCACCGGCACCCCAAGGCCCCGACGCTTCGAACCCCTCACCGCCGACGAAGCCCGCCAGCTCCTCACCACAGCCCAAGGCCACCGGCTGCACGCCCTGTTCGAACTCGCCCTCCACACCGGACTCCGCAAAGGCGAACTTTTCGGCCTCCACTGGGAAGACCTCAACCTCGACGCAGGCACCGCCGCCATCCGCCGCACACTCCAACGCAATGCCGGCGGTCTCACCACGCTGCCCACCAAGACGCGAGCCTCCGAGCGCCGCATCGCTGTCCCCGCCCGCTGCGTCCAGTCGCTGAAGCTCCACCATGAGCAGCAACAGCGCGAGCGGGAGGCCGCGGGCGCCGCGTGGCAGCACAGCGGGCACGTGTTCACCGCTGCGCAGGGCGGTGCGATCGACCCGACCAACCTCACCCGCACCTTCCTCACGCTCCTCCGCAAGGCAGGCCTCCGCCGCATCCGCTTCCACGACCTCCGCCACTCCACCGCCACCCTGCTCCTGGAACAGGGCGTCGAACTCGTAGTGATCAAGGAACTCCTCGGCCACGCACACATCGGCGTCACCGCCACCGTCTACGCCCACGTCCGACTCCGCCTCCAACGCGAAGCCATGACCGCCCTCGGCAACGCTCTCGACCGCCCCTGACCCACGCACGGCAACAGCGGCGAACACTCCTGGTGTTCGCCGCCGTTGCCGTCAACTACTGCCGTCAAGGCAGGACGTAATGCCCCATACAGGGCATGAAGCGGCCCTGCCTATTCGCCTGAGCGAAGAGGCAGGCCACCCCTGTGGAGGATCAGGCGATTGGCTCGCCCGCCACTCCGCTAAAACCAACGAGACCGTTCCTCTTCGCCATGCCGAGAATCTCTGGGAGATAGTCGAGCTGGCGAACCGAAAGGGTCAGGAGGACGTATTTGGCTGCATCGTCAGGCTCCTCCTCCAGGTCAAACTGGGACGGCTCCAGAACGTCGGCCACGTCCGGCCACCTAGCCAGCAGTTCTTCCCGAAACCGCAATACGTCAGGACTTGCCACGAGGTCACTGGTGTCGCCTTCAGCGAGGGCGTCAAAGACTTCCTCGGGGTCCCCGATGCAACGCTTCCAGAAGCCGAAGTCGCTACTCACTGGCCATCCTCTCAGGTTAGGGGTTGCAGATTGGACACTCTGTGCCGCGACGGACTACCGAGGTTTCAAACCCGTACGTCTTCGCTAGCCATTCGTCCTTCCTTCGCTGACCCCTCGTGTAGTTCGATTTATTCACCTTCACCTCATAAAGGTGAAGGTTGCCGTTTGGCTGCCTGACCGCGATATCCACTTGCCGCTTGCCGTAGGGGGTCCAGAGTTCGAGTCCGTTCCCGTAGCTCTCGCTGTAGATATCGGACTTCTTGTAGAACTTCTCGAACGTCGCCGTCATTTCATCAACACCGGCGGCACCCCGAGCCTTGTCGTGCTTCCGAACACCACAGTTGCTGTTGTGAACGAGTACCGGCGTCTCGCCCGCCAGCACATAGTACGTGTGCAGGTCCTCGACCGTAAGGTTGTACATGTCGGCGGCACCGGCTTGGTTCTGAACGGCCACGACTCGCGCATGTCTGTTCGTGGCTGTATTGAGGGCGTGCCCAGACTTCAGCTTTCCGGCGGGGACCCACGTGCTGAGGGTGTCGTCCCAGAAGGGGTGCCGTGAGGTTGTGTGAATGACCGACTTGCGACCGCCACCGCTTTCGATGGTCACGTCTACGAGGTCGTCATCGTGGTGGACCAGTCGGGCCGTGACAGTTCTCGAGCCCTTGCGCTTGCCTGTTTCAGGATCGGCCGCCGCGACGTTGTCTCCAGGCTTCACGGTGCCGATGGGCGTCGTCTTGCCGTTTTTCAGCAAAACCGGCGTGTCCGGGTCAAAGCTGCATGGCCCTCCCGCAGAAGCCCCTCGGCCGCCCCTCCGTCCCAGGCGACCAGCTATTCGACCATTTCCTGCAACCAGCCCAGAAGCCGCACCGGCCTTCACCAAATCGGTCGGATTGAACCAGTTGGCACCGCAGTCCCAGTCGTGGTTACAGGAGAACATCTTTCCCTTGACTCGCTGATAGGCATTTGGGTCCGTCCCGTCGTCCCGTGGAGCCATACAGCCGTAGTCATAGCCGAGTCGCGCGTTGCAAACGTAGTCGACCCATTTATGGAAAGCTTCTGCGATCTGCTCAAGATGCGGGTTGTTCGCGGGCACGTAGACGGCCGGATAAATTCTGACATTCCACACACCCTGAATCTGGACCATGTTGTTTGAATCGCCATGGGCAGCATCAGGGAGATCACCTTGATATCCCGCACCGCTGTATCCGGAAGCACCGACTCCTCCTGCCCCAGGAGGCGCTTTAGTGACGTATTCTTTGTCGGTTCCGTTCGTACCTGTTCCGCCGATTGGATAACCGATGCCGCACTGGTCTGGATGGCACAGGCCGCTGGGATCGCTCTGGGTGATGGGGTTGTTTGCCGCGTAGCTGTATCCGTTAAGGCTCTGCACGTCGTTCGGGGCGAGTACGGGGTCGACGCTGAGGAACTGGCCGATCACGGGGTCGTATTCGCGGGCGCCGATGTGGGTCAGGCCGGTGTTAGTGTCCCGTGTTTTGCCGAGGAAGCCCTTGTCGTCGGGCCAGGGGCCGTACTGGGGCTTGCCTCGGTCCTCGCCGAACGGGGTGGTGTAGCGCTTGGTGAAGGTCTGGGCGGTGTCCGGGGTCAGCGCCAAAGTTGATGTGCCGTGGTGGTCGCCCGTCAGGTAGGTGAGCTTGTTGGTTCCCGACTCGTTGGAGCGGAAGGCGGCCGTGATGCCGCCCGCGGAGTAGTAGCGCTGCGCCCAGGCGGTGCCGTTGGCACGCAGGTCGAGTTCAGTGGCCCCGGCGTAGAGGACGCGCTCGCCGTTGTCGGTGGCGCGGATCAGGAGTGAGCCGTTGGCGTCATAGACGTAGTTTGTGGAGGTTCCGGCTTCCGTCAGCTTGGTCAGCTTGCCCTCTGGTGACCAGGTCAGGCTCTGCGCCGCGGATGCTCCGGGGCGCTGCGTCGTGTTGCCTGTCGTGTCGTAGCTGTAGGCGCGTTCCGGGCTGGTGCAGTCGGTCTTGGTTGTGGTGCCGGTCAGGGTGTGGGGCTGGGTGGGCTTGGTGTAGCAGTAGGTGGTCTTGGTGTCGCCGGTGCTTTTGTGGTCCGTTGCGGTAAGTCGCTGGCCGGCGTTGTTGTAGGTGTAGCTGGTCCAGTACGGGGCCGGGCCGGAGAGGCTGGTTGCGCTGCGAGAGTCCGCGCAGTTCTGTGAGGTGGGCGTCCAGGCCTCGGTCAGTCTCTGGTGGCCGTCGTAGGTGAAGCACTGGGTGTCGGGCGAGTTGTCTCCGCCGAGCGTCGTCGGGTCGCTGATCGCGGTGACGTTGCCGGACTCGTCGTAGCTGTAGTTGAGGTCCTGCAGCATCCAGGGATGCGACTGATCCGTGACGTGGCTGCGGGTGAGGCGGTCGGTTCCGGTCTCGTATCTGTTGGTGACGTAGATGCTCTTGTTGTCGGTGCCTCCTGTGCCCAGTGTCAGCTGCAACGGCTCGCCGAGGGCCGAGTAGGACACGTTCCGCAGGTAGCCGGTCAGTCCGCCGAAGTCCGTCAGGTCGCCCAGGTCGTCGTAGCCGTAGTCGATCGCCTCCGACTCAAGGCCTCCGACGGCCGGCTCCTTGGTGCCCTTGAGTGTTCCGTCGATGTTGTAGTACGTCTCG